>CBFFLL010000085.1:0-861 GCA_965642175.1 Candidatus Methanoperedens nitratireducens | reverse complement strand
TTTCTTGCAGGTTATAGAAAGTTTGATGACCCTGATGTCATACATTGCTCCCTCTGCCACAGTCCCTGCTGTAATTGTTTCAAAGATAAATTTCAACTGGTCAGGATTTAGCGCGGTCAGTTCTCCAATTTCAAGATATACCTGATTTACCTTCCTGGCATTATTTTTTCCCGCGGCATCAAGCACGGCGTCGATAATTGCACTTGCAATCGATATTTCATGCATTCATTTCACTCATTCATTTTCTATATGTATTCCAGACCAATAATTATTTATGAATTATGATCAATTGATGAATATGCATACCACTGAAGATATATCAATCGGTTATGATGTTCTGGGAGCAAATGCAAAGCTTGCATGTAACAACCGGAATACCCTTGAAAAATTTGGAATTACATCTTTTAATATCATGGGCGCTATAGGCTCAGGGAAAACATTACTGGTAGAAAAGACTATTCTTAGACTGGGTGGGAGTTCCAGGATAGGCGCTCTTGCAGGAGATGTTGTAGCGCGCCTTGATGCTTCACGGTTTGAGAAACTGGGTGTCCCTACAGTAGGGCTAAATACAGGAAAGGAGTGTCACCTGGATGCGCATCTGGTTGAACACGGGCTTCTAAAACTCCCTCTTGATTGCCTGGATATATTGTTCATAGAAAATGTTGGAAATCTTATCTGCCCTGCGGATTTCGAACTTGGCGAGCATAAACGTGTGGTTATTGTAAGCGTTAGCGAAGGGGATGATATTGTTGAGAAACATCCTTTGATTTTTAGAACGGCAGACCTTATAATCGTAAATAAGATCGATATTGCAGAAGCTGTAGATGCTGATGCTGATAAAATGGTACGTGACGCTCGTAT
>CBFFLL010000084.1:0-11208 GCA_965642175.1 Candidatus Methanoperedens nitratireducens | reverse complement strand
CATGTTGTATATCCTTTTTGTTCATTCTTTCTTTCCTGTGTTTCGAGGCACGCCGTCACGAACCAGCCGGATTGGAAATCCGGGGCATCGGGAGGATGCTCGAGGGTTCTGTAGTTTGTCGGATTGCCAGATTTCAGATTCTCAATTCAGGTGCTAATATGCAAGCTAAAAGGGATAATTGGCTTTGTTCATCAAATTATTATTCCATTTACTTAGCAATATATTAAATATCAAGAGAATCAACTGTCTATTAGGGAAAGGATTCTGCTGACATGAAACAAAATAAGTTCCACGGAATCCCCAACTAAATAAAAATATGTAAAAATGAGTGGTGAAAAAAATGTCAAAGAAAATTCTACAAATAAATTTTAAATTCAAAGTCCCGAGATCAGACTACGAGAAAGCAACATTTGATCAATTCGCAAAACCTATTGCTAATGTCAAAGGACTCCTATGGAAGGTTTGGATTATGAACGAAAATAAAAAGGAGGCTGGGGGTATCTACCTATTTAATGACGAGTCATCGGTAAAGGCTTATTTGGAAGGAAATATTGTAGCTGAGTTGAAAAAACATCCAGCTCTTAGCGATATCGAAGCAAAAGTCTTTGATGTGATGGATAAGCATAGTAAAATTACTCATGGCCCAGTAGACTGAATACTGGCTGAATTAAACAAGAAATTTTCATACCAGAGTGATTGCACTAAGGAGGAATATAATCATAGAGTAAAGAAGGTCTTATGACCTTTACTTTTTTAAAACTGCACATAAGGATTTCTTATATGGAGCTTTGATTTTTATCTATTTTACTATTCGCGCCTATTCATAGTGCTGGAAAAAAGTTTTTCTTATACGTATCGCCTTTCGAGAGCATGAGAACATCCTATCGTCCGCAGTCACTACGGTATACCCCGTACAAATGTTACGAGGCCTGTAGCTATCGTTTTCTCTATTTCCCCCTATTATATTCATATACATGTTGCTCACGAATATACTTTTCCACAACATCCCATCCCTGCCCCACAGACCCATGGAAACAACTCGGCGCCCAGAGATGATCACCACACCATTCGCGTAAATGGGGAAATTCTTTCCTCAAAATCCTGCTTGAAACTCCTTTTATCTTTTTTGCGATGTAACTCAAAGAATACTTCGGAGGATATTTGAAGAAAATATCCACATGGTCAGGATTGACAGCTATTTCTATGACCTGAATATCCATCTCCACACAGGTCTTACAAATTATCCCCTCGCATATCATCTCATATTACCACCATGGCTTTCACAGGTTCATCTGCGTATATAAACACAGGGCAAGCGGCGCGAAAGTATTTTTGTTGCCTTCAAGTAAGGGATGTCATTACTACAAAAGATACCTCTGCAAGAATTGCTGAAAGCCAGACCATACCCACAAAGTGAATATAGCAATTGAACAGGCTTCCGCCATCCACAGCCCTCAAGAGTATGGCTGAAAGGAAAGAGTGACCAACCATCATCCCCATAAGCAGTAATGCCAGGAAATTGATGTCCATCACTGAACCAAGAGACAGGATAGATGTCATCCCCGCAGGTACATCGGTGCCTTCGAATATGTTTACAAGCATCTTAACTATCGCAAGAGTAAGGAACATGGTAAAAGCAATACCTCCAGTCAGCCCGTACACTTCCCCGACAAGACTTGACGCAAGTGAGTAGCGCAGTTTTCTCAATGATATTATTTTCATGAAGTTATCACCGACTATTTCGCCTATCAACTCAGGTTTTCCTCCCTTGTCTATACCTTCTGCGAATATGGTGCCGAACCGTTCGATAAGGTTGCTCCCAGTCCCTGCTGCGAAATAATTCCATGACATTATCTTATTTATCCTCGTCTCAAGCCGCTTATAAAGTTCCTTGATATCCGGTGTCAGAGGACCGAAATCATGATATGTCAGGTTGCGCAGCGAATCCCTGATAATGCCTCCGCGGGCGCCTGAAGTGGAACCAAGAGCGCGTATGAATGCTGAAAAATTGTCATCTTTACGCTTTATCAATTCCTCTTCTTTGCTAGCAATATAACCAGTTAAGGCGAACGGTGTGAGGGCTAAAGCGATCTTCAGGGTGATCGGGAGTCCTCCACCCCAGAGCATCAGTACAATTGATAAGATCATGGACCCGATCATCGAAACAGGGAATGACATACGTATTTTCCTGTCAGCATCAGTCTCTATTTTCAGGGTATGCCATATTTTGTCTTTTGGCGATTTGGATTTCATAACAAACACCAGAATCCCTTCCGCGCCCAGGAAAGTCACAATTGAACCTGCCATAAGAATACCAGGTTCCATACCAGTGATAATAGGCATTATCAGTGATATCGAGGTAAGGAAGATCAGGGCAGTCATCATAGCCACGAATATCTCTTTTGTCATCTGGATCTGTCCAAGTGATTGCTTGTACATGGTGTCAAACTCGTTCATAACGACCTTCTGCTCTGTCCAGACGAATTGGTCGAAAGGTTCACCGGCTTCTGAAGAGTGCGCAAGCCTGTCAAGAAAATCCGAAAAGATCGGGGATGGCGTCCTCCTTGAAATGAACCTGCAAGCCTGCGCAAGACTGAAATTCCAGTCAGTCATCAACGAATATATCTTTCCGGATTCGATGGCAAGATAACCATACGCCTTATTCATTGAAAGCTGGTGGATGACCTCCTTTCGCGCCATGTTAGAAGCTGCAAGCACGCCCATATGCGTGATGTAATAATGCATATTCACTTCGATCTGGCTTCTCATGGTCCCCATCACGGTAGAAGGATAGAAAAGCGCAGCTGCAATAAAGAGCACAGGCACCAATAAAAGGATGTATGTGAAAGTACCTGTTATAAGGTCAGGGACAAGGAGGAACATGATGATTGGGAAGAAGAGACCCATAAATATTATCGGCATGGCAATTTTCATGACGTATTGCCGCTGCGTCATTTCCATGCACTCGAAAGCTTTCTTGAACATGTTTTACCTATATGCTAAACGGAAGACCTTCAACGCCGCCTCTCTCAAACGACCATATTATGTCCTTGGCTTTATAATAATCAATAATATTCAGTTCAACCATCTTTCTCAGCACCTTTGCGCGCAATTCAAGCTCAACATATATCTTTTTTTTATCGGCATACCCCAGTTTATGAGCGATCAGATTTTCAAGTATGTAGCTGTTGTTCAATCCCCTGAAACTATACGTATCATTGAGGGGGTCCCACTGGAAGACTGCTCTTGTAATAACGCCTTTTGATTCTTCCATATACCCCTCTATCTCTTCAACCGATACGCACCTGCGCAGGAAGACACCCTGCCTGTAGACCGCCTGCAATATCATTACAACATGCAGGTTATCGATGAATGTAACAGGGACCCTGATAGGGTCGCCCGTGAGCCTCTGGATGAGTTTTTTTACAGATGACGCATGGAACGTAGCCATGACCGAATTGCCAGCCTGCATTGCCTGGAATGCCACCGCCCCCTCAACGCCCCTTATCTCACCTACTATCACGTAGGTCGGACGTGAGCGCAGCGCTAGTTTAAGGAGGGTGAACATATCAACCTGGGAATTCTTAGGTCCTGTTTCTCTTGTTATCATCTGCTGCCATACCGCCTGCGGTGACGTTACTTCGGCTGTATCTTCCACGCTGTAAACCTTACCTTTTGAATGAACAAAAGGCATTATCGAGTTAAGAACAGTTGTTTTTCCGCTGGCAGTTTCCCCGCTCACGAATACGTTCATGCCGTTCTCAAGGCACAGCCAGAGGTATGCCCCGATCTCGGCGCTGATGCTGCCCCACTTTATGAGCTGTGTAACGCTTGTAGGGATAGCTGCGAATTTCCTCAATGTAAAAGAACTGCCGCGCCTGCTTATTTCACGGCTGTAAATGATGTTGATACGTGAACCGTCAGGAAGCGCGCCGTCTGCAATTGGCCTGAAATCACTTACAGGTCTTCCGATCCTTTCACTCATTACCCTCATCCAGTCGTCGATCTCCTCATCTGTTGAAAAATGGATATTCGTCTCCAGCATCCCTAATACCTTATGAACTACGAAAATATTATGTTTGCCGATACAGTGAATGTCTTCAAGATAAGGATCCCTGACAAGGGGTTCGATTATACCGTGACTCACCATGTTGCGGTCAATAAAATATTTTATTTTCTTGAACTCATCTTCTTTGAGCGACACTTTTTCTTTGCTTTTTGTTGGCCTTCCTATAATGGTCACTTTATCCAGGAGTTTATTGAAATGTTCCCTGAGTTTATCCGATGTGTCTGCCGCAAGTTCTTCAGGCGTTCGTCTCAATATTATTCCGAGCAGTTCCTGGTATTTTTCCTGCTCGTTCTCTGTCAATTCCGGTTCGATCACATAATATTTTATCCCGATCTTTTGCGTACCGTATAAATGTATGAATAGCGGGTCGCCTACCGGATAGATGATATTAATATTTTTATTATCTATATCTCTTGAAAGTTGTGGGATTAATGCTGGTATAACTCCGGTTTGTTCCTGGAATTTCTGCAGGTATATTCCAAGATGCGGGTTATTTTCAACAGCTTCGTCCAGTTCCATATAACCTCAGATGGGGAATGGAAGTCCTTCAAGCCCGTATTCCCTGTATGCCTTCACGATCTTGAACGTCTCATCAAAATCTAATATCTTGTGTTCGATCATCGCATTAAGGATCTTTGTCCTTATATTCATTTCATCATATATCTTTCTTTTATCTTTGTATCCCTGTTTTGCCGCAATCTTTTCTTCCAGGATAAAGCTGTTATTCAATCCCCTGAACTCATGTTTATCTTCTGCCGGGTTCCACTGGAATACCGCCCGCGTCACCACTCCTCCCGCTTCCTCATAATACCCTTCAAGTTCTTCTATTGCAATGACTCTCCTGATAAGAATACCATCCCTGTAAAACGCATGAAGTACCACACATACATTCAGGTTATCTATGAAAGTGACCGGGACGCTTATCGGGGTTCCGATGAACCTCTGTATCATTCTTTTTACAGATGACGCATGGAATGTGGATATCACAGGATGCCCTGTCTGCATTGCCTGGAACGCGACTGCGCCCTCTACGCCCCGTATCTCGCCCACGATGATATAATTGGGGCGCGAACGAAGGGCTGCTTTTAGAAGTGTGAACATGTGTACCTGCGATTCCTCCTCGCCTTCCTCTTTAGTCGCAAGCTGCTGCCAGACGTCGTGGGGAGGCGTGACCTCGGTAGCATCCTCTGCGCTGAATATCTTGGCTTTGGGGTCGATGAAAACAAGCGTAGCATTCATGGCTGCGGTTTTCCCGCTTGCTGTCTCCCCGCACAGGAAGACGCTCATGCCGTTCTCAAGGCAGAGCCAGAGATATGCCCCTTCCTCGCAGCTAATTGTACCATATTTGATAAGCTGGGTTATGCTAAGGGGAGTTTTTGTAAATTTCCGTATAGTGAATGAGCTTCCGCGCCTGCTGATATCGTCGCTGTATGCTATCCCGATACGAGATCCGCCAGGAAGAGTTCCTCCTGTTATCGGGTTTGCATCGCCTATGGGCCGCCCTATACGTTCACTCATTGAACGCAGCCAGTTATCAAGCGCCATCTTTGATTCAAACTTTATATTGGTATTGATATTCCCGAATATCTTATGGACGACCGATAATGGATTCAATCCAACACAGTGGATATCCTCAAGATATGGGTCACGCAGCGTTGGCTCGACCGGGCCCGAATCAAAAATGTCCCTTATTATCAGATATTTCAGCTTATCATACTCTTCTTTTGTGACACTGATCTTCGAAGATTTCAGGGACCGTTTCTTGAATGCTTCCACCTTTACAATCTCGTCAATGAGTTTTGAGACCGTCTCCCTCAGGTTCTCTTTTGAGACCACTCTCACGCCGTCCTCAAGCACCCGGTCAAAAACCACAGTGTATAACTCTTTTTCTTCCTCCTTAAGCCGTGGTTCGATGACAATATAATCAATATCTTTTAGATACTCGCCGTATATGTGTATGAATACAGGATCTCCCACCGGATATATTATATTCGGGGCCTTTTCAAGGCTCATCTCCCTGGGTATACTGGTAACAAAAGAAGGGGTACTTGTGTGTTCTTTCTGGAAATTTTCGAGATAATCCGAAAGATCCCTGTTGTTCTTAAGTGCTTCATCGATATCGGCTGCCATTTCCATCACGACACGGATGCTATTTCGACAACAAGACCCACGTTTGATTCTATCCTGAAACCTATCATGCTCTCAACCGAAGCACCGGCGCCTGTGAACTTGTTTACAATGATGGTTCTCTTGATATTACTGCCAAGCGTGCTTATTTTCAGAGTCAGGTTTATATCAGCTGATGAGACGAATTCCGAATGTATGCGGGGGTCGAGTTCTGATGGTTCTATGGAAATTATTATCGTCTTTTTTACTCCAGTCAATCTCTTAAAAAAAGATATCAGCTCAAGCCCTTTCTCCATATTCACGCTATGTTTGATAAGAGAGGATATAGTGTCGATTATAATTACATCGTTCTTAAAAAGCGCTTCAGCCTGTCTTAATCGTTCTATGAAATCAAGTCTTGGCGCAGAAGGGTCCATCAGGGAAAGAACGGGTATGTAGAGAAGCATCTTCTTTAGCAGGAAACTGGCTATGCCATAATTCAGTGAATACATCTGGTTGATGAAACCCTTGGTTGTCATCTGCGTCGAAATATATGTCACCGAAGCCCCGTTCTCCATGAGCCCGTAAGCGAGGCGCTGGCAAACTGTGCTCTTTCCGCTGCCACTTCCTCCTTCTATCACTACTATTGAGCCGGGAGGAAAGCCTCCGCCAAGTTTCCTGCACAGTTCGTCGCGGGGAAGGTCAAAAGAACGTATGCCTGTTATCATAATATCATCTCCTGAAAGCCATTGTGTCGAATACACCGTTCCCAGCCACCACGCGCACGGTATGGTCTCCCGAAGATATCACGGGATTCTTGAGAATGGAATAGTTCAGCATCAGGACATAGGTTGGAGACCACGAAGTTCCTCCCTCCATGACACTGTAAGTCAGGTTCCTTGTGTAATTCCCATCCACGAACATATTTACCTCGGAGGGATAGAGTATGGATTTCCCGGTATTTTTTACAAAGAAGCTGTAATTGTTATTTGATAACGGTATCGCTGCAGGATCATTGATGATGGTGATGTCGGTCTTTAACTGGTCTGCCAGTGACTTGCTGCCCATGCCGTAAGAGGCAGTGATGCTCTGCACGTTGGTCGTGACCACACCGATGACACCCACGGCTATCACGATGGCTGCTATGAAGAATATCAGATGGGTTATTGATTCGCCTGGCATTTTACGACCTCATAATATATTGTACTAAGGACAATTTTCTCCATTTGAATTGCCTGGCAATAAACAAGTACCTGAGGGTACGCCTTCATTTCCATGCTTATCGATTGCTGACATCCATACATACACATGATTGTCTATGGGGTTGACTCCACAGTTGGAGCCCACTTTTCGATAAGCACTTCCAATAAATGCATTGGTTTCTGTACCTAATGTTAAGGCAATGCTTACATTGTTTTTATCAATATTATCATCGAACGTATAATACACAACATAATGATCTATAGGCCATTTATTAACAGCAGGTGGTATCCAATTCAATTCCAGGTCCCTCCAACAGTTATCAGTAGTATTAGGTGTTGCCTTTAATAAGGTAAAAACTGGAGGAGAAGGAATGGTTATTTTAATCCCATTTTCCGTTGATAATGTTAAATTTAATGGTTTTTGTATTAAATTCAAAGACGCGGTTGTCGAATTTGTTAAAGGATAAGTAGAATTATCAGACGTATAATTAATCCAGACCCATGTTTTGTTTAATAAAATTGAATAACTTAAAGGGCTTAGAACAATACTGCCATTATTTTTTATGGTGAGGTGTAAATTAATTTTCTGCGAGCCATCGGTGGTGACAGAGGAATAATACATGGTTCCATTCACTTTCGTGGCTTCAACAACAACATCAGTCTGCATCTTCCCAGCCTCATGTTCAGCATAAGCATTTTCAGCCAATAGGTGCGCTTCCTGGCCATCTTTCGACATCCCATAATTCGTAGTCAATGCTATCGTCACAGCCATCAACAGCAGGATCACGAACATTATCACAGCATATCCCATTATTATCACCTACCTGAGCCTGTAATCCGATATTCCGTTCTCAGTCGTGACCTTTATCCGGTCTCCAGTATTGATATTCACAGGGATCGTTATATTCGTGCTGTTTTGTGGCACCCACACATTCCCTGTCGCGACCACGCTGTAATTATACGGATTTCCGTTGATAAAGACGTTCATTGCACTTGCGTTAAGCGTGGTCTTGCCTGTGTTCTTTACTGTGAGGTTCAATCGAGTTGTGGTGTTCGTCATATTCATTATCGTAATGTCGGTCTGCATCCTTGCCTTTTTTATAATATCTTTCTCATACTGTGAATTTTTTACAAGACTATTAGAGTACTCAAACGATGCGTAGGTGGTAGTGCCAATAGTAAGAAACCCTACAAATATCAAAGCGATCACAGCTGATGTTTCTGCGCCCATGGTTCGAATCCTCTGATATGATAATACTCATTATGGTTATAATAATGTATGCATTGACTTAAAGATTTCGATGAAAAGAAGAAAAAAGAAGAAAAAAATAAAAAAAAAACGAAATACCTTTACGGGTATATCGCTATATCGGGTTTACTTGCTGCGATTGCAGGAAGTGATAGGGGCAAGTTGAATGTTGCTCCCTTTTCGGGTGTCAGGGAAATCGTTACGGCTTTCCTTGATGTCATGTCAGTAAGTCCAGAGACATCGGCCTCAATTCTCGCCAATGAACCGGGTTTTAGAACTGAAGACGTTGCCGAATAGGTGTTTATGTCACCCATACCGCCGTCCGGGTCTCTCAAAATATACACCATGAACGTAGATGCAGAAACAGTAGTAGAGCTATAGTTATAAGTCGCTGTTTTAACTTTTAGCATAAGCTTGGTCAAGTCAAGATCTGAACCACCTGCTGCAAGTTTTATTGTAATATTAGTATAAATTAGCTTGGGGGGAGTACTAGCATCAGATACCCCATCTACGGCCTCAACAACCAGGTTTTCACCGATCGCCGCCGCAGCTTCTTTTGTGGTCGAAGTACTCTTTGATTGCATCACACCTGATGTCTGGATGAGCACAGCAGCCGCAACAGCAGCCACAAGCACCATTGCGATGAAAATGATGAGTGTGCCGACGCCTGCCTGTGCCTGTTCGTTCCGCTTTATTGATTTCATATTATTGCCTCCGTTGTGGTAATACTATGCTCATACTTATCATGAGCATATTACTCTATGAACATAATTATATTTATAGTTGATGGTTGTAAATTCTCAACGGCGAACATATATACATAAAAATGAGATGTTTAAATCATGTAGAGCCTGAACTGATATTATCCCCTTATAAAGGGGTTAATTTTTAAAATTAAGAAGGTATACGTTCTATTATGTGTTCGATATCCTTTACCTTCTTATAAAATGTCGAGGTGGACCGAATGAAATCAGTAGCTAGCAGACCTTTATGCGTTATTATATAATCCCCGTGACCTACCTTTATCGCCAGCCCCTCAAGCTGGAACACGGATTTCATTTTGCCCCCTATACTTCCCCTGTCCGCTATTTTATCAGTATATTCCCTTATCTCTGAAAATCGCGTTACGTTATCTTCTCCGTTCCTCGCAAGGACAAGCAGGATCAGTCTATACTGGATATCACCTGGACCTGTTGTGATCCCCATGGATAGATAAAATCTTGCGACTTCCTGCTCAAATTCGATATCGATGTCCATGTATCCCCCTCACTCATCTTCATTATCGAAATCCTCAAGTTCTGTCTGCGATACGCCAAGCCTTCTATCCATCATCTCAAGCTTCTTGTCGAACGAATTGGAAAAATAGGAAAAATAACCCAGCACTACTCCTATGAAAATAAATATCCTGGCTGCCATCTGCATGGCGCCAGTCGGGGCTATGTTATCAAGTAGCATGAAATCAAAAATAAGGGAGATCGATACAAGTGAAAAAGCTATCCTGTTCTGGAGGCGCCTGGGGATGCGCTGGAGCAGTATCAGAAGCAGAAGACCAAGTATCATGCTGGTCGGTACAATGAACAGTCCTGAGAGATAGACGTTTATGGTGATGTTGCTGTCAATGTCATAAGTAGAGCCCCATTCGTCTGTGAAGGGACCGATTATCCCGAAGCCAAAAAGAGCGATAAGGTATATTGAACCAAAGATCAGGAAGACCGTAGATACTCCTGTGCTGACCCTGTGGTCGCCTAGAATTATGTATATGATAAAATAGACAAGTGGGACTGTGATAAAGGCAAATGGTACAGAGCCTATATAATAAAGGGCGGTTTCAACTTCTGTGATTTTGGCATACGCTGCAAGCGTTCTCAGTCCAGCAAATAGAAAAAATGCTCCAACAAGCGACCAGAAAACAATGAGGGCATTCAGGGTAGGTATGCTCTCCTCCCTCTGCTTTTTCTTACTCTGGTGCAGGCTGACCGCAAAAGCGAACGTGGCAAGCACGATGGCAAAACTTACGATCGCATTCAGTATAAGCCCAAAACTCATCTATTTATCCTCGGTATTTTTGCCCTCAGTATCTAAATTCCACCTTAATGAATTTATTATATTTATATATTTACCGTTAAGTATTTATACTTTTTCTGGAAACAAATACCGGTTTCGTGTTCAAGAAAATATGTATCAAAAGGATTATAAGACCCGACCACGTTAAAAAACTCCCAATATCATGATCAATTGAGGATATTTATGAAAGAAACAATAGGAATTCTTGCACTCGGGCACGGCAGCAGGCACCCGCACAATAAAGATGTCGTCAACGGAGTTGCACAACTTATAGCTAAAAAATACAGTGACGTAGTAGTTCGCATCGGATTTATGAACATGAACACACCAACCATGAAGGAAGGTCTTGAGGCTTTCAAAGGCACAGGCGTATCCACTATCGTAGCAGTCCCCATTTTCCTTGCGCACGGCGTACATACGATGGAAGATATACCCCAGATACTTGGCATAAGCCGCGACTCAAGAAAGACAAAAATAAAGCTTGATGGAAAAGACGTCGATCTTGTTTATTCCGAGCC
>CBFFLL010000083.1:7175-11210 GCA_965642175.1 Candidatus Methanoperedens nitratireducens | reverse complement strand
CGCCTTCCAATTTAGTACCAGATAAGATTTAATATTATGAGCACTATTTAAAGATTTCGTTATTATGAGTATAATAATCAAATTAAATAATTTAAATAAGTTCTATTCTATTGGCAATAACAGGGTACATGCACTTAAAGACATTAATTTTGAGGTTGAAAATGGGGAATTTGTTACGATTACAGGTCCAAGCGGGTCTGGCAAGTCCACTCTTTTACATAATATAGGCTGCATAGACACACCAAATTCTGGCAATGTTTTCTTCAATGGCATTGATGTGAGCAAATTCAGCAGTAGAGAACTTGCTAAATTTCGCTTGAATAAAATAGGTTTTGTTTTTCAACATTTTTACCTTTTGCCTTCATTAACAGCTTTTGAAAATATTGAATTACCTTTGCAGGAAGCTGGTATCAATAAAAAAAAGCGAAAGGAAAGAGTAAAATTTCTTCTGGATGCAGTTGGGCTTGATGACCGCAGTTCGCACAGACCAGATCAGCTAAGCGGAGGAGAACAACAAAGGGTGGCTATTGCCAGGGCACTGGCAAATGATCCTCCATTGATACTGGCGGATGAGCCTACTGGAGAACTTGACAGTAAAACAGGGACTAAAATAATTGACATTCTTGTTGATATTAATAAGAACCAGGGAAAAACAACTTTAGTTGTGACCCACGATGAAAATATAAGCAAAAGAGCAAGCCGTGTGATAAGGATAATAGATGGGAGCATAGTCAGCGATGTTCGTTAAGATCGCATTTTTAAACCTCAGATTTCACATAACACGAAATTTATTAACTGCTTCTGCAATTGGAATTTCTGTGGCTATGGCGATCTTGCTGGTCTCCATATCTGCGGATCTTAACCAGGACAATTCTGCTGCCTTTGAGGAACAGACTGATTACTGGGTGATGCCAAAAGGGTCAAGCGCTGTTGATCCTGTGACCAACTCAGAAAAGACCATGCTGGGAAACGTTCATCTGCGAATTGATGAGATCAGATCATTTCCTGGTGTTAACTCTGCCACTCCAATATTAACCAAAGTGATATATGCTGCAAAAGATGACCCCAAATTAGTGCTTGGTTATGGTATAATTCCAGATAGCATTTCACTCACTGAGAATGTACTTACAAAAGGTGACCCTTATTATTATGGAGAAAATCATACCCGTGAGGTTACAATAAACCCCGGTCTTTCAAAACTTCTTGGTGCAAAGAAAGGAGAATATATTTATCTTGGGGGATCTCCACCGTCCCTGAAAAATTCCACTCCATTCCAGGTAATGGCAATAGTCGATTCACCTGAGCTTTCATCATCACCTGTTGTCATTCTGCATTTATCAGAACTCCAGGAACTTACAGGGAACCTGAAAGGCGACAGAGCGAGCAGGATAATCGTGAATGGGAATGATCTCTTGCCAATGCTTCAATCCCTTTTTCCAGAGGCAATGATACTTTCTGAGGCAGAATACCTTGCCCATAATATTTTCGATGATAAAAGGATACTTGCCACAGCAATGGCAGTAACGATCGTTTCATTCATCTTGAGCATGTTATTCATATCCAGTGCCATGTTCATTTCCATTAACGAAAAACAAAAAGAATTTGCTGTGATGAGGGCAATAGGTATTTCTGACAGGTCCATCATGAAGATCGTGATATATGAATCAGTCCTTATATCGATATCAGGAGCTCTGGCAGGTTTGATAATTGGATATATTGGCAGGTATATTCTGATTTTTGCCCTGGCTCATATCTTTGATACGAACTTGAATTTTACAATTAACCCGGTTATATCAGGTGTGGTTTTATTCTCAGCTATATTGGCTGGACTGGTCTCTGGTATCATACCAGCGGTCATTGGTAACAGAGCGAACATAATAAAAGTCATTGGTGGCTAATGAAGTCAAAATTGATCATGGATCTAATGAACAATTCATCGCATGGATTGATGGGATCGATGAGCAGAGGAATCAGGAAGAAACTACCTTCTGATCTAAAGTTTGTTCTTGTCCTGACTGTTCTGACTATACTATTTGTGCTTGTACCTACCTTTGAAAAAACAGTCTTCAGGACAGTTCTGGGATTGCCGGTTGTATTGTTTTTGCCGGGTTATGCATTGATAGCTGCGCTTTTCCCGCGAAAAAATGATCTTGATGCAATTGAAAGGATCGCTCTGAGTTTTGGATTAAGTATAGCTGTGGTTCCTCTCATAGGTCTTATATTGAATTTTACGCCCTGGGGGATCCGTCTTTTGCCAATAATCATTTCACTCACTTTATTTATTTTCATCATGGTTTTTATCGCTCATTCAAGGCGCCTGCAAATCCAGGATAATGAAAAGTTCGATGTGGATTTCAAAAAAATATATGATTCAATAAAATCAGAAGTATTTTCAAAGCATGAAAATCGCACTGATAGAATATTGACAGTTGTGTTGCTGATATCTATAATCCTGGCAATATTTATGGTCGTTTATGTTATTGTGACACCAAAACAGGGTGAGAAATTCACAGAATTCTATCTTCTTGGACCTGGTGGTAAGGCAGAGGGCTATCCCACTGATCTGACAGCAGGGAATGCAGGATCAGTTATTATTGGTGTGATAAATCACGAATATGCTACCATGAATTATACGCTAAGAGTTAAAATAAAAGAGGAATTGCTGAATGAACAGCAGCTCCAGGTAGAACACAATCAAACCTGGGAGAAACCTGTTAATTTCACGCCTGTAAGTCAGGGTAGTTCTTTGAAACTTGAATTTCTATTATATAAAGAAAATAATTTTACAATTCCTTATAGAGATACTCATTTATGGGTTAATGTCAGGAGTTAGCAGTTTAAATTTTGCGGTAATATTGTTTTTTCCATGCCCCGCTTTCTCAATAACTATATTATTGCCTGTGCTCTTTGTTATTATGCACGCTATCAGACTGCAAAAAGGACAGCCAATATCGCATATGCGTGGAGTTTCTTTGCTGGCAGTGCTGCACATTTTTATATAAACTGGCTCATTGACAGTGACAGTTATAGTATTCCCATTTATAATATCCTCATTTATAACGTCAATGCTTCTTGCTATTTCAAGTCCTTCTACCATGATCTCATTCAACGCTCCTGACAGGTCAGTCCAATCTGTACCGCGATCTTCGACCATCTGCATCAGGGAATATCCAAGAGGTACAAGGACAAGAGCTGCTTTACCAGGTTCATCAATATGAAAAGTTCTCTGCGGTATATCTCTTGAAAGTTTAAAATCAGGTCTTAAAGGAAGTATTACCCTGATCTGGCCTTTTGCAGAAACATAAATCCCTTTTGAATATATCTGAAGTTCCTGGATAATATTATTAATTACAGCAATGCTGGACAGATTGCTCTGTTCCAGGACGTCTTTCCTGACAAACCTCTCAGGAGTGAGGAACAGAGAAAGTATCCCGATATAAGTCGTTCCGATCCCGGCGAATAAAAGGATGGCTGCCAGAGTAGTGTTATTATATGTAAAATAAGATATTCCCAGAGTAAGAGATCCAAAAACGATTAGAGCATACCCTGTTTCTTTATATTCATTTTTTTGCGCATTCCTGTGATCAGACCTTAACTTTTCATTTTCGATCTCCAATTGCGCCAATCTTTTATTTATTGAAACGTTTTCCATTTGTAACCTGCCTGATCCATCAATAATTCCACTTTATCGCCAGGACCTGCATTAAAGACTTTTACACCTTTTAATTTCCTGAATTTATCGATCTTTTTCTGAAGATCCAGGTATTCATGATAATGTTCTTCCAGTTCCAATACATCATATTTCCTGAACATGATATGGGATGTAACTATCAAAATGACCCTGTGGCCATAATAAGTTGCAAGTCGTATGCTTTCGATCAATGGTGCATCATGAATGATATCTGTTATTATTGTGATCAGTGCAGGGGTCTTAGAAAAAGCGATCACTTTCTGTATCGCCTGATATATACCCTGTTTTTCCATAAGCTTAAAGTGTTCCGGATTATCTGCATAAAAAGGTTGAAGTATGGAATA
>CBFFLL010000083.1:5159-7120 GCA_965642175.1 Candidatus Methanoperedens nitratireducens | reverse complement strand
GGTTTTACTTTCTAATGGTTCAAGACTGATAAGATCCTTTGATAATTCGTGTCGTTTCTTCCCTTTTTTTATTAATATCTGATTTATTACGCTATCCTGCTTGTATGTAATCAGACCTGCCTTTTGATTATTATTTGCAGCCATCCGGGTCATATGATCTGCAACTCTGACAGCGTAATCAAGACTTGTTCCTGAATCAGAAGTCCTGGTCTGATCTAATAGAATAAAAAAGGACATTTCCCGATCTGATTCGAACTCCTTTGTGAAGAGATTATTAAGCCTCAGACTTGTTTTCCAGTCAATATATCTGTAATCATCTCCAGGGATATAACCTCGAATATCTGCAAATTCGGTCCCCATACCTTTTCTATTTGATCTCCCCGAGCCATACAATGAAGATGTGTATTGTGCGACAACTGCTCTTCTTGATAGAACAGGCGGATAAATACTTACATCTGCTTTGTTCTCAAGAATTATCCTGTGTTCGAATAACTGAAAGTTACTTTTAAGATAAAGATACGATCCTTTAAATGAATGATGTCCCTTTTTGATCGCCTGAAGATCATAAGTGATATTGTGCAGGGATCTTGCCGGATCAATTGTTACAAAAGGATCATTTGAAATTATCTTAAAAGCATCAGGGACTGTATCTTGAAAAGATATATTTTTCAAATATTTTACTTTTATTTTAAGTTCGTTATCCACTTCAAGAAAATTATTAATGAACACTTTATTCGTACTGATCTTTTTTGATATCGATACTTCTATTCCATCAAGAGCCGTTAAATAAATCACAAGATCAAAAATGAAAATAAATGCAAGTACAGCACCGATCGCATAAAATAAAGGATTTGCGGTCAACCATCCTATGATTACAAATATTAATGTGAACAAAAATATGTTCTTACCTCTGTGAATAGCATGCATTTATGGGATTTCCACCTGGTTCATAATATCATTGATGATGTCTTTTACCCCTGATCCGCTAAATTCTGATTCGGGGGTCAGGATCAGACGGTGCTGCAGGACAACGGGAAGAAGGTATTTGATGTCATCTGGTATGACGTAGTCCCTTCCCTTAATAGCTGCATAGGATTTTGATGCTTTCAATAGCGCAACTGAAGCCCTGGGACTTGGACCTATCAGGATATCCCTGTTATTTCTTGTTCTTATTACAAGATCCCTTATGTACTGCATCACTTTCTTGTCGATGTATACATTTCTAACTGCTTCTATCATACCGGTTATTTTTTCAGGAGTTGTTACTTTTCTTATTTCAGTTGATACTTTACTGTCCTTTCTTAAAAGCATATCAAGCTCTTCTTTTTCATCAGGATATTCCACATTGATCTTGAAAAGGAATCTGTCTATCTGAGCTTCCGGAAGCGGGTATGTGCCTTCAAGGTCTATTGGGTTCTGGGTTGCTATCACCATGAAAGGACCGGGTATATTCATAGTATTTCCTTCAAGCGAGACCTGTCTTTCTTCCATGCATTCAAGGAGCGCTGATTGTGATTTGGGAGACGCGCGGTTTATTTCATCAGCCAGGATGATGTTTGCGAACACAGGACCTTTTCTTAATTCAAAGTCGCCTGTCTTTTGATTATAAATGTAGGTTCCTGTAATATCAGCAGGCATTATATCAGGAGTGAACTGGATCCTTTTGAAATCACAGCCCAGCGCAGTTGCAAAAGATTTTGCAATGGTTGTTTTTGCAACTCCAGGGAAACCTTCCAAAAGGATATTTCCTTCAGACAGAAGACCAAGAACCAGATAATTGATAATATCGGCTTTACCTATTATTACCTTATTTAGCTCATCGAATATGGCATTAACCGTGTTTTGAACTTCAAGCAGATCTGTTCTCATTTATTTTCGATCCTCAAGTTTATTTTTAAAAAGTTGGATTTTTCCATCATCCCATTTGTTTCTTTTTACTATATCTGAGATTATCTCCTTCT
>CBFFLL010000083.1:0-5149 GCA_965642175.1 Candidatus Methanoperedens nitratireducens | reverse complement strand
TTCATCCAGATCAGATATATAATTCCGGGTATCTTTTATTTTTGCTTTTATTGGATATAACCTTTCTCTATTCATGTATATATATGAAAGTAATATTACTGAAGCTGCGAACATATATTGAATCAGGGGATTGTTCCTTATGTAATACTGGATCACTGAAACCGGGGGCATGCGCATCCTTTCATCAAATATGATAATTGTTCTATTTTCAACCAATTTTTCAAGTAAAAGTCTATTATCGCTCATTGGAAGCATACTGTTAATGAAAATACTGGGGTCTGCTATTGCTATGATCATACCTTTTCCATAAGATGTTGTGGCAATAACTGGATATGAACCGCCAGATCCCCGGCCCATATCCCCTTTTGAAAGCCAGCTGAACCTGCTGCTGCTTGCAAGTATTTTTACTGAAGTATCATTGACAATAAGTGAAGTTGGATAATTCAATGTGATATTGCTCACATTCGTCAGGTCAGAAGTTATGACCGGAAATGTGATATTTTCCCAATAATTTACATCATCCAGCATGAGCGAATTTGAAAAGGCGATGTGGGTGGTCAAATTATTAAGAAGATCATTTACCGAGCCAAAATCATCTGCGACTATTAAAAGCCCGCCATTTTCTACGAATTCTTTTATAATATCAAGGTCTTTTTTTGAAAATTCGTTCCCTGATCGAAGGATGATATAAGCGGTCATGTTGGGGTCATATTCAGGAACATCATCACTATCAGGCATTGCAATGACAATATGTTTTTCAGATAATTCGTTCTTTATTTGTTTACCTCCGTTCCATTCATGATTAAAAGTGCTGAAATCATCTGTATTTTGAGAAAAGCGCAAAACTCCTATCAATAACACGGTACAGACAATAACAAGGATTTTTTTATAATTATAGTTCATTATTTATTTTGTAGCTGATATTTTTTACTGATTCCAGAGCTCTTACTGCATGTTCTTTACTCGCCTCAATTCCGCTATACATTGCAAGTTCATATATCTCAGTTATATCCTTCATTTCATCATTAATGAGGGGTATTGCATTTTTTACACGATCAAAGAGTTCCCTGTGGGTCATGCATTGATAATGATCGATCTTCAGACGTTCAGATATTCTATTTTTGATAGTAAAATAAGAAAGAGAAATCGATCTATTATAATTGCCTTTTGCGATAAGTTCCTCTATTTCAGGGAAGGATTTTTCCTGTGCTTCATTTTCTCGAACTTTTTCGTTCTCCTGCACCACATTATCTACGGGTTCAGGTTCTTCAGTTTTGATCATTTCT
This sequence comes from Candidatus Methanoperedens nitratireducens, assembly GCA_965642175.1. Classification (GTDB taxonomy): domain Archaea; phylum Halobacteriota; class Methanosarcinia; order Methanosarcinales; family Methanoperedenaceae; genus Methanoperedens; species Methanoperedens nitratireducens_A. The sequence goes on along the minus strand of CBFFLL010000083.1, from coordinate 3,863 downwards.
TCGATCTTTTCTTCTTCTTTATTGAAATCGATATTATTATGAAGCGATCTGTCTTTTCTTATGTAGAAAGTATATATTATGATGCATATGACTAGAAGTAGAAATAGAATATTATAATTGAATTCAGGCTCTAAAATTTCAATAATATTTGTTCTTTCAGAAGGTAGAAATGGGGATGCTCCAGCATATTTAACCGTAAGATTGTGTTTTCCTTTTTGGATGTTCTTGTCTATCCAGTAACTGAAGTTACCCCTGTTAATAATTGCACTTCCAATTTCGTTGTCATCCAAGAACACGGTTATACCTGTATCCTTTAATACAAAGCCCTTTTCAGTTGTAACAATCCATGAAAAATTCAAGTAATTTTCCTGATGGACAGTTACTGGAGCAGATATCTTAATACTCGTATTTGTTGGAATTACTGTTATTGTCAAATTATTCCTTGATGACAAAAGAGGCCTATCATCAGGTATGAAATCGGCTTTCAGGGTATGAACGCCTGATGGTATCCCTTGAATTTGAAGATCGTATGTGTATGATCCGTTGTTATCGGTTTCTACACTGCTAATGGTCCGATTATCAAGTGAGATAGAAATATTAGCGTCTGGTACAGCAGATCTTTTCTGTGTTAATAAAGCTCCTGATATAGTTATTATGTCCCCAAAAATACCTGAATCAGGTTTACTTTCCAGGGTCAGGGTCGTATTTGTTGGTATTATAACAAAATAACTGCTGGCATAAGATGAAATAAGTGTTTCTTCAATAGGCACGAATTCCACATTTACCGTATATTTTCCTGGTTTCTTATATGGAATTGTATATGTATAGTTAAAATTGCCGTTTTTATTAGTCAAAATAGTAATATCTGCAGTACCATTTATTTTTATTATAACAGTGGTGTTTTGAACACCTGTTCCATTCCTGGGCATTGTAACGGCGCCATCTATGTAAATTACCTGACCGAATTCAGCTTCTTTCGGATGTACTGTGAGGGATGTCAAAGAATCGTCAAATAGTGTTAATTCGACAAGATGCCAGCGATTTCTTAAATTTTTTAATACATTATCATATTCTGATGATCCTACCTGATAATCTGTAATGTTTATTCCAGGGAACTGCTCAACCGCGTCCATGACAAATTTTTTCTGGTAAGAATTAAGATCTCCAATGATCCCCCTTGATTCTAATGTGATCTGGATGGCTTTTTGGGTTTGAATATTCTGGTATGCGATTTTTCCTTCTTCATAGAGAGAGCGAAGCTTTTTGACCTGGTCCATGGTAAGGTTCAATGTATTTCCGCTTTCTTTAAGCTCTTCATAAGCATCTCCCTCAATTTCAATTAGAATGTTATCATTTTGCTGCAAAATACCAAGGTATTGTTCAAAGTTATCCTGGGCGCTCTTTATATCACCTTTATCCAAAGAAATGAAAACTCCTGACCAGTGAGACAATAATTCATTGATGATCATTGCTTGCCGTTGTTTTAGATTAGAATCTGATTGAGTAACATTACCGGGATCGATATGAGGCGGGATCTCTCCTGAAACCTGTGATATCATAAGAAATAATGACACCGTCAGCACAAATATTTTTATCAGAATTCTGTAGTCCCCTTTCTTTACCATTTTATCACCCGATTATCTTCAGAACTTTTTTCAGAACTATATATGAAAATCCAATTACACCCGCAAGAACTATCCATTTTAGCCTGTTCTTCCATGCTGGTTTAAAATGAAATGGTGTTGTAAGTTCAACAAGTATGAGAAATCCTATCAAATTCAATACAAAAAATATCTCAATGTCAAGGTTGTTCCCTATTATCAGAAATAATAATACGATAAACATCCAGACTGAAAGTAAATAAACAAAACGAAGTTGCTTCTGACCCATCAACCTTTAATAATGTCCTCATAATATTATAACTTTCCGCAAAAATTATCTGCTATATGAACATTATGATGATATTAATGATAGTCCTTCGAAATATTGCTCATAATAAATTCAGAACTGTAATATCAATTGCTGGAGTTTTTATTGCTGTTATTTCAGCTATCCTTCTGGGGTCTATAGGTAATGGATTGCTTGTGACGGGTGAAAAGACGCTTGAAGGGAGCACAATGCAGCTATGGTTGACAGGCAAGACCATTGATATGCAATCCCAGTATCTGGGTGGGAATGAAGGAAAGATCACAGAGTCGCACAGTCTTTCTAAAGATCTTGGCAAAAATGCAAATATCAAATGGGCATCACCTGTTCTGACCGAGATCGTGTATGCCTATAAAGAAGGTGATGAACCAAAAGCCATATTTGGTCTTGGTCTTGAGGGGACAGGTGGACCTATGGTTTCTTTGCTCAAGGGAACTGGACTGACTTCTGATTCTCATTTTAATAACGGGCTTTATAATAGTCCCTGGAAAAGAGAAGTTATGATAGATGCAAGAGCTGCGAAGATCCTGGATCTTGATGTTGGTGATACACTCAATATCGGGAAAACGTTAACAGAAGCTCAAAATCAAAAATTTTCTATTATAGGGATCACGAATTCCTTATCCAGCTTCACTTCAGGCCCAATGATCGTTTTTTATCTTTCTGAACTTCAAGATCTGACAGGAAATAATTATTATGATAGCGTTAATCTTGTGATGATAAGAATAAAGGATGTTTCAAAGGTCGACCAGATAAGCAAGGAAATAGGATCAAAATATCCTGATTATACAGTAAGTACGAACAGAAACATGATAGAAAAGATCGCTAAACAGAATTCCACAGTTCTTGCAAGCGCTTTTTCTATAGTGTTACTGGCAGTAGTTATGGGCATGCTTCTTGTAATAAATATTATGCTTCTTTCTCTTAACGAAAGGAAATATGAAATAGGTGTTTTGAAAGTTCTGGGTTTTTCAAAATGGTCTATTTTCAAGATCGCCGGTCTTGAGGTCTTTCTGATTTGCCTGACCGGAGGGATGCTTGCTATTTATCTCAGTATTCCAATTTCTGAAATATTGAATGAACTGGTGTATAAAATGGTTGGATTTAATGGCCTGGTCATCATAGACCAATCTTTTTTATATTTTGGGATGGGAATAGCGATCATAATGGGGCTTGTTACGAGTATTCTTGCTGTGATGCGGATCGACGGCATAAATACTGCTGAACTTTTGAGGGGGACGTAAAGATATATACATATATTAACTGCCATGAATAAATAAATTCGAAAGGTTTATGTCTGATAACTATCATTAGTATCATTATGCAATAGAGGTTATCAATGGGTAACTCAAGTATTGTGGTAATAATGTCTGAGGGGGAAAAGTAACCGGCGGTGATAAAATGATAACGATCGCAGCAATGCCTGCTTATAACGAAGAAAAACATATCGCAAAAACAATAATTGGATGCAGTAAATATGTGGATAAGGTTGTGGTGGTGGACGACGGCAGCAGCGATGCAACCTCAGAGATAGCGGGAGCACTTGGCGCTATTGTGATAAAGCACCCTGAGAATAGAGGATACGGCGCTGCGCTGCAAACGATCTTCGACACAGCTCGTGAGATGAATGTTGAAAGAATGGTAATCATCGATTCTGACGGCCAGCACGATCCAGGGGATATACCAAAATTACTCCGACCCCTGAACAATGGCGCAGATGTTGTGATAGGTTCAAGATTTGTTAACGGGAAAGGAAAAAATGTTCCTGGATTCAGGAAGGTTGGAATGAAAGTGCTGGATACTGCGACGAATATCGCTGGCAGTATCAATGTTTCTGACAGTCAGAGTGGGTTTCGTGCCTACAGGAGAAGAGCTATAGAGAAGATCAGGATCAAGGATAATGATATGTCTGCAGGCTCGGAGATATTGATGCAGAT
>CBFFLL010000082.1:5896-11254 GCA_965642175.1 Candidatus Methanoperedens nitratireducens | reverse complement strand
CATAGTCTCCAAAATTGAACAGCTTTTCAGTGATCTTGACAACGGCATAGACAACTTTAAAAAAGCGCAGGCGCAGTTGAAGCTCTACCGCCAGTCTGTCTTAAAAGCCGCCTGCGAAGGCAAGCTCGTGCCCACCGAGGCTGAACTTGCGCGCGCACAGGGGCGCGAGTACGAGGCAGCGGATGTGCTGCTGGCGCGAATATTGAAGGAGAGGCGCGAGAAGTGGAATGGCAAAGGTAAATACAAAGAGCCAGAGGGGCCGGATACTAGCGGGCTGCCGGAGTTGCCAGAGGGATGGGGATGGGCAACGTTGGAGCAATTATCGTGGGATTCAGGATATGGAACATCAGAAAAATGTGATTATAATTTTTCAGGACCATCTGTTCTCAGAATACCCAACATAAATGAAGGTCACATTACTCTTAACGATATCAAATTTGCTTCAGAATCAACCAATCTGAGTGAAACTGAATCACTCGCCTATGGTGATATACTTGTCATTCGTACAAATGGAAGTAAAGACCTCATAGGTCGCGCAGGCGCAGTAACTCAGAATTTTAATAAACCCTATTTCTTTGCTTCATATCTCATCCGCTTTAGAATTGTTGAGTTTGGTGGATTGCCAATTTGGCTCAATAGCATATGGCATACTCTGCGCATACGTTCATGGATTGAAAGCTTTGCAGCAACATCTGCCGGGCAGTATAACATAAGCATGAGTACATTAAACAAGCTTCCACTTGAGATGCCTCCCCTCGCCGAACAGCGCCGCATCGTTGCCGAGATCGAGCACCGCCTCTCAGTAAGTGACAAAATGGAAGAAACCATATCAGAATCCCTGAAAAAATCAGAATCCCTGCGCCAGAGCATTCTGAAAAAAGCCTTTGAGGGAAAACTGCTTAACAAGAAAGAGCTGGAAAAAGCTCGAAACGCTTCTGATTGGGAGCCTGCTGAGAAACTGCTGGAGAGGATACGGCAGGAAAAAACACGGACAGGGGAGAAGAAGAGAAAATGATAAAATGTAAAATAACAATAATACTTTCGCACCACGCATACTCAAATGACATATATCAAAAAGAGAATCTGTTTGATTTACCGCAAGTGATTTGAAATGGATATTAAAAAAAGGATACTGGAAAACCTGTCTGAAACTCAAAAATATACCCTATTGCTCTTGAGTGCAAATAATTATGAGCCGGTCAAGGGCAAACTCTGGTTTCAAAAGGAACTTTTTCTTTTAGCTAAAAACAGTGATGAGCTTTCCGAACAAACCGATTTTGAGGCTGATTTTATGGGTCCATATAGTGAAAGCGCCGATGAGGAACTTGAGCAGCTTGAATTTGCAAAAGTGATTGAAAAAGAAGGAAATAAATTGAAACTTACAGGACTTGGCAGGGATATCGCGGAAATACTAGAAAAAAATACCAGCGACGAAGAAAAGGAAATGATTGAAGATTTTAAGTCTGAGCTTAATGATCTAACCGAAGATGAACTGCTTGGTTTCATATGCTTTACTTTTCCTGAAATGACCATAGAATCTGTAAAGTTTGAAAAGATCAAGCCGAAAAGAATGAACATAGCATTAAGTTTGTATGCAAAAAGTAAAATCAGTCTCGGAAAAGCGCTTGAGATCGCCGGAATGAACATTGAAAATTTCATTAAAGAAGCAAAATTGAAAGGAATTCAAATATACACTTAAAGGAAATTAATGTATGCAGCATAATCACTATTTTCTAGGGTTTTTGATATCATCTAGCACGAAAAAAACCACAGAGCGCACAGAGGACACAGAGAATTATTACAACTCTGTGATCTCTGTGTCCTCTGTGTTTGAATATCCTTGCCTGGAGCAGTGATAAATAGTGTCTGAGTCAATAACGCAAGAAAGAAGCATCATAAAAGTTCTGGAAGATGAGAATGATATCCTATTTGCATATCTTTTCGATTCATTTGCTAGATGTATGCAGGACGAAAAAAGTGATATTGACATTGCAGTTTATCTAAAAAATGAAAAAATCCTCGAAAAATATCCCCTTTATCCATCAAGAATTGCCATAAGAATAGAGGACATTATTGACAAAAAGAAAGCGTATGTAAGTATTCTAAACGGTTCAACGCTTCGGTTCAGGTACCAGGTTATAATGCACGGAAAACTCTTGCATTCAATAGATGAGAAAAAAAGAATAGAGTTTGAGACCTCATCCCTGGATCAATATTACGATTTCAAACCCCATATTGATAGATACGATGCTGCAAGACGAGCGAGGCTTGGAATATGATAAATAAAGATGCTGTGAATGACATGATAGACCTAATTTACGAGAATATCAAGCTTATTGAGGAAAATGAATAACACAAGTGCCATAATATCAAAAGTATGGAGTTACGCACACGTACTCCGTGATGCCGGTGTCGGCTATGGGGATTATCTGGAACAGTTGACGTATCTGCTTTTTCTGAAAATGGCAGATGAATATTCAAAACCGCCGTATGACCGTAAACTTCCAATTCCGGAAAAATATAAATGGGAAAGTCTTGTATCGAAAAAAGGCGCTGACCTGGAATCCCAATATACAGAACTTCTCCGTGAATTAAGCCAGGCCAGGGGTATCCTTGGACAGATATTTACAAAATCACAGAACAAGATACAGGATCCTGCCATGCTATCTCGCATCATAGGCATGATCGATAATGAAAACTGGAGCATGATGGGTACTGATGTTAAGGGGAAGATCTATGAAGGTCTGCTTGAAAAAAATGCAGAGGACGTGAAAAGCGGCGCCGGTCAGTATTTCACACCCCGTTCGCTCATAATGGCAATGGTTGAATGCATTCACCCTGAACCTGAAAAAACGATCTGCGATCCTGCATGTGGAACAGGAGGCTTCTTTCTTGCATCTTATGATTTCTTAAGCAATCCGGAGAATTACCGTTTGAATGCAGAGCAGAAAAAATTTCTCAAAGACAGGACATTTTCAGGAAATGAGATCGTTGCAGGCGCAAGAAGAATGTGCCTTATGAATATGTTCCTTCATAACATTGGCGAGATCGATGGTGAATCTTATGTATCATCAACTGATTCACTCGTATCCGATCCGGGCGACCGCTATGATTATGTACTGACCAATCCTCCTTTTGGTAAAAAAAGCAGCATGACCTTTACAAATGAAGAAGGGGAACAGGAAAAAGAAGAACTTGTTTATAATCGCCAGGATTTCTGGGCAACTACTTCTAATAAGCAGTTGAACTTTTTGCAGCATATCCATACCCTCCTGAAATCAGATGGATGCGCCGCCGTTGTTCTGCCTGATAATGTACTGTTTGAAGGAGGAGCTGGAGAGACCGTCCGCAAAAACCTGCTTGCATCAACAGATCTTCATACAATCATAAGACTTCCAACAGGTATTTTTTACAAACAGGGCGTAAAAGCAAATGTTCTGTTTTTTGAGAATAAGCCGGCAAGTAAAACCCCATGGACAAAAGAGGTATGGATATATGATTTTCGTACCAATATTCATTTTACGCTGAAAGAGAATCCGATGAAATTCGAGGATTTAAAGGATTTTATTAAATGTTACAATCCTGAAAACAGACATGTTAGAAAAGAAACATGGTCACAGGACGATCCGAATGGGCGGTGGAGAAAATTCTCGTATGAGGAAATAGTTTCAAGAGATAAAACAAACCTTGATATTTCCTGGGTAAAAGATGAAAGCCTTGCTGATCTGGATAACTTGCCTGACCCGGATATACTGGCAAATGAGATTATTGAAAATGTAGAGGCTGGACTTGAAGGTTTTAGAGAAATTGTTGCAACGATAAATGGTGAATAGGAATCTTACTTACAAACATCCCGCGAGACCAATATAGCACTGATCACTACGCCCGAAGCATCGTTAGCAGCATTTTGAACTTCTTCTCTGCCTTAACAGCATGAGGCACGTTCGCGGGCATTATTATCATTTGTCCCTCAGTAAGGTTATGATCCTCTCCCCCGATTATGAAATGCCCTTCTCCTTCAATGACCTGCACAACGGCATCAAATGGCGCTGAATGCTCGCTCAGTCCCTGGCCTGCATCAAAAGCGAAGAGTGTTATCGAGCCTGCAGGGTTCTGTTTTAAGGTCTTGCTTACCACTGAACCAGAGCTGTATTCGATATTGTCTTTTAGAATGATTGGTTCAACCATGGACTTAATATTAGCATTTTATTACAGAAATAGTCTTTGATTTCAAAAAAATGGGAGGGCTTTTTGAAAAAAAAACCACAGAGGACACACAGCATTTTAGATATTCTTCGTGTCCTCTATGCACAATGTGGTTTTTAATTGTAATAGCCTACGCGTGATAATATTCCCCCGTCGCCTTCTCTTGTGTCGGCGACCCGCACGGCTCCATTCCAGGCACGCCTATCGCATCGGCGCGACACTGCCTGCACAGCCTGAACTGGGGGAGGAACTCCTCAGCTATTGTTCTTGCCATGGTGAGTTCGTCACATTCAGGCGCTCTTTCCTTCTCGAACTTCTGGAGAGGTATCAGCGGGATAATGTTCATCAGTATGGCGCCGTTCTCTGCCGACCTCTTCGCTATCTCCTTTACCTGCTCAAAGTTTATCTCAGGGATCAGCACTGTGTTCACCTTCACGTTAAGCCCTGCTTCGCTTGCTTTCTTCACGCCCAGGAACTGGTTCTCAATAAGCAGTTTTGCGCCTTCAACTCCTTTGTAAGTCTTATCGTGATAGCGCACAAATGAGTATATCTTTGCTCCGACCTCTGGATCAACAGCATTGATAGTAACGGTAACGCTGGTCACTCCAACCGCAACGAGCCTGTCCACATTTTCAGCAAGCACAAGACCATTTGAAGCAACACATTTAATGAGTTCAGGATACTTTTCATGCACAAGGCGCAGGGTCTCGAAAGTGTCCTCGTTCGCAAGCGATTCTCCAGGTCCTGCAATACCAACGACGCGAAGGTTCGGGATGTCCTTGATGTACTTATCAACACGGATGAGCGCTTCCCGCGGGTTCAGTATAGCACCAGCCACGCCGGGTCTGTGCTCGCATTTATCCAGCTTCCTTATGCAGTAGTTGCACTGGATATTGCAGCGCGGAGCCACAGGTAAGTGTATCCTTGCTGTCGTGAAATGCGCTTTCTCATTATAACACGGATGCACACTTGTTAGGTGCGCAAATTTAGAGCCAATGTTGCCCCAGCGTTCTGTTTTCATATTAACCTCATTTTTGTTCGTAATTATACGAATTAATATTAGATTTTATGCTATATAGGTGTTTTCCCAATTGTGGCTTTATTCACTTTTTCTTAATAAATCTGCCGTATTTTTCATAACATCGTATTCCT
>CBFFLL010000082.1:4233-5886 GCA_965642175.1 Candidatus Methanoperedens nitratireducens | reverse complement strand
TCTCCAGCGCATATCCTCCTCGAAATTTCTGCATTTTTCATCGAAGTCGTATTTATTACCTTCTTTATAGGAAGACACTTACCCATTCAATATTATATATAATTAACTATTGAACAAAAACAATTGGCAATAAATCTGTGTCAATCCATGCTAATATAAAAAAATAAACTATCTATGTTTACAATACGCGGTTTCGAATTTATGTTAGCCTACATTTTTTCGAACATTTCCTTACCCACACCGCACTGGGGGCACACCCAGTCATCAGGAAGGTCTTCGAAAGCAGTTCCGGGTTTTATTTTCGGGGTATCTCCCATTTCAGGGTCATAAATGTAGCCGCAAACTGTGCATCGATATTTATCCATTTCTACCTCCGTAACTTAGAGAATCGTGCTGTTATATAATATGTAAGGATTACCATAACAAAAGTGAAACCAGGGGTTTCTTGTGCGGCAGATGCATATAGCGTGTAATTTGCCGACGTCATCTGGATAACAGGCGGTCTTACCTTACCCTCTCCGAACAGCAGGTCCGAGAGTTCCTGCGAAGCAGAAACATAATTTAGCCTGCAAATAACAATTACATTTCGCGGATGCTTTCGCCTAGCGCAATTGCATAAGCTGCGGTTTTATGAAATACAGGCGGTAGCGCAGGCACTCCTTGAAATTATCTCCCTGGAAGTCGCAGGGTTCCATGTCTGATGCTATACATTTTTCATCCGAGCAGAAGTTGCATTTTTCAGATGTCATTGATTGAACCTCGACCGTATAATATAAGGCAAGTGTATTATTTGTTTCGATTATTAGCACAATTGAAATATGCGCAAAATTATGTCCTCCCCCAAACTGTGTAGTCCCAAACCAAAAACTTAAAGCCTACCAAATAAATAAAAGAGGATGAAGGTTCAAAATAACCTTGTCGGAGGTATTAAAATATGACTGAGATAGAATCCATAAAAGGACAGGATCTTGACCTCAAGCTCAAAGCGAACATGGCGCATGTGGGAGAACTGACTTACACACTTCAGATTTCACCTGCTATTGTTGAATGGACATACATGGAGGCTGAGGGAGAATATAGAATAGATCAATATGTGATAAAAGGCGATTTGATCAGACAGACGATCCGAAATATATTATTCAAGAACAAAGAGCTTCTTGTTGACTCAATAAAAGTCGGCTCAAGGGATTTTCTTTTTGAAGTCCAGGTACCGAAACGAATCGATAAGGAGAAGCTCAAACAGGTACTCGCTCAAATAGCCAATGAAATAAAAAGTGAAGTGGTAAAAAGTAAAACAGAACTGGAGTCATTCAAAAAATTCCTGGATGATACTAACTTTTAATAGAATGGCCCTTGTTCAAATTCCGCAGTCAGGGAATTACATCTCCCTGACTAGGTGAATATTGTAGAAAGGTATGTAGTGTTTCTTTCCTGCGTGTTCTCCCTCAAGCGGAAAAAACACCAAATACTGTTCTTCATGTTTTATCTCAGTTACTTTAGCGTTCGTTACCCAAGTATCGAATGTTGGTTTTCCATCTTCGCCTATATATCTTTTGGATTCTATTATGTATTTTCTATCCGTCATAACCTACCTCCTGTCATCTGTAGATGTTATCTTCTATAGATGTTATCTTCTATAGATGTTATCTTCTA
>CBFFLL010000082.1:0-4133 GCA_965642175.1 Candidatus Methanoperedens nitratireducens | reverse complement strand
TCATCTGTAGATGTTATCTTCTATAGATGTTATCTTCTATAGATGTTATCTTCTAGCATATTAAATTAATACTTCTGTGTATAAAAACTTAGGTATCTTTTCCCAAAAAAACTTAGGTTCAAACCCATCTGTGCTGCTATTGAGACCCCTGCTGTGAGAGGAGGAGAAAAAAGTCAGAGATGCGAAGGACCTTCCTGTATAAAATAAATTCAATTATTCGAGAAAGTGGGTGCTTCCAATCACAATTATCGTAAGCGCTACAAAAGCAATCTCAGGCATGAGTATCTTTTTTTTATGGACATAGATATCTGCCGTGTAGTCGTATCCCCTGCTGAGCATACTCTGGAATGTCCTCTCACCCTGCTCATAGGAGCGGATAAACAGTGAGCTGATGGAATGAGCTATTTGCTCCATTATCCATTTCCTTGGTACATGAGGGTTCCAAATATTAAAGCATCTGGATGCCTGAGCTGTGTGCAGCCGCTTAAAAACCCCCCAGAAGACAAAGAGGTAGCGTATCATCATCGTTAGGAGGAGAGCGAACTCCCTTGGCAACTTGAGCTTTCGAGCTGATTCCACCATCTCTGTCATGGGAGTGGTGGATGAGAACATGATTACAGCGCTCACAGCCACAGTGAACTTTATAAATACCACTGCTCCGAAAAGCAGTCCTTCCTCTGTCCATGTTATACCTATAAATGGAAGTTCATGGACAGTGAACTCCTCAATAAATCCCTGCCGGAAAAATGGCTGCAGTACGGCAATCCCGAGACCAAATGGTGTTAGCATCACATATCGTAGAGCAACATAAAAAAGATTTAATCCTGCGATTACCATTATAATTAATATATATATCTCAATTGCGGCGAGTTTCCAGAGGGTAAGAGTACTGAGTTTTGGGAGGCTGACAGCATATAGAATTATACCTATCAGGAAGAGAAGTTTTATTCTCCCATCAAGCCTGTGGATTCGAGTGTTCTTATATGTCTCGCGCTCTATATCTATAAGTGAGATGCTGTGCATTGTTCTTTTATCACCCTTAAAAGCTCCTTTTTCGCCCCCTCCACTGTTAACTTCGTTCTTACCGGCACACCTTCATTCTGTAAACTCTGAAGAAGCCGTGTTACAATAGGCAGATGAAGATGTGACTCCCTGAGCAGTTCAGGATTTGAGAATATCTCTGTAGGAGAAGTATCAGCTATCTTTCTTCCATGGGAGAGTATAGCTATCCTGTCTGCGAACACAGGCACCATGTCAACATCATGGGTTGCGATGACAACAGTTATTCCAAGCTGTTTATTCAGCCTGTATATCAAACGAAGTATTCTCTGTTTTCCTTCAGGGTCAAGACCAGCAGCGGGTTCATCCAGCACCATCACCTCAGGCTCCATGGCAAGAACGCCTGCAATAGCCACAAGCTTTTTCTCACCCCCGCTCAAATGATGTGGTGCTCGTTCCCCAAACCCATTGAGCCCCACACTTTTAAGGGCAGTCTCAACCCTGTGCTCCACAACATCTTCCTGCAGTCCAAGATTGATAGGACCAAAGGCTACATCCTGACTGACTGTAGGAAGAAAAACCTGGTCATCAGGATTCTGGTAGACCACACCCACAGTTCGTCTGATATCTCGAAGGTTCTTCTTGGTTATTGGTTCATCTTTGACCAAAACCTCTCCACTTTTCGAGAGGAGAATTCCGTTCAGGTGTTTGATAAGGGTTGACTTGCCTGAACCGTTAGCTCCCAGCAGACAGAGCCTCTCACCCCTTTCGATCCTGAGATTAACTTTATCCAGAGCCAAGCTATTTCCGCTATGGTAGGAATATGTGAGTTCTCGCACTTCTATTATATGCATACTCTATACTTGTTTTACCTCTTTTTTCTTTTTTAGCAGTATGCTCACTCCAAGTCCCAATGCCAGCATGATGACCGTACCTATCAATATCGCGAGAACTTCTCCGATCTTATGCATTCCTTCAATACTATAATCCGGAAAAGGCGACTCATACGCCACTTTGTTCTTTTCTCCAATTATTTCCTCAGACTTTTCCTCTGATCCTCCGCCAACAAATTTGATGACGTTCTTGTCAAGTCCATCAGGGTTGGAAGAAGCAAGGAAAGGAGCCAGCACTGAGAGGATGATCGCTATTATTGCACCAACCATAAGTATCTTTTTATTCTCAGGGCTCATGCTCCCACCTTTGAACTTGAAACAATCAGGTCAGGTCTTGTCTGCATAACAGACCCTACAACGATGGCTGTAACCAATCCCTCAGCCACAACTCCAATCACAGCATGGTATATCCCCATCCATGTCATGCCTGGAATGAGCGGGAAAATTCCCGCAACCGCAAACTGAATAGCCACAGCTTCAGCTCCAAGAACTATGCCAACCCATCCCCCTATGTAAGATGCTTTTACCATACCGAGAGAGCCTTTCAGTGCCATGAATGCGTAGTAGCCGGTAAAGCTTGCTATCACTCCCATATTCAGTATATTTGCTCCCATCGCCAAGATTCCACCATCCGCAAAGAAAAAACCCTGGACAATGAGAACCAGTGTTAAGAGCAGTACTCCTGCAAAAGGGCTGCCCAGGATTATGGCAGCCATCACGCCTCCAAGCATATGACCGCTGGTTCCCCATGGGATTGGAATGTTCATTGCCTGGATAGCAAAGATGCCAGCCGCAAGGGCTGCAAACATCGGGACTTTTGCCTCATCCATCTCTTTTCTTGCCCATTTCAACGATAGGCTGATAAAAACCAGCGCTACAATCCAGTATATAGCCGCCTGTTCAGTCGGTATAAGTCCATCTCCAATATGCATTATTTTTACCTCCTCAAATAACATCTCTTAATACTTCTATATGACACATCATATGGTATTACAACTTTATAATAATATATAACTCCAGTGCTACTGAATTTAACATACGTAGCAAACGTTGAATATTCATTATAGTTTATATAACTTGTGCTTACCAGGTGAGTATGAGCTACAATTCTTGTCCGGGCTTTATCGTGGTCAGTTTCACATTCTTTACGCCTTTTAGCGCCATTATTTTTTCAGCAATAGCTTTCAAATTTCCTCCCTCGACTTCTCTCATCCAGTCATAGTAACTGATATAGCCTCTTATTGCGTCGCGAATACCCTCAGAACGTGACGATTAGCCTCTTTTTGTTATGATTTCATCGAATTTTTCAAGCAAGTTCCCAGGAAGAGAAATACCGATTCTTGACAGGTCTTGCTCCATATAATGTCTCCTTTATCAAGAATTGAAGTTGTACAGTATAATCTTTTGCATTTTTTGCAGAATTGAGGGAAGGGTTTTTATATTTGTAAAACTTTTATGATATATCGTGTTACTAAATATGAACTAATTTCATATTGGTATGCCGATGAGGTGACAAAAAGATGGTTAATGAAAATACAGAAAGCATAAAAATTGAGATCGAACCGGTCGTGAATGAAGCCGTAAATAAAATATACAAGCAGGGGGAAAAGGTCCTGGCTGCCTTTAATTGGGCTGTTGATTCGATTAAGGACCAGCATGGAGAAGGGTACCATGCCCTGGCGATCCTGGATGTCATGTACCCGAAACTTGCACCCAGGGAACAAAAGCTCCTCGCTATGCGGATACCCTGCGGCGACACCATGGACTGGTAAGGAGTGGGTTTACCGGGGGATGCTCTCCCCCACCTCCTATTTATAAGAACCGGTGATTATTTTGAAAAATGAAAAAATTTCAGATGTTACATTTCAGGAAATGAGGCTAAGACCTCCCAATAGTAGCATACTGCATGTTCTTGGAGACATACGAGACTTCAAAGTAGGCGACAATATAAAAATAGCATCAAGGAAGCTTATTATCAGAGGCAGAGTGGAAGGGCGAAACGACCTGAATAATACTCTTCTTTCTTCAATAGAAGTAGCCTTTATAACAAAATGAAGTTTCATAAACCACATCAAGGGCGACAGCCGAGAAACCGACCAGCACCAGCAGAATGCTCATAATCTTTTGCTCTCCTGCACTTCATCCAGTCTTTTACTGATATTTTCCCAGATATTTTTTAACGTATCGGAAACTATAAACACATATCCATATCTTGCAGTTGAATTTTCGCCGTTAAATTGA
>CBFFLL010000081.1:8244-11321 GCA_965642175.1 Candidatus Methanoperedens nitratireducens | reverse complement strand
AGCGCTCCAGCGGTAGCAGGCATATTTACTATGGGAGTTTTCTATGTAAACGCGGTCATCGCATCATACGGTGTAGGCGGCACGATAGAAGGATTCCATGACCCAAAGTTCAGGCGGGTTCTTCCAAAGGATACTCTCACAGCATTTATTGTGAGCTTGCTGTGCGGTATATTGGCTGTATTGATCGCATGGGGGATGTAATATGAGTGATATTAAAGAAATACCAGCAAGTACACTTGCAGCTTTGGGGATAATTGGAGGATTGTTGGGTATATATCTCTCCCCCTATTTCCCCACAGCAGGAGCTCTCGGAGGAATGTGTGCCGTTATCTGGGGCGCGGAAGCAGTAAGGCGGGTTTCAAAATACGGTCTTGGAACCGGCGTACCGTCCATAGGACAAATTGCTATGGGAATGGGTATTGTGGCTTCCATGTTCGGTCTTGCGGTCATGCATACAATTCCGTTAGCTGGACCAATAGTGGCTTTGCTTACAGCCTCGGTAATAGGATTGATAATTGGCTGGTTTGCTCAGAACGTCATAAAAATGAAGATCCCGGTAATGATCCGCTGCATGACCGAAATAGCTGCGGCAGGCTCGCTTATAATAGTAGGTTTCAGCGCTGCAGTGGCAGGAGGTTTCGAATTTAAACTTTTGTTACATTCGGTTTTCGACAATGGGATAATGCTGGTTGCTTTCTGGGTAGGGGCTGTTGCGATATTACACCCCTTCAATGCCGTCCTCGGACCTGATGAGAAACAGAAAAGATTGCTGTATCTTGCAGGTTCGACAGGCGCTATCACAATGGCAATACTCGGTATTGCAGCCATGATGACACTCGGCAATTCCGGGATAATCACGTTGATGCTCGGAGTAATCCTGTGGCTCATCTTCTACAAACTATTCTGGGATGAGGTCTATAAGGATGCGGCTGCAGTGGTCGGGACAGGATTGATCCCCAAGACGGAGGCATAAATATGAGTCATATACGAGTTGCACCCGAAATGCACCTTATACTTGACCCCTCTACAGGCGTCATAGCTGAAGAACGCGAAGACGTTGTTGAGTATTCATTAGACGGGGTCAGTACACAACTGGAAGAACTGGATAAGATAGTTACTGATATGATGAACCAGCTCGATCCAAAAGCACCGCTTTTGAGCATGTTCCCTGGAAGGGAGAACGCTTCATACAATGCAGGGATAATAACCAACGCATTCTACGGCGCAGTGATAGGATTTATTATAGCCTTTTTACTGCTGGTCATCCCTGTAATAAAAGGAGCTGTCAGCCAGCTGGGAGGTATATAAATGGCAAACAAAGTAAAACCTGCAGCAGGATGGCCTGTTGTTAAAGGAGAATACGAATCCGGGAATCCAGAAAGTCCCGTAGCAGTAACCACGTGCGGTTCGCATCTTAAAGGAGCTCCACAGCTTGCGGCAGGCGCCGCTATTACAGGACCCCACAAGACCGAGAACCTGGGTATAGAAAAAATTGTGGCTAACATCATCTCTAACCCCAACATTCGCTTCCTGCTCGTTACGGGAGCAGAGGTGAAGGGGCATATCGCTGGTGAAGCCATAATGATGATTCACAAGAACGGCCTCAAGGACAACAGGATAGTGGGCTCGACTGGAGCCATACCGTATATCGAGAACCTGCCCGACGATGCTATAAAGAGATTCCAGGCGCAGATAACAATATCCGAAATGATGGGTGTCGAGGATGAAGGTGCTATCATTGCCAGGGTTAAGGAACTCGCAGCAAAAGATCCCGGAGCTTTTGAAGGCGAACCCATGATCATCGAGGTAGGCGCCAAGGAGGAAGAGGCTGAGATAGGTGGAGTCAAGCCAATGGCTGCAGAGATAGCTCAGATCCAGTTAAGGATCAGAGGGATCCAGAAACAGACCATTGAGATCGGCAACCTGAACAAGCTGATGTCAGGCGTCTATGCAGGAAAGATAGAAGGCATAATGATCGGTTTTGTAGTTGGTATGACCATTCTTGGAATAACGATTTTCGGAGGTGGATAAAATGGCAGAAGAACAGGAGTACGGAAAAGGCACACCCATGGTAGTTGCTCCTTCAATGGCGACAATAGAATCGCTCGTTGAAGATATCAGGTACAGGGGTCAGCTCATCGCGAGGAACCAGAAACTTGAATCCGGCGTGGGCGCAACAGGAGTAATAGGCTTCCTGGTCGGTTTCGTATTTGTCATGCTGCTTGTATTAGTTCCGCTGATACTCAAGGGTGTGATATAAATGGCAGAAAAAGTCCCCACTGTGATCGTGAATCCCGACGATTACAAGGAAATAATGCTGAAACTGAATGAAATAGAGGAAAAGATCGAGTTCACTAACTCGGAGATCCACCAGAGATACGGGAAAAAACTGGGTAGGGATATTGGTATACTGTATGGGATTAGCACGGCGCTGACCATAGTTGTGGTCTATCTGCTGCTTATTCTGTCCCCATTGATTTCAGCGATACAGAAAACGCTTTCGATGTTGATATTTGGTAATTGAGGTGCTAAGATGTTTAGATATGATAAGAAACAGGAAGTATTTGATTTCGGTAAGATAAAAGTAGGCGGGCAGCCTGGAGAATACCCAACAGTGCTTGTCAGCACGATGTTCTATTTAAAACACAAGATCGTGACAGACGAGGACAAGGGCACATTCGATAAAGCTGCGGCAGAGAAACTGTGGAATACACAGGAAGTAATGGGAGATACAACAGGGAACCCATATTTCAATCAGATCGTCGGGGAAACCCCTGAAGCAATAAAGAAATACATCGACTGGTTCGTGGAAATCTGCGATGATATCCCGTTCCTTGTAGATTCATCAGATGGTCATGTCAGAGCCGTAGCAGCGCGATATGCAAAAGAGATCGGTGTTGAGAAGCGTGCAATTCACAACTCCATCAATGCCAGCATTGGCGCAGAGGAGATCAAAGCGCTCAAGGAAAGCAAGTTTACATCAGCCATTGTGCTTGCGTTCAATGCCACCAACCCAAGCGTTGAAGGCAAACTTGAGATCCTGGAGAAAGGTGGCACAGGACAGGCAAAGGGAATGC
>CBFFLL010000081.1:0-8234 GCA_965642175.1 Candidatus Methanoperedens nitratireducens | reverse complement strand
TCTTATCGACGTAGCAGCAACTCCTCTTGGCGCAGGTTCAGGAGCGACCATCCGCTCAGTACTTGCGGTCAAGGGCAAACTTGGACTTCCGGCAGGCGGAGGCTTCCATAACATGGCTTCAGCATGGGACTGGATGAAGAAGTACAAGAAAACCGATCCTGATGCAAAGACAGAATCATGGCCGCCGGTGGACATAGGCACGAACCTCGTTGCGCAGATAATGGGCGCGAATTTCCTGCTCTATGGTCCGATCGAGAACGTAAAGCGTGTCTTCCCTGCAGTTGCAATGGTTGACATTATGCTTGGTGAGACTGCAAAAGACCTGGGACTCAGTGTTCTGGCAGAATCCCACCCGATAAAGAAATTGGTGTAGAGATACACCGATTCTTTTTACTTTTTTTTGTGTTTTTCTGTAAATGTAATGTCCAAAAATGTATTGTTTTTGATAGCATCCAACAAAAAATCGATATATTTTGATATTCTAATATCCAATTATCTCTCAGTGAAAAAAGAGTTGATCATTTCACACTGAAACTACCCCTTATCATACCCATCCAGCAGCTCCATCTTATAGTACCGGCTTCAGTTGGTGTGAATTCTATGATCTGCTCTCCTTTCTTGATATCAAATTCCAGACCAAGGGATGGCACTATGATCGCATTATTACAGCCAGTCAACTCTTTCCCATTAATTATCCATTTAACAGGCACTCCTTTTTTCAATGTGAACGTGCTGGGAACATAGCCGGAACGAGTGACGTCCATCCTGATTTCCTGAGAGCCGACATTCACATCTACGGGTTGTTGTGATGCAGGAGAATTCTCTACCGATGTTGGAGCATTGTTTATCGCTGGCTTGAGATCATAGCCTGCGCCTGTCAATGCGAGGCCGTTGTTTATCATGAATAATCCAAGTATGATCACAATTGCCCCTGAAAATTTTAGTATCTGGTGGGTTGCCTTTGACCCGATAAAGCTTGTTATGTAGCCGAAAGAGAGCATGACAGGCAGTGTCCCTAAAGCGAATACAAATAGAAGCTTTGCCCCTTCGATCATGCTTCCTGTTCCCGCAGCCATGATGTAAATTGCCTGCAGTGGGCCGCAGGCTATCATAAGACCGTTAAGCAGACCGATCGTCAAAGGATCAGAATGGCTTTTCCGTTTCCCGTAAGTGAATTTCGAAATAAATTGTGGCGTCCTGAACTGGATCTTTCTTAAGACCGGAAAAATATTTAGCATTTTCAGGCCGAATAGCAACAGGAACAGTCCCGCAAGTATCCCTGCTACGCCGCGCATCAATGGGGTAAAGGCAATTATGCTTCCCAAAAGACCGAAGACGGCACCTATAAGGGTGTATGACAGTGTTTTGCCAAGACCATAAGAGAGGTGTAACTCATGTGGTTTTTTTCCTTCCTTTATACCTTTTGTGGAATAAGAAACCACAAATCCGCCGCACATACTTACACAATGAAGACCGGTCAGTAATCCGACTATGAATAACAGGCTATAGCTCATGTTCGAGCTGATCTGCGGCAGTTCTATTGTTTCAAGGTATTGAAGAGAAAAATATGCGACCACTATTATGCCTAAAACGGTCAGTATCCAGCCCGAAGTCGATAGTTTCTTGTTTTCTTTATAATCATCACATATATAGCCTTTTGATTCAATAGCTTCTTTTATATTGAGAAACTTTATTTTATGGGGATCGTATATTACCTGTACTTCTTCTGTTGCGTAATCAATATCGATCTTTTTTACGCCTGGCATAGTTTTGACCTGCTTTTTAATAACCAACTCGCAATTTTTACAGGTCATGCTTTTTGCTTTAAATTTCTTTTTTACTTTAGACATATTAGAACCAAAAGTCTTCACTTCAAACGTTTTTCTATGATACCAGGCCAGACGGATGCTGATACGATCATGCTCAGGATGAACACGAATATCATACCTGCCATGATATCCACATCCGTATACAATGGGTTTGCTCTGCCGCTGTTTTTAAGCAGTGCAAGTGCGAGGAATACCGCAACTATCACAATTGAAGATACAATGCTTGCGATCAGGCTATACCTGCCTGTTTTGCCTTTCATTTTATCTTGCTCCTTTTCATGAGTAATGAATTAGCAGTTACTGAAACTGAGCTCATTGCCATGAATGCCGCTGCAAGCGCTGGTGTTATTATGATCGTATGGTAAAATGGATACAATATTCCAGCTGCAAGAGGTATACCGATACTGTTGTATCCAAATGCCCAGAACAGGTTCTGCTTGATCTTGCTCATGGTCAGCCTGCTCAAGCGTATGGATGCGACCACATCAAGAAGATCGTTCTTGATAAGCACGATACCTGCTGATTCCATAGCAACATCCGTTCCTGCTCCCATAGCAATTCCAACATTGGACTGGGTCAGCGCGGGTGCGTCATTGATGCCATCACCAACCATTGCCACGATCTTGCCTTCTGCCTGCAGTTTCTTAATCTCACTGGCTTTGTCTTCAGGCAGCACTTCTGCAAGCACACGGTCGATGCCGACCTGTTTAGCAATGGCAGAAGCGGTACGTGCATTGTCACCTGTTATCATTACAACTTCAATACCCATTTTGTGCAGCCTGTCAACCGCATCCTTTGAATGCTCTTTGAGGGTATCGGCGACTGCCACAATGCCAATGGCCTCCTTATCCACTCCAATTAGCATGGCAGTTTTGCCGTCATTTTCCATTTTTTCCATGGATGCGTTCAGATGGGTCACATCTATTTTATTATCAGCCATGAGTTTACGTGTGCCAAGAAGTATCCGTTTACCGTCGAATCCAGCCTCAACCCCGTGACCTGCTATTGCCTTGAACAAAGTGGCATCAGGCACATTGATGCTGCGTGCTGCGGCGCCGTTCACGATGGCTTCACCCAGAGGGTGCTCAGAGCCTTTCTCTGCTATTGCAGCCATGCGCAAAACCTCTTCTTCCGTATGGCTTGCAGTGCTGATTACATCTGTGAGCACAGGTTCGCCCCGTGTCAGTGTGCCTGTTTTGTCAAATACGATGGTGTTCAGTTTATGCGCCATCTCAAGGGGTTCACCGCCCTTTATCAGGATGCCGTTCTCTGCGCCTTTACCTGTACCTACCATTGTTGCGGCAGGTGTTGCAAGCCCGACTGCGCAGGGGCATGAGATAACAAGTACTGTAATGGAAATTAGCAGGGAGAACAGGAATGGGCTGACATCTGTAAATGCCGTTGATCCTGCGACATCGAACATCTCAAAGCCTATAAAGAACCAGAAGAAGAATGCAAGAAGCGATATCACATGCACTGCAAGGATGAAATGTCCTGCTACCACATCTGCGATCTTCTGTATTGGTGCCTTGGATGTCTGGGCATTTTCCACAAGTTCGATGATCTGGGCAAGAGCGGTATCAGAACCTACTTTTGTCGCCCTGAACCTGAACGAGCCTGATTTATTGATCGTTGCGCCTATTACGGTATCTCCTGGATTCTTCTCCACAGGAATGCTTTCCCCTGTGATCATTGACTCATCAACTGCAGAAACACCTTCAGTAACCACACCATCAACAGGCAGTTTCTCACCAGGGCGCATCACAACGATATCACCTGCTGCCACGTCTTCAACAGGCACTTCTTTTTCCACACCGTCCACGATAATGCGGGCGGTCTTTGCCTGAAGTCCCATGAGTTTCCTTATGGCTTCGGATGTTTTGCCTTTGGTCGTGGCTTCAAGATACCTGCCAAGTACGATAAAGGTGATAAGCAGCGCTGCTGTGTCATAGTATGTGTGCTCATAACCATGCCCCAGGTCAAGGAATGTCGCAGCAACGCTTACCACATATGCGGCACCGGTTCCTGTTGCTATGAGGAGGTTCATGTCAGTGACGCCGTGTTTTAATCCTTTGTAGGTTCCAACAAAGAACTGCCTTCCGGGGAAGATCATTACGATCGTGGTAAGGACGAACAGCAATTTGTCATTTGTCAGAAAAGACGGGACGAACCAGAGGAGGTTTGGAAAGGCATTTGCCATATCACCAAAAGAGATGGGAATGCCAAGCGCAACTGCTATTATAAGATTGATGCGCTGTTTTTTGATCTCATCTTCCCTGGCTTTGCGTTCCCTGTCTTCTGACTCTTTCTTATCGACTTTACGGGATGCTGTGTATCCGATGCCCTCGATGGCAGATACCATGTCGGCCACAGTCACAAGGGAAGGATCATATTCGACCTGGGCTTTTGCAAGAGAGAAATTGACAGCTACGGATTCAACGCCTTTGATTTTGTTCAGGACTGTTTCGATGTTCTGGGCGCATGCGGCGCATGTCATACCCCCGATATCAAATGATATTGTATCCTTAACAACACCGTACCCGATCGATCTTATGACGCCTTCAATATCTTTCTGGGTGACAAGTGAGGGGTCGTATGTTATGGATGCTTTTTCAATAGACACGTTGACCGTGGATGATATTACCCCTTTCAGCTTCCGGGTCACTTTTTCGATGTTCTGGGCGCATGCAGCGCATGTCATACCTGATATCTTAAGTGAGATAGTGGTGGCAGCGCCTGATCCCTGCTTTGCGGCAGGTTTTTCTACCGTTCCTTTGTCGTCTTCAATGACCACGGGGCAGGCCTGGGTGCTCTGCTGTGATTCTGACCCGGGTTGTGTGATCGTCTGTTCACCAGCTTCATAACCTGCATCGATGACAGCCTGTTTTATTGCGTTAAGGTTGGTGACACCTTCATCGAACTCAACCGTGGCGCTTTTATCCTCAAGACTGACTTCAGCAGATTTGACGCCGTTTAGTTTGGAGATAGCATCTTTTACCCTTTTATGACAATGCATGCATGTCATTCCAAAAATGCCTATTGTTTCTTTCATAAGTATGTCACCTGTTGTATTGCTTTATTTTCTGGTTGAGCTATTTTCACTTTTTGTTTTTTTCGGGTCATAGGTCACAGTTGCCTCTTTATCCGCAAGAATAACCTTAGCTGCAGATACACCAGCCACAGATGAGATCGCTTTGGTAGCCGATGCCTGGCAGTGTCCGCACATCATTCCTTCTATCTTTATTTTTACTTCAGTCATAATTATCCGAACCTGTTTTCTATTTATTACACTTGAAGTGAATATGTACTTTACACTCTGTGTAAATATGTACTTTACGCTTGAAGTATATTTGTACTTTGTGGATTCGAGTGGGGGTAAAATCTTTTGGTATGGACATGTGAGTGACAATGCCAACATCACCAAATTATTGCCAAATGAAATCGTTTATTTTGTAATCATATTTGTTATCAACTATGTTGTCAATTATGTTATCGAAAACTATTAATCATGATAAAAGAAAGTTATCATTGCCTGTTATAGAAATGTAATAGGTGCAAGCTACGATGAACTAGCAAGGGATTGACAGAAGAACCTCGGAATAAATCCGGACTTCATGGGCGTAAATGCTCTAGGCCGATCAAGGTCTAATAGGAAGGAAGGTTCAGATCTCTTATATCCGGAATACTATTCCTTCATCATACTAAACATCAGATGTAGAGTCCTCCATTTATATCAATGACCTCACCTGTTATGTAATCCCCATCTTCTGAGACCAGATATGCCACAGCCCCTGCCACCTCAGTCGTCTTCCCAAGTCTTCCGAGGGGTATCTGGGCAAGAATTTTCTCCATTATTTCTTTGGGAACCGATTTTAGCATATCAGTTTCTATAAATCCTGGGGCTACTGCGTTTACGGTTATACCCTTGCCTGCAAATTCTTTTGCCAGCGTTTGCGATAGAGCTATCAATCCTGCTTTTGAAGCTGCATAGTTCGCCTGCCCGCGGTTGCCCATTCTCCCGATAACCGAGGATATGTTCACGATCCTGCCGTACTTCCTCTCCAGCATACCCTCTATGACCGCTTTTGTGCAGAAGAAGGCACCATCCAGGTTCACAGATAATACTTCTGTCCACATCTGGGGAGTCATTTTAACAAAAGATTTATCCCTTACTATTCCTGCGTTATTGACCAGAATATCTATTTTACCAAACTGCTTTACAACTTCCTCCCGCATCCTTTTCACCTGTTCAAAGTCATTGACGTTTGCCTGGCATATGATAGAATGCTTGCCCATAGAATCTATTAACTCTGATACTTCCTTTGCATGCTCCTTTGTCTCCATCAGGTCTATCAATAGGGATAATCTATCGAATTCGTCCATCATACCCATCTGGTCTATCTTCTTTGATAACTTCTCAGCTTGATCTTTGGTTGACTGATAATTAATTGCAACATCTGCGCCCTCTTCCGCCAGCCGCAAGGCGATCGCCTGACCTATCCCCCTTGATCCTCCCGTGACTAGCGCGACTTTACCTTCTAATCCTGCTTTCTTTCCCATATTATCTACCTCTTTACCACTATGGCAATACCCTGACCCCCTCCAATACAGAGAGTTGCGAGTCCGTATGTGCCTTTCTGTTTTCTTAATTCATGCAGAAGCGTGACCAGTATCCTTGTGCCGCTAGCTCCTATAGGATGCCCGAGGGCTATGGCGCCCCCATTAACATTAACTTTGTCAGGGTGGAAGTCCAATTCCCTTCTGACAGCGATACTCTGAGATGCAAAGGCTTCATTGAGTTCTATTACGTCCAGTTTTCCTGCCGCAATACCAGCACGTTCTATGGCTTTTCTGGTCGCGCCAATAGGACCAAGACCCATTAGTTCAGGAGCTACTCCACATAACCCATAACTCTGGATGGTTGCCAGAGGAGTAAGCCCTTTTTCTTTAGCCTTTTCTTCAGACATCAGAAGAACGGCAGCAGCTCCATGGTTTATACCTGATGCGTTGCCAGCAGTTACTGTCCCGTCCTTTTTGAATGCAGGTCTAAGTTTTGCAAGGGTCTCTTTTGTTGTGCCAAACCTTGGGAACTCATCTGTATCAAAAAGCACGGGTTCGCCTTTTGGCTGGGGGATTGCTATCGGAACGATCTCATCCTTGAACTTACCTGCCTTGATCGCAGCCTCTGCTTTATTCTGGCTAATTGCTGAGAATTCATCCTGCTCTTCCCGCGTGATCTTGTATTTATCTGCTACTTTCTCTGCTGTAATTCCCATGTGGTAATTTCCAAAAACATCCCACAGACCGTCATATATCATCAAATCCACGACTTCATCGTTGCCCATCTTTGCTCCCCATCGGTTTTTTTTCAGGGCATCTTTCAATACCACAGAACCGAGTTGTACCGGGCTAAAATCCTTAAGACTTCCCCCAAACTTCCCCACTGCAGTTCTTGTTGCAGATACAATAACTACATTCTTCATCTTATCACCTAATTTGTATATATAACTCTCAAATTATTAATCCGCCATCCACACAGAGCACAGCTCCATTTACAAAGTTTGCCTCATCTGAAGCAAGATACAAATATGCATACGCGACATCCTTTGCTTCACCAAGCCTTCGCAACGGAGTTTTTTCTTTCATCATTTCAAGGATCTTTTCAGGGACATTTGAGGTCATTGGAGTCGAAATAAATCCTGGCGCCACAGCATTTACACGTATCCCTTTTTTTCCGAGTTCCTTTGCCAGTGTCTTTGTCATGCCGATCAAACCAGCTTTAGTTGCAGCATAATTGACCTGCCCGACATTGCCGTTGAGTCCTACGATCGATGATGTATTGATAATTACGCCATTCCCCTGGTTCATCATGACTTCAACAACAGCCTGGGCACAGTTAAAAACCCCTTTAAGATTGACATCGATAACCTTATCCCACTGTTCCTCAGTCATTTTTGATAAAAAGGCATCCTGAACAATGCCTGCATTATTTATCAAAACGTCTACTTTACCATATTTTTCAAGAGTGATCTTAACCATCTGTTTTGCTTGTTCTCTATTGGATACATCCAATTTAACAAAAAATCCCTCTCCATGTATATTGATCTCTGCCGCTGTCTCCTCACCAGCGCTTTCATTCATATCGGCGACAACCACTTTAGCTCCTTCTTTTGCAAACAGGAGCGCAGTCTCTTTACCAATACCGCTTCCTGCTCCTGTGATAATTACAACTTTATTTTCGAGTCTCATTTTTTATTCACCTTTGATCTGCGATTCTTTCTTTTTTGTTCACCAGTTTTTTCCTTAGCCGGTTCTGGCTTCTCTTCCTTAGCTGATCCTGTCTTTTCGTTTGCTTTTCCATTGATAAGAGACCTGGGCTTCAACCACGCTGAGATCTTAGGACAA
>CBFFLL010000080.1:8904-11429 GCA_965642175.1 Candidatus Methanoperedens nitratireducens | reverse complement strand
TTACCCCACCTGATGTGTTCAGCCAGATCATAATCGCCGTACCAATGATGGTGTTTTATGAGATGAGCCTGTTACTGGGAAGATTTGTAAAGCCCAAGCATCAATAATATTTCATCCAATAGATTGAACCCTGCCAAAACTTGACAGGCTTGTCGAACCTTCATCCTTGGTCATCATGATGCGCATTGAGATAGTAAAGGCAAGTATAAAAGTGGCATTAACGATTAGCAGGATATTCTGAAAACCAAATGTCACAATATAAATATAGGCATTATTTACAATATCGGCGTCTCTTCCCAAAAGGATCACAATATTCAGCAACATAACCGAAATGGCAATTAGTGAAATATAATGCATTAACATCTTCTGCTTTTCAATCTGTTCAAAGGCTTCTTTTAATGTCAAGAACGAGAGTATTACTAAAGGTATGGCGATCACATAGATGAATGGTCTTTCAATCGCAGGATCCCAATGGGCACGTGAAACTGATGCAAGTATCAACGATATCACAAACACAGAGAACATCAGAATAAGAATGGCCCTGGTGCCAATGGGTTTGCCTCCTTCCCTGAACTGCATCGAATATTCTTTCGCACCAACATACAGGAAATACATGGCTATCGGAGATCCGATCATATGGGTATAATGGAACACCTCATGGCCAAAAGTGGCAAATAAATGCTCTGCCCCTTCTCCAAGACCGATCAATCCTGTGGATAAGATCCCTGCCAAAACAGGTTTCCAGGTATATTTTGAATCCTTGAAATATTCATAGAGCACGACTACTGATATCACACACACCACGAACAGGATGAATCCTGAATAGATGTGCATGTATATCTCTTGTAACCCCTTATGGGCCATGAACTGGTTTTGAAGGATACCATCTTCAAATACTACTTTTTCGTAGAATCCTAACCGCAATAATGGATAATAGAGTATTATGGATATTACAGCAAAAAGCAAGTATTTTAGTTTCATTTTTTCACCAAATAAAAACCATGTATTGAACTTATGATTTAAATAATTGTCTTCATTAGTCATTATTATAGGTTATGGATTGTTAAAAATAAAAAAAAATGGCCCCTCTCCTTTTACTTCCGGACCCGCAGCATGTATATTACACAAAGAGCTGTTATTGATGTTAACAGACCAAAGCCCGGAATAGGTGGTGTTGAGGTTGGAGCCTCAGCAGAATCTTCTTGGGCCTTATTGAGTTTGCCTGGTATTTCTGTTAACTCTCCCATGCTCTGTTGTATAGCAAGTAAAGGATGGCATATCGAACAATCAATAGATTCTCTCATACCCTTGCCCACAGTGGAAATGGCATGAATTCTATCAATTTCATGGCATTTTGAACATTTGGGAACAATGATATTATCTTCATTTAGATCCCAGTGGCATGTCATACATTCTACTTTCGGTACATGAATAATATGGGGGATCTTTACAGATTGGTTTTTATCAACTCCTTCACGATGACATCTATAACAGGTATGTGGATCGTCATTTGAACCGTGTATCGTGGCTATACTATCTGCCTGGTGGCAATTCTCACATACAATTGTCATACCTGATGAAATGGCAGGTTTGGTAATTTTTGAAATGACACCATGACATTTAATGCATGCATCAATTTCACCACCATGTATAGCGATCAGCTCCTTGTGACAGTGCTCGCAGATAGAATCTCCGAGAATCGAATTATGTTTACCCTGAATATTATTATGACAATACGAACACGATTCAGTTTCCACTTTTCCTTTATGGACCTCGTGGATTGGACCGGTATGACAGTTCGTACATCGTGGGATCTTTACATCAAGGTTTGTCCCATGACAGTTCTGGCATACCAGATTCTTTTCAGAATGAATAATGTGGGGATCAGCATGACAATCCCGGCAGTTGACATCAGTAGCATCCAATTCGACAGCAGCATTCTCAGCACCTGCTGTTATTGCGAATAATACTGAAATCAATAATATTGCTATTGTTAATCTCGTTTTCATCAATTGAAATCTCCTGGTCTGACCTATTATAATTAGTCTAAAAGAAAATCAAATTCATAAACATTTCGGTGATTTTCACACTTCTCACATTTAATATATATTTATATTTAGAGTTAATTGACATCATTTTTCGAAATAATGCACTATTTAGGTTTTTTATATGCTTATATTACTTTATTACCTCAATATTGGTAAAATAATTGAATTATATTGTTTAAATTTTGTTTTAAGAGTTGATTTGATGTTATTCGTATTCACACTAATATTATCGTATTTCACAAACATTTAAGTAGAATGTGCAGATTATGACATATTTACACACCACAGGAGATGAATTGAAATGAATTATTGTCACTTCAAATTGATTGTTAAAACATATTCGTATAAGCTCAGAGGTGCTTAAAAAATGGTTTTCCAGGAAATATACAACGTACATCACGGCCTTATATGGGGGTTGCTAATCACATCATTCCCATTTTTTACAGGATTGAGTGCAGGATCGTTCACATTATCAAC
>CBFFLL010000080.1:0-8804 GCA_965642175.1 Candidatus Methanoperedens nitratireducens | reverse complement strand
GACCGTGAGGTGATTTTCAGTATCGGAAACCTGCTGGTATTCTTCCTGGTGCTCGAGTTCTTCCTGGATATTGTTGATATCGTAACCATGTTGTATTCAGGACATGATGAATTCCAGGCCGTAATGCTGTGGTTGGGTGGACCGCTATCATTTTCATTCTTAGGAATCCAGATATTTTTAGGCGGCATTATCCCATTATTGCTATTATCCCATCCAAAAGCATCAAAGACATATCTTGGTCAGGGATTGGCAGCTGCTCTGGTGGTCATTGGAACATTTGCCATGAGGTTCAATGTGGTCATCGGGGGACAGACCATACCAAAAAGCGAGGCCGGATTGGTACCATATACCAATGAGATAGGTTATATTGGATATTCACTGATCGAAGAAATAGCACTGCTCACAGGTATCATTCTGTTTGGCATAATCGCATACATTTTAGCACTTAAGTACACCCCAATAATCGTGGCCAAAATTGAACGTTTTATTGGAAAGAATGCAGTCGAGAACGATTTATCAGACGAGGTGTGAGACATGGCCAGGAAACAAATCGAAAAGATCAATGAGAACTGGGGGCCAAAATATCCAAGACCTGAAAACAGACATGGTGACCCTGAAAAGAAATATGCCATGGTAATAGACCTTCGGAGGTGCGTGGGATGTCATGCCTGTTCTATCGCATGCAAGCAGGAAAATGAAGTCCCTATGAAACATTACAGGTCATGGGTCAAAAAGATCGAAAAGGGTGATTATCCCAATGTTAAAACATTTAATCTTCCCAGGTTATGCAATCATTGTGACAAGGCTCCATGCGTTATTGTATGCCCTGTTCGTGCTTCTTTTAAGCGGGAGGATGGGAATATCATGCTGGATTCCAACCGCTGTATCGGGTGCAAGGCCTGCATAGCAGCGTGTCCGTATAATGCCAGGTTCATGAATGAAGGACCTTTTACCAATAATGATCCAGAGCATATCGAATACAAGGATTCGGCAGATAAGTGCTCGTTCTGTTCTCACAGGGTAGATAACGGTGCACTGCCAGCCTGTGTGTTATCATGTATGACGAAAGCCAGGACCTTCGGAGACATGCACGATCCCGAAAGTGAGGTGCATAAACTGATAAATCTAAATGCAACGCAAACACTTAAACCTGAACTTGGGACCGAACCTAAAGTGTTCTATATAGATGCCGATGCCAGTATTATGGGCCGCGTGCTGGAGGAAAAAAGATGAACAAAATTAAAGATCTTACTTCAAATGATATAACGCGCCGAGGATTTCTAAAACTGGCAGCTGCTGCCGGAGGAGCCGCTTTTATTGGAGGTGGTTTGTTAAATCCTGCCAATGCAGGGATAGAATGTATTGACTGTCATAAGATCGCTGGCGCTCCTGCCAGAAAACAGCCCCATAAATGGATGTCAACGGTATGTAATATGTGCAGCGGCCAGACAGGCGTGCTTGCAGATGTCCTTACAGTTGAGAACAAAGAAATCGTGATCAAGGTAGTGCCTGAACTTCAGAACCCAATGGGTGTGGCCAATGTTTACCAGGACTATATCGAGAATAAAGATCAAGGTGCAGCCCTTTGTCCAAGAGGGAATGCCAGTATCATGGATCTCTATGATCCGGACAGACTTTCCAAGCCAATGAAACGGACGAACCCGGTCAAAGGCAAGGGAATAGACCCGAAATGGGAAGTGATCTCATGGGGCGAAGCAAATGAAATATTAACCTCCAAGCTCAAAACATTAAAGACCAATAATGAAGAACACACCTTGCTCTGGTTCGGGGACGGGGATAATTTCACACATCTCCAGCAGGATTTCTGCAACCTGTACGGCACTCCAAATTTTTTCACTAATGGAAATCTATACGATGCAGCCAGAAGTGCAGCCTTCACACTCATGGTTGGACATGAACGTCTATTAGCAGATACAGTAGAGGCAAAATTCATATTACTGTTTGGTACCAATCCACTTTCAGCAATAAAATGGGCGCATGTACCCAGGACCATGATCAGGAGTATCGAACACGGTGCTCAGATGGTCGTAGTAGATCCCTATCACAGCTTTACTGCATCCAAAGCTCATTCATGGATTCCCATCAGACCTGGCACAGACGGTGCACTGGCCCTGGCTTTGGGACATGTGATCGTGAAGCTGGGATTGTATGATGAAGAATTTATTGACAAATGGGCTGTTGGCTTTGATAATTATGCCGAATATGTTAAGGGCAAAACCCCGCAATGGGCTGAATCCATAACAGGCATACCAGCCAAAACAATTGAACAATTGGGCAGGGAGCTAGGCAATACAAGACCTGTAGCGATAGATGCATGGTCAGGCATTACCCAGCACTCCAATGGCTTCCAGACCATGCGGGCTATAATCGCCCTGGCCGGACTTGTGGGGCAGATCGATAATCCTGGTGGTCTTATCATCCCTGATATGACCGGAAGCCTCCACCAGAATGTGGAATATGAGCCTTCCACATATCCAAGATTGGATGGTGGTACTGAGAAATATCCATTTGCCCAGGATTCTGGTGTGATTACTGAAGTTCTGAATAACATGGTAAATGAAGCTGGGCCCTATAATCCAAAGATCGGTATCGTCATGCACCAGAACCTGGTATTGTCAATTCCAGGTACCGACACTGTTATTGAAGCACTGAAAAAACTTGAATACCTGGTGGTAGTGGACACCCATCTGACCGAAACTTCTGAACTGGCCGACCTCGTCTTCCCGGGCACCCATTATCTTGAACGAACAGATCTGGTCAATAACTGGACTACATGGCCTTCTGTCAGTTTACGCCAACAAGTGGTCAAACCACTGTATGGTAAGCCTGAATATGAGATACTCATAGCACTTGGAAAACAACTCGGGCTCTCAGAGACGAACGGCAATCCATTCTTTGATAACCTAATCTACGAGGGATATCTGGATGCAGAACTTAAGAACGGTGCTCCAGGCATATCCCTCGAAGAATTGAAAGAGTTACCTGGTGCCACGTGGATGGATACTGAGGGGACGAAATACAAAAAATATTTAACCACAATTACCCTGCCTGCAGGAGCTACTATTGATGAGAAAGGAGTCGTTTATGATGGTTCCCAAAATCCGGTAGGAGTTAGTATTTGGGATAAATACTATACTGGTTTTAACACCAAATCAAGGAAATTCGAATTCCTCTCAGACCTGGATGGTATAGTTGATGCCAATGGTGAATTAATTCCAGAACTTCCGGAATATAAAGAAATGGATAATACACCTGATTATGAATATCCGTTGTATCTTATCAACTGGAAAGAAGCATCCCACACAGGGGCCCGCACCCAGAATAATATCTGGCTGGATGAATTGAAGCATACTAACCAACTAGCCATTAATCCCAAAACAGCGGATATGTTGGGTATCAAGACAGATGACATGGTCTGGGTTGAGACCAATTTCACCAAAGCAAAGACCACTGCACTGCTAACAGATAGGATCCATCCTAATGTGGTGGGCATGATGCACGGATTTGGCCACTGGTACCTTGGCGAGGTCACAAACGGAAACGGCACCAATGATTATCAGTTCTACAAAACTGAAGCCGAACCGGTATCTGGCAATGCCATTTCAAAAGAATCCAGTGTAAAGGTGTACAGGGCATAATTTAAGCCCTTACATCATCTATTTTAATATGCAAAATTCTTTTGATATTTTGTTGGATTCGGCTCATGTAAGGAGCAATCTCTACGGCTTATTTTCATTGGTTTTCAGGTCAAAGCCATCTGTCCGGTTTATCGAATATCTGAAGCAGGGTGAGATATTTGATGCTCTGGAATCTTTCCCACAAGTATCTGATGAATTGGTCCGGCTTAGAGACCTTTTTGGATCAAATAGCAGCCAGGAATTAGAGGAGATTCTTGGAGTTGCATACACAGATCTATTCATTACCCCAAAAAAAAGGATAATACCTTACGAATCTGCTTTTTCACAGAATAAAAGTCAGCTAATGGGTCCTGCTGCTGTGGATGTAATGAATTACTATGTATCTACAGGTTTTAATGTTCCTGATGAGGAATTGCCAGATCATATCTACATAGAATTGGAGTTTATGCAGTATCTATGCTTAGGGCAGATCGATAAAAAACTTGGCAGGCAATTCCTGGAGATTGAAATTGAATTTTATAATTCCCATCTATCTAAATGGGCACCTGAATTATTTATGAGAATCAAGGATTCGGATTGTAATATCTTCTACAGGATAATGGCTGATCTGGCAATACAATTGTTAGAAATTGTTTTTGAAAACCCAGATTAAAAAATAAAAAAAAATGATCGGGCTTATCTTCCCCGACCTTTAATAATCAATAATGCTCCAATGATGCCTGCTGTCAATCCGATTATTCCGAATCCTGGTGAACCTTCGCTTTCAGGTTCAGGGAAATCATTTGCATCTCCCGGGAGGTAGCCTTCATCTAATTCGGCTTTATTGGAAACACCATCACCATCTGAATCCTTGCTTGCTATATCATCTACTGATTTGTAAGCAGCATAGTCTACACCATATGGATTTAGGGTGCCTCCACCATTGGAATCCTCATGACATACAATACATGCTCCATTGAGGTCTCCAGGAATATCATTTCCATAAGAAGAATAAGCACTTACCGGAACAGATAAAGCCATTATTATGACCATTCCTAACGGAATTAAATAAAATTTCATTTTATCACCATTTTCACACTAATAACATAATACTATAAATATGAATCGGTCGAACTGAAATCAATCACATTTAACAATATTGCAAGGTTCAACAAGATATTAGTATTTTTGAATTATGTGTTCCTTGATAGTGATAATTTTTCGATTAACCATAAAAATAATAATACCGTTCTCGATGTATTTTTCACAATAGTTCACAAAAAAAGAAACATATAAGTAGATTAACTAATATTAGTTTTTTTAAAGACAAAATTCTATTTGTTGAGGTAATTAGACATGAAAGGTTTAATCGAAAAAACACCTAATTTTAAAATAATTGTAGCAATAATTCTTGTTCTAGCGATATATGTCACGTTGAAAGTGATTGGGATCTTATCCATCTAAAACATGAGTTAAATTAATTCAGGAATGTATTCAAGATCGTTAGTAATACATTCTCCTGGATTGTAGAAAAATTTAAAAAAAAAATATTATGGAAGAGAGGGACTGCCCTCTCAGCCACTTTTTTATATAAAAAAAAATTAATATTTTAATATGAAAATAACTGTCATTGTTAGGAAAGTAATTATACCAACAGTTAATATCAGCAGAATAGGAGTGATTGAAAGCGCTAGACAATTTCTTCCAAACAATCTACTCTGTTTACCAGGTTTTGTTGAATAGAACATACCTGCCATAAATCCAAACG
Source organism: Candidatus Methanoperedens nitratireducens (assembly GCA_965642175.1). Taxonomy (GTDB): domain Archaea; phylum Halobacteriota; class Methanosarcinia; order Methanosarcinales; family Methanoperedenaceae; genus Methanoperedens; species Methanoperedens nitratireducens_A. Next base: position 3,398 of record CBFFLL010000080.1, on the reverse strand, counting down.
GTAGGAACAATGACATTATGTATATTACAGCTTTTGATAAGCCATTGGGCACCTTATATTCTTGCTCAAAGATCCTTGGTTTTGTTACTTGGTATGAGTTTGCTTCCATCATAATCACCTTTAGCATTTCACTATTTTATACATAATGTTAAACCATTATATATCTTTTGGTTAATTGAACAATCAAAATTATTTTAATTGGGGGATATTATAACTTTAAATTTGAAAAAGATAGTTGTTAACGCACAAAATTTTAAATAAATGATTATTCATTTTAGATTTCTTCTTAAAATGCCATATTTAACATAAAAATGTAATTGGGTGATAAATAGCCGTCGATACACTTCACACCTTTTTCACAACAAACTCCCCAGATACACATTATATATAGAATTGATTATTTCATTAAATAAAAAGAATGAAAAAAATCGTTATTAAGAGTGATATTTACACTTAATTTTCACTCAAAATGACATTCATTGAAATAGTGAACAGGATTATAAGTGAAGCCGTAGCAGCATGAAAAATGTTCTGAAATGAATATGCCAGCACATACAGGTATCCATTGCCCAGAACAGCCGAATTTATGCTCAGAAGAATTGTTAGAAAAAGCAGTGAAACTGAGATTGACAGCATGGATAAAAAGCCCATTAAGAAACTCTGCATCTCCCATTGTTGATAGGATTCTTTCAATGTGAATCCTACTAATATCAATGTCGGAATACTAATTAAAAAGACTGTTGACGTGGTAATATCCACGTCAAATGTCTTAAGTATTAAAATCGTCACTAATAATGCCATAACTGGCAGGATCAATAATAATAAAAGAATGGTGATTTTAGAGAGAGGAGATCCCCCTTCCCTGAACTGCATTGAATATTCTTTAGTGCCCTGATAAAAGAAAAAAATAGCCATGGGACCACCAAACAGGTGTATGAAAGTGAAAAAATTGTGCAGGGCGAAAGCTGTAAAACCGCTTGCCAGATATGCCGCGAAAAGGTGGTCAATACTTTCACTCACACCTATCATCCCTGTAACAAAAATACCTGCCATTACTGGCCTCCAGGTAAAAGTAGAACCTTTAAATTGATTATACAAGATCAAAATTGAAATTACGCTTACTATGAACAGGAACATTCCCACGTAGAGATGTACATATATTTCCAGCATCCCTTGATGACCATATTGTTCACCTAGCTGATTGATAACAAGTAAGTTATCACTCCTGAACTTAAGATCTCTATAATTCAAACTAAATACTGGAATAAGGATTAAAAGTGAAAAAATTGCCAGGATATAATTTTTGTACCTTCGAATGATCATCATCAAATTTGACTTCATCATGAGGTGTGCCTTCATTTTTTAAAAATGTTTCCTGAATTATATTGTTTAAACGTTATAAATCTAATGCTTGTACTATACAAGCGTCTCAGTATCTTCGAAATATTGTTTGAAAGCTTCTTTGGATTCTTCTTCTGTACTTTCATTAAATTTCATTTGAATGGAAGAAGGTAATTTTAACATATTTTTCAGCATCAACGGCGTTTCCAGGTTACTTAAGAACATGGCTATCAACATAGATTCGAATTTGTTGATCATGGTATCTGAACCGCTTATCAAAATAATAGTGTCATTTCCGTCGGTATGTGTCTTGACAAACAACGGCCAGTTAAGGATTGAATTTTTTTCGTTTATACCTTTTATTATGCTCTCGATCTCTGTATATTCTCCAGGAATTGGCATGAACAATTGAGTGACTTCCTCCATAATAGGGATAGTCGTCCCGTCACGGGATTTCAACAACCACCTGAACATAGAAAGTGGAATGGTGACCCCATAGATACTATCGACAAAATGGTCATTAGTAGTTGTTTCCTTTGAAAAGGTCTCCTTTGCTTTTTCGAGACTCCCATACTTTTTAATCATAAATCCGGAAAACTCGATAATCTCACGAACAGTAGCAGATAAGTTACCGTTGTGTTTTTTCAGGATGGAATCTATCATCCTAAGGTGAGCATTACTAATTGACACATTTTTTCTAAGCATTATCTTACTCTTCCCACATTCATACACATATCAGTGTGATATTTATTATTATTGCTTCAAACACTATAAACGTTAACATTTTGTTTTGTCCAAATCTAGCAGATAAATGTATATTGACATTTATTTATGATATTACTATAAAATAACTTCGATTTCTAATAAATATAATCAAAAACCATTGCAAATACGAATTTGAACTGTAATTGCTAATTTTTGAGTTCACACGAATATCATAATACTTTGTGTATGACAACACTATTGTTTGTTCCATATCCCAACAACTTGGCAGCACTGCCTGAATTTACAGCGATCTCAATATAACCATGACTGCCTATTATTGCAAGTCCCTCGCCAATCCCCACATTTGAATAAATATGTTCTAATGGCATTTTCCTACCTGCGATATCCAGCAAATCTCCATAGTCCACAATTTCCAGTAATAATTCCCCGGGTATGTTGGTAATGATATTTCCAAAATCGTCCACATAAATAACTTCACCCACCACTTTCTCGTTTTCAATCAACGGTGTGCCCAGATCCAGTTCAACAAAGTCTAATATCTCAGTTCCCACTTCTGACAATGCCATCCCATTTGAGAGATGGGCGGCTATGGGGGCAAATATATCCCTTCCATGAAATGTAGAAGAGACATTAAGGAACAATCCGCTGTTGGTAATTTCCCTTACTTCGAGGTTATCAGACAATTTATGGGCAGCAGGAATCAACAGTCCATTGTCAGGACCCACAAACAGATGTCCTCCAGATTTCACTACCATCCCACGGCGTGTGGTGCCCACTCCCGGATCCACCACTGCCAGATGTATACTGCCCTCTGGAAAATACGGGACTGAACACATTAAAGCAAAGGCTCCGGCTTTAATGTTCTGGGGCGGGATGTCATGAGTAATGTCCACCAAAACAGCTTCCGGATTAATTCCTAATATGACTGCTTTCATCTGGGCAGGATATAAAGTGCCAAAATCAGAGAGCAGTGAGATCACTCCCATATTATTTACCTCTTTAATTGACTTTTTCATTATCTATAAATTGTGATATTTGTGTTGACTGATATTTAGTTTTCAGGTCAGTAAAATCCATTATATCTTTCATAATACTAAAAATAACTTCAGAACCAAGAGAAATCAGAAATTCTTCTTCAGAAGCACTACTTAAGACCATGGTGGGGTATGATCTGAAAGAAGTACAGAAGTTTATAATATTTTCCGGTATTGTTATTCTGACAGCGATCTTCCTGCTTACCTATTTTCACTATTAGAGGCTTTTCAAATATTCCAGTAGATCATCCAGGTCACTATCAGACACCTGCCACCTGGGCATAGTAGGGTCCAGAG
>CBFFLL010000079.1:10141-11509 GCA_965642175.1 Candidatus Methanoperedens nitratireducens | reverse complement strand
ATTCAGGCTAACAGCCGCGACGAGTTGCGCCAGCTGCTCTCTGAACGGGAAACGGGCGGTATTATCTTTACAACAGTACAGAAGTTCTCACCCGTTGGGGACGAAGATGGCCATCCGATCCTAAACGGCCGCCATAATATTGTGGTGATCTCTGATGAGGCACACCGCAGCCAGTATGGCCAAAAAGGCCACTTCATAGATGTGAAAGATAAAAACCGCAATGTGATTGATAATAAGCTGGTGTACGGCTATTCCAAATACATGCGTGATGCATTGCCCAATGCCTCATTTATTGGATTTACAGGAACACCGATCGCCCTTGAAGACAAAGATACACGTGCGGTATTTGGGGATTATGTTTCCATTTACGACATTAAAGATGCTGTAGATGATGGTTCAACCGTGCCCATTTATTACGAGTCGCGTCTGGCAAAGCTCGATCTAAACCATGCCGAAATTGAAGCGCTCTCAAAACAAGTTGAAGACGTAGTGGAAGACGAAGAAGATGTACAAAATCGTGAGAAAACCAAAGGTGAATGGAGCCGCCTAGAGAAACTGGTAGGCGCGCAACCGCGCATTCAGCAGGTGGCTGCTGATCTGGTAGAACACTTTGAAACACGCACAAAGTCGGTGGATGACAAATACATGAGGGATGGCAAAGCCATGATCGTTGGCATGAGCCGCGAGATTTGCGTGCATTTATACGATTGCATTATAGCATTGCGCCCGGATTGGCACAACACCGACCCTGCCAAAGGTGCGATTAAAATTGTGATGACTGGCTCGGCATCTGATCGCGAGTTGTTGCAACCACACATCTACAACAGGCAAACAAGGAAACAAATTGAAAAACGGTTTAAAGATATTAACGACTCACTCAAATTGGTGATCGTTCGTGATATGTGGCTCACAGGCTTTGATGTTCCATGTTGTCATACCATGTATATCGACAAACCCATGAAAGGCCATAACCTGATGCAGGCCATAGCGCGGGTAAATCGTGTATTTCATAATAAACCAGGCGGCCTGGTGGTAGATTACATAGGAATCGCCAGTGAATTAAAGCAAGCGCTGAAAAACTATACCGATGCCAAGGGTAAAGGCGAGCCCACACTGCGCGCCGAAGAGGCGTTTTCGGTGTTGCTGGGAAAAATGGATGTGTTGCGTGGGCTATTCCATGGTTTTGACTACAGCAACTTCAAGAACAACGCTTACAAACTGCTGGTACCCGCAGCAAACCATGTCCTGGGACTTGATGATGGTAAAAAACGCTTTTTAGATGCAGTGTTGGCGATTAATAAAGCCTATTCATTGTGCAGCACTCTGGATGAAGCAAAAGAACTGCGGGCTGAGATTGCATTTTTTTCT
>CBFFLL010000079.1:0-10131 GCA_965642175.1 Candidatus Methanoperedens nitratireducens | reverse complement strand
AGCCATTAGTAAATTCACATATGTCGATAAAAAGCGCACTCAGGAAGAGAAAAATTCGGCTCTCAAGCTGATCCTGGATAATGCCGTGATTGCCGAAGGTGTTACCGATGTGTTCGCACTGGCCGGATTAGATAAACCTGATATTGGCCTGCTGTCTGAGGAGTTTTTGGAAGATGTCCGGCAGATGCCTTACCGTAACCTGGCAGTAGAGCTGTTGGAAAAACTGCTTAAAGACGCAATAAAATCGAAATCTCGCAATAACGTTGTGCAGGAGATGAAATACAGTGACCGCTTAAAGAAAACATTACTCAAGTACAACAACCGCGCCATTGAAACCGCCCAGGTGATTGAAGAGCTTATTGAGATGGCTAAAGAGTTTAAAGCGGCACTGAACCGCGATGAGCAGCTCGGATTGCAGCCGGATGAGGTGGCTTTTTACGATGCATTGGCAAATAACGAAAGCGCTGTGCGTGAATTAGGTGATGCAATTCTCAAAAAGATTGCTGTAGAAATTACCGAGAAACTACGTAAATCCACTACTGTGGATTGGCAGGTGCGCGATAGTGTAAGAGCTAAATTACGTATTCTTGTCCGCCGTACATTACAACGCTATAAGTACCCACCGGATATGGCAGAGGATGCCATTGAATTAGTATTGAAACAAGCCGAGGTGCTTTCAAATGCATGGACACATTAATGGATATTGAGAAAGGTAAATAGCCCTTACAGCATATAATAAAAAAACATGCCAATAATCCACATCCTCGACGAAGCCACTGTAAACAAGATAGCAGCAGGCGAAGTCATCGAGCGCCCAGCATCCGTGGTCAAGGAACTCATCGAGAACAGCATAGACTCAGGCGCAACCGATATCAGGATAGAGGTAGAAAAAGGCGGAAAAAAACTCATCTGCGTCACAGACAACGGCTGCGGGATGGATAGGGAAGACGCCTCACTCTCCTTCGTTAAGCATTCCACAAGTAAGATACACAGGCTTGAAGACATCGAGAACGTAATGACGATGGGATTCAGGGGCGAGGCGCTGTCCTCCATCTGCGCCGTTTCAAAGTTAGAGCTTATCACGAAAACAAAAGAAGGACTTGCAGGCACAAAAGTCGTTGTTCACGGAGGAAAATTGATTGGCATAAGCGATGCTGGCGCGCCAGATGGGACCTCAATCACGGTCGAGGAACTCTTTTTCAACACCCCTGCCCGGAAAAAATACCTGAAATCAGACAGCACAGAGCTTGCGCACATAGTAGAAGTTGTGACAAAGAACGCCCTGGGACACAATGACGTGAGCTTTACCCTGCTCCATAACGGGAAAGAACTTGTTCGCTCACCCTCATACCCCCTCCAGGAAACAATACTCCATATCTATGGACAGGAAGTGGCAAGAGCCATGCTGCCTGTTAATTTCACCTCTCGTTTCGCAACGGTCACAGGAGCAGTTTCAAAACCCGCGATCACACGGGGAAGCATGGACGCCCAGTCATTTTATATCAACAGCAGGAACGTGACATCAAGAGCTCTGGGCTTTGCTCTGCGAAGGGGTTATGGCACGCTCATACCACAGGGACGTTTTCCTGTTGTGGTCTTAAAAATATCCGTAGATACAGGAGAAGTAGACGTTAATGTGCACCCGACCAAGAACCAGGTGCGATTAAGCCATGAATGGGAAATTTCAGAAGCTGTGACGATGGCAGTAAGCAGTGCGCTTTCTGATAAGGACCTTGTTCCGCCCGTTAAAACCACACAATCACTTCTGTATGAGAAAGCAGAAAGATCCCCCCTTATCAGGGAAGAAGATGCGCGGTTCAGGGCAAACGTAAAGGATACGGAGCGAAGGCTCAGGAGAACTGAAATTGGCACAGGCGAGAAAGCAAGTAGCGAAACACCGCAAATAAAGGTACTGGGACAGGTAGACGCCCTATACGTTATAGCAGAAACAAAAGAAGGGCTCATGATAATAGACCAGCATGCAGCCCATGAACGCATCCTTTTCGAACAGGTGCGGGACTCAAAGCGCGCGGATTCGCAGGAGCTTATCGTCCCGATAAACCTTGAACTTGATCCAAAGGAGATGGTGCTGATAAAAGAGTGCATACCGTATCTTGAAGAGTTCGGATTTCGGATATCTGAATTCGGACCTGATTCGTTTGCAGTAACCGCCGTTCCCTTAGTGCTTGGAAAGCTGGAAGATCCCGGGCTTGTTCATGACATAATTACAGACATACTTTCAGAAGGAAAGATAAAAGACGAGACCGGTATATTCGAGCGCGTGACAAAGAGTATCGCATGCAGGGGCGCGATAAAGGCAGGAGCAGACTGCTCAGGTGAACAGATGGAACGGCTCATAGAGCAGCTTTTCCAGACAGAGAATCCCTATACCTGCCCGCACGGCAGGCCAACTATGGTCTCTTTCAACAGGGAGGAACTAGATAAGCTCTTCAAGAGGGGCTAAACAGGAATATATACACGTACGCAGCCTCACGGATGCTTGCTGTTTCTTCGCTGGTTATCCAGCATGCTTAATATCAGAAAGATAGTAGACAAGTAATAAAATGATTGATCCGGTCAACAATTTCCAGATACCCGACAATTGGATAAAGCGAGCAAAAATACCCATGGAAGAATTAGCTGAACATATCCAAAGCGGACGTTATGTCCTCCTTTCTGACGGATCGCTTTTGAGGAGGGGCTATACGACCGGCACTACTGCGGCGGCGGCAGCGAAGGCGTCTGTACTGTCTTTAAAAAAGAGCGTTTCTGAAGTCTCAGTCCCCACTCCTGCCGGTGTTCGCGCCGTCCTTAAGGTCACTGCAAAGAACGGGAAAGCTTCAGCCATAAAAGACTCAGGCGACCATGCATTTGATGTCACGAAAGGCATGGAGATAGTGGCAGAAGCAATAAAACATGACTGCATCGCAATAAAAGCAGGTACAGGAATAGGGTTAAAAAAAGGCATACCCGCAATAAACCTATTTCCCATGCGCCAGATAGAGGAAGCTGTAAAAGAGGCGCTTATTGAGACCGGGTTAAAAGGAGTTATAGTGACAATTTCAGTTCCGAAAGGAGAGGATATCGCAAAAAAGACGCTAAACAACCAGGTGGGTATAAGCGAAGGTATATCAATTCTTGGAACTACGGGTTTCGTTGAGCCCTGGAATGAGCATCTCGGAGAGATGAAAGAAGAACTTGCCAGGCAGGCAGAAAGGCTTGTCCTTACTACAGGACGGTCTGGCATGAGGTTCTCTAACATGCTTTTCCCGGGTTACACAGTCATACTCATTGGAAGCGACATATCCCGCGGACTTTCTGCGGCAAAAGTTAAGGCTGACGTTATAATATCAGGACTTCCGGGTTTAATACTCAAATGGTCTTATCCTGATATACTGAAAGACAGCGGTTACCTTACTATCCAGGAAATGATCGATGGTTATCCTGATAACCCCCTTATAGACACGGCGCTTGAGAAGGCAGTTAAACTATCGGGCAGAAGGGTCGTGCTTTTTAACAGGGACGGAACAATACTCAGAGACAGCGGAGGGATTTTTTTATGAAGATAGTAGGCGTGGGGGCAGGACCTAACCTCTTAACCCGGGAAGCGGCATCCGCCATTGATGGCGCAAAAATAATATTTGGCTCAAAAAGGGCGATAGAACTGGCGAAAGGACATATAAAATGCGAGACACACGAGCTCGAGGATTACACACTTAAATCCCTGCCACAGGACGCAGTCGTTCTTTCGACTGGTGATCCTATGCTTTCAGGGCTCGGGAAATTCGCAAAAAAATGGGATGTGGTCATTCCGGGAATATCCTCGCTGCAACTTGCATGCTCATATCTCCACATGGATGTCGATGGGCTGGCAGTAATAACAGCACACTCAAGAGACATAGATGCTGTGAAAACCCGGGTAATAAGTGAGCTTGATGAAGGGAAAAACGTATTCCTACTTCCTGATGCCGCATTCGGTGTCAACGAACTGGTTTCTCTCCTGAAACACCGTGGACTTTTGAGAAATATATGGGTATTTGAGAAACTCGGTTATCCAGATGAACATATATCTGAAGGCACGACAGAAAAACCCCCGGTTGCAAGAACCGGGCTTTACTGCATCATGATCGCTTAAGTGTTCTAACTCTTTTCTTCCCTTGGTATCACTATCTTCTTGACATCATGCCATGTGAAAAAAACAGAAGACGAACCATCATCTGGCTCAAAAAAAACGCCTATCGAATCTGCGTGCCTTAGAATGCCTGTATGCTTATTTGCGGAAATTGTATGTACCTGCACCCTTTTGTTGACGAACACACCAAGATAAACGCCTGATGTCTTTTCGTTCGTGATCGGTTTTTTGAATTCACTGTTTTTCATGTTGGGAAGATCAAGGTCAGGCAGTACCTGTGTCAGCCTGGAGAACCTGTTAAAAAGTTCAGAAGATTCATTAAAGAGAAGGACTTCAGAGTAAAGAGTGAGAGTTTTTAATATCTTATGCAAGATCTCATTTTCCTGCATGATAGGGACAAGCGAGCAAAACTCATAGTTCGTATCAGATGGTTGGGATAATGCCTTTTCTACTGACGCAGGATTGATCTCTTTTGGATGCCCGTCAAATTCTATACCTGCCCGGTTCATTTCAAGCAGTGTTGACCTGAGTTTCAAGATATCTGTTGCTCTTACTATTGCGATGGATTTCATTTATTGTTTCCAGACCTTCAAATCAAATAATATACAAACTACATTGATAAATAGATTTTGAATTCTGCCTTTAAATGGCTACGCATCAGCAAAAACAAACAGCAAAATATATAAGATAGTAAATTTGATAAACAAACATTAAAATATCTGAAAGAAATGATAAACCATTCAGCAAATTACAATGGATGCACGGATTCATCTGCTATCGATATGTCTTCACCCGAATTCCAGAAAGCTTTCAATGGGGTGTTGAATTATGCAGTTGGAACTAAAGGTTACAAAATTAATAATGTATGGCGATAGTTTTTGTGAGGTGATGATACGAATACCATAAAAAGATATCTTTTGAGGGCAGGAATCGGTAAAATAACAATATTGCTTTTCCTTGCCGGAATGATTTTAACAGGGGTTGCAGTTGCGGAAGACAGTAATGTGGATATATCCTGTTTTCACTGCCACTCCGAACAGGTAAAAGAGTTTGATAAAAGCGTACACTTTAATCATATTTTGTGTACAGACTGCCACGGCGGAGATGAGAAACTCAGCGGCAACGTAGTATCTTTAGACGTCATGACCAAGAATTTTACGGGCTCCCCTTCGCAGGAGAACCTGACGGCCTTTTGTTCAAAATGCCATCCACAGGTAACTGCTGATTATGAAAAAAGCATACACTGGAAAAAAGTTCAAGAGGGACTAACTGAAGCGGCATTGTGCATCGATTGTCATGGGACCCATAATATCCTGTCTTCTAAGAACCCGGACTCTCCAACATATTTTGAAAGATCATCTTTAATGTGTGCCGTATGCCATGAAAACGAGACTAAAATGCAGGCGTTATACTATGGAATACAAACAGACAGATTTGATACCTATAAAAAATCATATCATTATAAGTCTTATATGGGCGGCGGAAAGGTACTTGCTACCTGTTCAGACTGCCATGAAAATCACGATACAAGATCCGAAGCTGATCCTGAGTCTGCAATAAATTTGACGAACCTGCCCACAACATGCGGACAAAGCGATTGCCATCCCGGCGCTAATAATGTCTATGTTTATGGCGGCAAGGTTCATGAAGGGAAGTCTGTTTCCTTGTTCTTCATCGATGTCAAGGCTCTTGTAACATATTTCTACATAATAATGATACTCTTTGAATTATGTTTTACATTCGGGTTAATTTTCCTGGGAATTTCATCAAATTTTAGGATACTAAGGAGGAAAAATCATGAATGAACTAATATTCAAGAGGTTTACCCTGAATCAGCGCATACAGCATATTATATTTTTTGCAACCTTTATACTTCTTGCATATACGGGTTTCCCGCTTAAGTTCCCGGATGAATGGTGGGCGAAATTGATGATAGCTTCAGTAGGCGGCTTTGATAACAGGACTCTAATACACCACTATTCAGGTCTGTTGATGATCGGCGTGTCTGTTTACCATGTGATTTTCCATCTTCTTTTGGAGAAACCACGGATCGAAGTATTATTTAATCTAAAGGACGTCAAAGACTTCATACAGCAGATGCGGTATTACCTGTGGCTTTCAGACGAACATCCAAAGTTTGGGAGATACACATGGAAACAGAAATTCGAATATTTCGGAGGAGGATTTGGAGCTGCCGTCATGGGCATCACTGGATTAATAATGTGGTTTCCATTTGAAACCATGAAGATATTCCCTCTCGGAGTTGTCCAGATAGCCATCCTGTTTCATACATGGGAGGCGGTACTTGCCTCTATTGCTATTTTCATAGGGCATTTCTATGATGAGCACTTTGGGAAATTCCCGAATTTGTCCTGGATAACAGGCAACATCTCAGAGGAAGAGATGCGTCATGAACATCCCCTGGAATATGAGGAAGCAATGAAAAATCAGGAAATTAAAGATGAAGTAACTGAGACTGGCCACAAGAAAGAAACTGGACTTATCACAGTTTTTTCAAAGTTAGTGTTCACAGTAATCTTCCTGGCTATCATCATCTGGATGCTCTGGATTTCGTATCTGGTACTGGTTGAAGCAATTAATACATATATATTATAATTTAAAACCTGAAAATTTTTTTATTTTTTTACGGGTAAATGGATCGATGTAAGGATGCTCAACCAGAGAGGACACAGAGATAAGCGGCGCTGCTCTGTGCTCTCATTATACTGGTTCCAAAAAATTAACAACTAAATCATACGAACTCGCTCAACCGGAGTTCGTAACGTTTTGTTGTTAATTTCGAGTTTCATTTACGGCACCGCCTTCGGGTGGGTTGCTGCATGGAGGGTATGATTGTTTTTGACTGTAATTGATATACGATAAGCAGGATAGTTTTATACTGTAACAGGTATAAATTATACCTAAGGGAAAAGCAGAATTAACAGATGGGGAAATGAAATATGCCTTTACTTGAGATAAAAGACATGAAATACAGGGTGAACGATAAAGAGATATTCTCAGGTTTCTCGATTTCTGTAAAACCAGGTGAAGTGCATGCCATCCTTGGAACCAATGGGTCAGGAAAAAGCACTCTAGCTTATCTAATCATGGGATGCGAGAGTTATTTCCCGACATCGGGCGATATACTTTTCAAGGGAAAGCCGATCAATGGACTAAAATTGCATGAGCGGGCACGGCTCGGCATCACCCTGGCATGGCAGGAGCCAGTGAGGTTAGAGGGCATTTCGGTCAGGGATTACCTGACCCTTAAAGACCGGGAAGCTGACCCATCGCAGTATCTTGAAATGGTAGGGCTTGCACCAGAGCATTACCTTAACAGGATGATGGACAGGACATTGAGCGGCGGAGAACGCAAGAGAATTGAGCTTGCTTCCATAATCGCACTTGAACCAGAATTAGCCATTCTCGATGAGCCCGACTCGGGCATAGATATGCTTTCGATCCAGGATGTAATAAATGTCATAAATATTTTGAAGAAAAATGGAGCGGCTGTTATTCTGATCACTCACAGGGAAGAGATCGCAAAGATCGCAGACAGCGCTTCCCAGATATGCGGCGGTAAAATTGTCTGCTCAGGCGCTCCTGATGAAGTAGCAGGGTTCTATAAATCAAAGAAATGTGCTGTTTGCCCGGGCAAGAGTGTATATGCATCAGCTTGAAGAGTTGATGAGATCGTTCGGGGAATCTGGCGGGGATAGAAGCATCCTTACAAATGAAAATATTGCGCACCTTGTTGCTGGTGGCCACAGGATACTTAGCATGAGGGCTGTGGAAGGTCTGGAGGTTAAAGCGAAAGAGACACCAAAGGGGATATCCGCAAAGGTCAGGGTTACTGCCGCCATAAAGAATCCGGTACATCTCTGTTTTGGAATAATCCACAAGAAAGGGATACAGGAGATAAAAATGGACATTGTTTTTGAAGCAGGCGCATCTGCTAATTTTATTGCCCACTGCATATTCCCGAAAGCAGAAAAGGTGCGGCATATCATGGACGCATCTGTCAGGATAGGTGAGAATGCGCAGATGGGATACTCCGAGACACATTATCACGGACCGTTCGGGGGAATAGAAGTAATTCCAAAGGTGCATGTTATTGTTGGCAAAAACGGCAGGTTTTCTGCTGATTTTTCACTGCTCACCGGGAGGGTCGGAAAACTCTGGATAGATTATGCTGTTGAAGTGGGTGAGAATGCTGTAAGTGAATTAACAACCAGGATATTCGGTCATGGGAATGACATGATCAATATCAGGGAAAAGATCGTTCTGGCTGGAGAAAATTCAAAAGGTCTGATAAAAGCCAGGGTTGCTATTGAAGATAGGGCGCAGGCAGAGGTTACAGGCATTACGGAAGGGAACGCAAAGGGCGCGCGGGGGCATGTGGACTGTCTTGAGATAGTGAAAGACAATGCTGTCGCCAGGGCTATCCCAATCGTGAACGTCTCACACGCGCTTGCAAAAGTCACCCATGAAGCTGCGATAGGGAGCGTGGATAAAAGACAGCTTGAAACCCTGATGGCGCACGGACTTTCCCCTGAAGAGGCAGTGGATGTGATCGTAATGGGTATATTGAAATGAAATGTCTCTTGATGCATGAAGTCTAAAAGCATACTTTAAATTAATTGAAATCACTGAAGGGTATGATGAAGAAAGCAAAAAACAATAGTGACTACCCATTTAAGGGGGAATACAATTTGCCTCAACAGAAGCAGAGGCAGGTGCGCGCCGCTTTTGGAATGGATATGGCAGGTATTTCAAAAATACTTGCTATACTCTCTGACCCGGTTCGCCTGCATATCCTGCTTGCCCTGGCAGTGCAGGAACTATGTGTTTGTATGCTTGTGGAAATCACGGATCATAAGTACTCTGCTCTATCGTATCATCTAAAATTATTAAAAGAAGTTGAACTTGTTGATTCAAGACGTGAAGGCAACTTTTTGCTGTACAGGCTGACCGGGCGCGGTAAGGCTGCACTGGATATGATTGCCAACTTCCTAAAGATTACTGGAGAAATACAGAAGTAGAAGTATGTAACAGATCAACAATATTAACCGCAACCCTTATGGTGAAGTATTTCAAATATAATTGAAATATGATAACGAACGCAATAATGAGCGGATTCGTAAGTGTGTCTGATTACTTATCGGCACATGTGCTGGCATGTCTGGTTCCTGCTTTTTTTATTGCAGGCGCAGTTGCAGTGTTTGTTTCCAGGCAGTCGGTAATCAGATACTTTAGCAGCAAGACTAAAAAAATCGTTTCATACAGCATTGCATCGATTTCCGGAACCGTGCTTGCAGTCTGCAGCTGTACTATTTTACCGCTTTTCGCCGGAATCTATAAGCGGGGAGCTGGTATCGGGCCTGCGACTACGTTTTTATATTCCGGACCCGCTATTAATATACTGGCAATTGTATATACAGCAAAAATTTTAGGATTTGAACTTGGTGTAGCAAGGGCTGTCATGGCGATCTCCATGTCAATTCTCATCGGGTTGGTTATGGCTTCTTTATTTAAAGATTATGATATGAAAAATAAAACAAACACTCAATTCGAAATGATTGAGGAGCGCAGTCACTCACAATGGATTTTACTACTTCTTTTTGTGTTTCTGGTCTTGATACTGGTTATCGGCACAGCGAACTTAAGTTTGACATTCAGATTGGGTGTGATTACCCTGCTCATACTTGGCGTGATATTCCTATTGAAATACTATTTTACTGGCGAAGAGATCAGGGATTGGGGATACGAAACATGGGATTTAACCAAAAAAATATTTCCAATACTGATAATTGGAACTTTTGCCGTGGGGGTCATAGCCTATTATCTCCCGCCTGAGACCTTCAGAGCGTTTTTGGGCGGGAACTCCCTGGTATCGTGCTTTACTGCATCTGTGATCGGCGCGCTGTTATACATGCCGACGCTGCTTGAGGTCCCGATCATCGGCACGACCCTTGGATATTCAACAGGGGTCATGGGAG
>CBFFLL010000078.1:6505-11544 GCA_965642175.1 Candidatus Methanoperedens nitratireducens | reverse complement strand
CAATATATCTCCTGGACGACCAGATCAGGAAGATTTTGAGTGGATGTCTGCGTGGGCTTCACGGTCGTCTGGACAGCCGTGGGGGTCAAGTTCGCTGTACATATCTTTTTGGCTTCTTCATCAGAATATCCCAGTTTCTGGTATCTTGCTATGCAATAAAGGATCGTATCCGTTTCCGCGCTGGCTATGGCTGGCGCAAACAACAAGAACAATACCAGCCCACATAGCATAACATGTGTGAAAAATCAATATGCGAGCTTGCTTCTCACTTTATCATAAAACCCATCTTTTTTGGTTTTCACGAACCTGGCGGGTTTTTCAGCACGGGTGATATGTATCTTATCCTCATAATTGATTTTTCTTGAGAACTGTCCGTCGATAACTATAACAGCTTCTTTTTTCGGTACAGTGAGTTCCATACTTATCTCACTTTTCGCGGGTACCACCCACGGGCGCGCTGACAGTTTAAAAGGAGCTAGCGGCACTATTACTGTTCCGTCCACGCGCGGATCAACAATAGGACCGCCTGCGCTCATGGCGTATGCAGTAGAACCTGTAGGAGTAGCGAATACAACCCCGTCAGATCTTAATTCCTCCATCCTGCATTGATCCACGAATATCCTGCAGGATATCATCTTTGCCGGGCTTGCTGTGATGATCACGACTTCATTTGTGGCATGAGGAAGTATTTCATCATTGACTTTTACCGAGAGGCGCGCGCGTTCTTCGATTTCAAAACCTGAAAGCGCTTTATCGATCGCCTCAAGAGCCTCATTGGGGTTCACATCCACAAGGAAACCGATGGTTCCCATGTTGATACCGAGCACGGGAAGAGGGTCATCCATCTTCTGGATGCCTCGCAGCACTGTACCGTCGCCTCCTATCGAGATGATGAATTCTACGCCATTTTTCCTCATTTGCACCACAGGTGTGCCTTTAATATCTATTTTTTCTGCGGTCTTAAGGTCGATGAAAACTTCGGCTTTTTCTCTAAGATGAGCAAGTATGGTTTTCACCATAGCAAGCACTTCCTCACTGTCGCATCTGGATATCAGCCCGATCTTTTTCATTTCATTTACCCCTTCTTTTAACTGTAAACCATGAACTTCGCAAATTCAATTATTCTCATATTATTACATTAATATGCAAGCTCAAGTAATTTGTCATGAGCACGTCCATTACTGGCTACCATGTTCACCCTCTGTCTCACATCAAGCGGAGTTGTAAGCAGATTTCCGTTCCAATCTGTAACACGACCTCCGGCTTCCTCCACTATCAGTTTGGCTGCCGCTATATCCGTAATGCGAAGCATGTTTCTCATATCGATGAAGGCATCGAATATGCCTGATGCGATATAGCACAGCTCAAGCGCAGCGCAGCCGTAAACCCTCACTCTCCTGACATTGTGGTTGTTTATAGGAAGAGCATGGGGGCGCTGGCTGTAGGATATAACACTTAATTCCGAAAGGTTGGAATGATCTGACACATGAATTCTTTTACCGTTCAAAAACGCGCCTTTTCCCCTCTCTGCAATATAGATATCACCGATAACAAGGTTCTTCACGTAGCCGTAGCTGATATCTGACAGGTCATAGCCTCCTATGGCGATTGGTACACAGAAGAAAGGAATGTTGTTCACGGCATTGAAAGTGCCGTCTATCGGGTCAAGTACAAAAGTGAATTCAGGTTCGTCCCCTAATATCTTTTCGCCCAGTTCTTCGCTCACGAACCGCATCGATCTTCCGTCTTTTTCCAGCACTCGCAGCGCAGCGTTCTCTGCAACTTCATCTATCTTTTCTGTAGGCGTCCCGTCTGCGCCAATGCGGAGCATCTCGCCTGCCTCTGGTTTTCCTATTATCCCTGAAACCGCCTTTTCTATAGCTAAGGCGACGTTGTTGCACAGTTCATAATAGGTGGATTCTGACATTTTGAAAGTTCTTTATTTATTTAAGATTCTCGGATTATCCCTTAAATCCATCTATCTATTTATGTAGCAAGTATCTCATGCCGTAGTTTTACGAATGACTTAAATATAAATGTGGGATTAAAAACCCTCGTATTTCTTCAACATTTTCGTGAAATCGGCTATATATATCGGCTTTGGGATGTATTCATTAAACCCTGCGGCAAGGAATCTTTCCCTGTCCCCTTTCATCGCGTATGCTGTTAAAGCGATCGTTGGCGTATTTTCATAACCCGTTAAGCTTTTGATGATCCTGATTGCATCAACTCCGTCCATTCCAGGGAGTTCTATGTCCATGACTATCAGGTCATAAACCTTGTTTTCCGCTTTCTTAACCCCTTCTTCCCCGTTCACCGCTGTATCAACTGTAAAGCCGCAAGAAGTGAGCAATTCAACCACAAGTTCCAGGTTGGTGGCATTATCTTCAACCACAAGTACTTTTGTCATTTATTGCTCCTTCTTACCTTAGTAATCAATGGTTTTAATTATATAAATATGCTCTGTTCCCCAAATTTGCTTTTTACCCATATCTTTCCCTCATGTTATCCTGTCGAACCATCGCCTTTTTCAGCGGTT
The DNA here is from genome assembly GCA_965642175.1 of Candidatus Methanoperedens nitratireducens. GTDB lineage: Archaea > Halobacteriota > Methanosarcinia > Methanosarcinales > Methanoperedenaceae > Methanoperedens > Methanoperedens nitratireducens_A. Next base: position 9,005 of record CBFFLL010000078.1, on the reverse strand, counting down.
TGTTCTCGAAACATTTATAATAGTCTCACCTCGCCTCCAGCCACGAATCTCTGTTTCGGGTTATTCAGCTGTGCGATAAGGAAACGGTCATTCTTACTGTATGCTACATCATTCTGCGCTGCAATAGATACAGTGCAAAGAGACCCTGCCTGCGCCTGCGTAGCATCTTTTCCTTCAATAGATATGCTGCTTATGGTCGCAGGCATGTCCTGAAGTCCTGCGAACAGGTGCACAGTGTCGCCAACACCAAGAGGCTTGGTGAATTTAGACAGCCTGCACTGGAGTGTGATCTTTGATGCAACGGTTTCATCCTTTGACATGATATAACCGCGGTCGAATTCCTTTGACTGAACTCCTTTCAGGGCAAGTCCGACCCTCGTTCCCGCAGGTGCGGTCTTCAAGTCCACGTCATTGCTCTGTATTGAGCGTATTTCGGCTGGTCTCTTGACAGGGAAGAGAATGAACTGGTCGTGCATCTTGATGGTTCCCTGCATAACGACGCCCAGCACCACGGTACCTATGCCTGTGACATTGAAGAAATGGTCTACCATTATGCGTGGCGGCAGGTCGTTAAGGGCTGCATTGGCTTTCTTTGCCTCATCAGCAAGTGAAAATATTTTTTCCTTTAGCGTATCTATCCCTTCGAACGTGGTTGTTGAGACAGGGACAACTTCCCATTTTTCAAGGTTCGTGCCTTTTGTGATGGCTTTTATCTTTTCAGAAAGTTCAGCAAGCGCCATTGGATTTGACTTGTCGGCCATCGTGATAACGAACAGCCCGCGCTTGTTGCCAAGAAGGTCAAGCGCCACTATACATTCTCCAACCTGCGAATTAAGTCCGGTGGATGGGACGCAGGCAACGGCGATATCACACAGGTTTATCGCATTGATTAGTGATTTTATCGAGCCTGGATAGCCGATAGCGTCCACGAATGAGTAAATGTCATTTCCTTTTACAAAATTATAAAGCGTGATATCAGATTCAGTCCCCTTCTTTCCAAGCTTTGCTGCGAGGCTCGTCCTTCCTGATTTCTCGCTTCCGATAATAGATACGTTTGCCATGATTAGAACTCCATGTCATAATAAGATTGATTGTATATGAAATTGGCGGAGTGAAACTATAATGCTACCACCGCAACGTCTTCTGCCATGCCTCTTTCAGTTCATCTAACCCTGCGCTAAGCACTACCTTCTCCCCGTCCATCACACTGAAATCCTGCCTGGCTGTAACCTCGCCCACGTCAGCGAACACATTGCCTTTCATTATCTCCTCGAACCTCTTGACCTTACCAGGCGCAACTGTCACTACGAACCTGCTCTGGGATTCAGAGAACAGTATAGTGTCTGAACGCTTTATATTTTCAACCGGGACTTTTGTCAATTCAATTGTCATCCCCAATTCTCCTGAAAATGCGCTCTCAGCCAGAGCCACAGCAAGCCCGCCATCAGAGCAGTCGTGGCATGAAGCTACAGTGCCTTCAAGGATCGCTTTTTCAATAGATGCATAAAGGCGCTTCGCTGTTGCAGCATTCACTTTGGGCACATCGTTCCCGATATATCCAAGGGAGGCGAAATATTCCGAGCCTCCGAGTTCGTCCCTTGTCATCCCCATCACGTAAACCCTGTCACCATTCCTTTTTACATCCATGGTCACAGCTTTCCTCGCGTCATCTATCTTACCGATAGTCGAGAAAAGCACAGTCGGGGGAATGGAGATCTTGCGCCCGCCGATATTGTAGTCATTCTTCATGCTGTCCTTTCCGGAAATGCAGGGGACTCCGTATGCTTTCGTATAATCGTAAAGCGCCATGTTAGCCCGTACAAGCTGCGCCATTTTAAACTCCCCGTCCGGGTTCTTATCTGATTTCACAGGGTCGCACCAGCAGAAATTATCAAGACCTGCAAGATGGTCGAAGGAACCTCCAACGCAAATATGGTTCCGCACTGCTTCATCGATGGCGCATGCTGTCATGTGATATGTATCAATGTCGCCATACCTCGGACAGATGCCGTTCGCCACAACCACGCCTTCCATGCTGTCAAGAAGTGGACGTATGACAGCCGCGTCGCTTGGACCATCTCCTGTAAGCGGTTTCACAACTGACCCTGCCTGTACTTCATGGTCATATTGCCTGATGACATATTCTTTGGAGCAGATATTAAGGCGCGACAGGAGGTTTTTCAGGGCATCTGTCAGGTCCACGGTCCCCAGCACCGGCTCTTCAAATTTTTGGGCTACCCAGCGTGCATTGAGTTTCATGACAGGAAGACCGCTGTGCAAAAATTCCAAATCCATATACGCAACAGTTTTGCCGCCATACTTTGCATGGAATTTGCCGCTATCAGTAAAAGTCCCGATAACAGTTGCTTCAACATCCCTTGTCCTTGCAAGCTTAAGTAACTCATCGATCTTATCAGGCGAAACCGCAAGCGTCATCCGTTCCTGAGATTCTGAGACCAGTATCTCCCAGGGGTCAAGACCAGGGTATTTCAGCGGGCAT
>CBFFLL010000078.1:3151-6495 GCA_965642175.1 Candidatus Methanoperedens nitratireducens | reverse complement strand
TGAAAGCTGAGCCATCTCGCCAACCGATGATGACAGACCACCGGCACCGTTGTCAGTAATGGTATTGTAAAGCCCGATATCCCTTGCTTCAAGAATGAGATCAAGCATCTTTTTCTGCGTGAACGGGTCTCCTATCTGGACCGCTGTAACCGGGGAATTCTCATCAAGTTCAAGGGATGAAAATGTGGCGCCGTGTATACCATCTTTCCCGATGCGTCCTCCGGTCATTACAATGAGGTCGCCGGGATCTATCTCCTTGATGTGCGACGGTTTTCCGTTAATTGTAGAGGGCATTATCCCACCTGTGCCGCAATATACCAGCGGTTTGCCGAGGTACCTGTCGTCAAACACTATGCAGCCGTTCACTGTGGGGATACCGCTCTTGTTCCCGCCGTGCTCTACCCCCCGGCGCACGCCCTCGAATATCCTCTTGGGATGGAAAAGCCTCGGAGGCAGGGGTTTATCATAGAACGGCGAGGCAAAGCAAAAGACATCGGTGTTAAATATCAGCCTTGAACCCATGCCTGTGCCAAGTGGATCGCGGTTCACGCCCACGATACCCGTAATTGCACCGCCATACGGATCAAGGGCGGAAGGAGTATTGTGTGTCTCAACCTTCATTACAAGGTTGTGCTCGTCGTTGAACTTTATCACACCGGCATTATCTGTGAAAACGGACACGAGCCATGGTTTATTGATCTCACGGGTCGCCCGTTTAATATAAGTATTGAATAATGAGATTATTGTCTTTGTTCCCTTATCATCAATATAGGTTATCTCGCTGTTGAATATCTTATGTTTGCAGTGTTCAGACCATGTCTGTGCAAGCACCTCTATCTCAACATCAGTTGGCAGCTCCACACCGAAATTTTCTCTTTCCTGCCTCGTCTTTGCAAAATATCTCCGGATCGCTTTCATCTCAGGCAGGTTCAGGGCAAAAAGCCGAACCCTGCTGAGTTCTTTCAGCTCGTTATCGCTGATGTCAAGGTCGATAGTTGAAACTGATGGGCTATGTCTTCCTTTGACCACTGGAAGCGGGAGATGTATGCCTTTATCTTTATCAAAATCATTGCTGCTTATTATTTCCCATCTTTCGATAAGTGAATTGGCAAGAAGCCCGCCAGTAATGTTAGCGGCATCTTCTTTTGTAATGTTACCGTTTATCAGATACTGTCTTGAAAAATATACACCATTAATACTGGTCTTCAGTACGTCTTCTGATGCTTTTTTTGCCGTGGCTCCCACATTGTCTGTCACGCCAGGTCTATAGCCCACCTCGATCAACCAGGAAAAATCAGAAGCAAGCGGCCGGTCTGAAAAAACCTGTACAACAGGGTCGGCAAATACTTTCTCTCCGAGAAGTTTCACCTGTCCGGGCGAGAGAGCGGCATCTATGGTATATACCTCGATAGTCCTTACTGAATCCACATTAATACGCAGGTCTTCAACTATCCTTTTTTTAATGCTTTCGCCCAGCGCATCTCTCATTCCAGTTTTAAAACCAACTTCTATCCTGCGTACCATTGTTATTTCACTGTGGTCTTATTAAACGGCAGGATATAAAAAAATATGCAATAGACTTGATTAGACCACTCCCCAACCCGCCCATAATTTACTTCACCAGGTTGTGATATATTCCCTTAAATTAATTATATCGTAGCACTGTTAAATATCCTTTTACTATTTGAGTAACATTCAAGTACTACTAATTCAAATATTAATTTATAATGATTTATTGCGATCGACGCATTTGAAACTATGATGACACAGATAGCATGATAATAAGGAAGAACATAACCCTGGAAAACGACCATCTTAAGAAACTTGAGCCACTTCTAAATAAAAATGAGGGGAACCTGAGCGCAGCTATCAGGGATTCAGTTGATATAGCAGACTTTGTACTGCAGCAATATGGTACTGTCGAAAAAGCGATATCAAGTATTACCACTGAAACAAAAAAACTGACCGAACGCGAGCAATCAATAGAATCAGGAAAAAATGTCCTTATCACCAGCCCGGTATTCCAGTGGATGTTAAAATGGACTAAAGGAATCCCGATTGACCCTGAAATACTGGATGATTTACTGGACCCGCTGAAGATCAGCACCATATCTGAACTTGATAAGCAGATCAATGCCATCAGTCGAGAATCTGGCTGGAACTGCGAGGTCTCAATATTCTGCATGGACAATATTGATCCTGAAACCGCAACCGTGACTATTAAAGGCGATAACCAACTTTACCGGGATTTTCTCGCACAGCTTGTGATAATGTTCCTGGTCTATAACAAAGGTCTTGACATTGATGTCATTCACGGACGCGCTACCTCTGTTCGCATAGATCTGAAAAAGCCGAAGGAAGGAATACGATGCTTTGCCGCAAGTGAGCATTTCGGTTATTTAAAAGATGCAGTGAATGAGGTCGCTTCAAGAAAAGATTTCTGGAAAAACCTTATTGAAATATACAGGTCGATGAATTATAATGTGGTATCCATGCATAAAGACCAGTACGAAGAGATACTTGCAGGGAACGTGTTCATTGATAGAGGATTATTTGAATCGCTAGCCAAACAACACATTTCCAGCATACAGCACCAGGAATTCCTTGATCTTTTAAAGAAAACGCATGAATCAATGCAATTAATTGAAAAGATCGAATTATTTGATAACGAGATCATTATATACCACGATTATAAACTTGAAAAGGCTGTCCAGAGGTTACTGGATTATTACGTATCACTTCTAAGTGCAAATGGTCACCAATATGAGGGAAAATATTCCACAAGCCTGATAGTCCTTTCCCATGTGTGCTGCAGGGTTTAGATTATCACTGTTTTTTTAGCAAAGTCCCTGCAAAGGGATACATATTCCGCAGGGTTCACTGAGGGGAATGTATCTATAAGGCATATATCACATTCTCCATCTGCACCTGCAAGTTTCCTGATGTCACCGTGATAGACCAGGATCTCTGTGTTTCCTCCGGCTTTGGCCATTAGCACCGGTTCCTTTCCTATAAGTTTATCATGCCCCGTTAGCTCAAATTCGATATTTACACCAAGCAGCTTCGAATTGGCCTTAATGTTCAAAATCACATTTTGCACTGCAGGAAGCCAGGCATCATTGAGTATCACTTTTTTCGCCCCGCCCAGGGCGCACAACAGCCCGAGAGTGCCCGGACCGCAAAAGCCATCCACCACGACTGTGTTATCCAGTTCCCCGTTAATATACAGCGCCTCAATTTTTTTTATTTTGGTGTTATTGAACTCGATGTGAGTGGTTGACTGGTTCTTATATATACACAGTTCGCCGAAAGTCGATGCTACTATGTCGCAGCGCATGTCGCAT
>CBFFLL010000078.1:0-3141 GCA_965642175.1 Candidatus Methanoperedens nitratireducens | reverse complement strand
TGAAAGCAGTTCATACGTATGAGGTGTACTGTCGGTGTCACGAATTCCGATGCTCTTTGAAGGGAGGCCTTTCCTTTTTATCACGCCTTTAATCTCAGGAACATTCGCTGTTATCTTACCTGCAAGTTCTTCAGTAATTGAATCCATGATGAGGACAAGGCTTTTTTCAGGCAGGCGCGGAGGATAGGGCACCTGATATCCAAAAGTAATTAATGGAGTCCCTACTTCTTTCAATGAGGCTTCCACTGGAAAAAGACCGCTTTCCTTAAGGATGGTCAGCACATGACCTATAACGTGGTCAAGATGCCGCCTCTCACATTTTTGGCATCTTCCTGTCGCTGAGTCAATGTTTTCATATAGCGGCGCGTTTTTGTCAAATAGCGGGTCTGGAGGGCATGACTTGCATGCCAGATACATCTGGAACAATTCGTCCAGAACTTTTTCAGGATCCTTGACGCAGTTGCTGCCGCAAGTGGGACATTTCATGTATCCCTGATGTTTTTAGAAAGATTAAATATCTATCTGAGGTTTCACTCGTACCGCAGCGCGTCCTCAATCCTTGTAAGCTCAGGACCTGTAGTGTCTTCCCCGGCCACGTACCCCTTACTGTTAGCCAGTATCCCGGAACCGACAAGATGCGATCCAAAATTTACTGTACCGATGTCTACCGGTAGTTTAAAAAGGTCTTCAAGAACTGCTATTTCGTTCGTTGTGGTTTTAGGGTGCACAAGTACACCTTTGTTAGTGGCTATACCAGCCATACCCACAGTCTTCAGCCCGCCAACAGTGCCTTTCCTGACATCAACGCCAAGCGCTTTCTCTATCATTCCGACCGCTTTATTTGAGAGATCAGGATGCACCAGCGCTGCATTATCGTTCGCAAGAATAAGATTCCCGGATGCGTTCAGGCCACCGGATAATTTAGAAACCCGGGTGTATTTCCTGATCTTTCGGATCTCCCTGTCAAGTATGAAACCTGCTGCTACTAATCCATTGCTGTTCCCGCCAATAAGTGAACCGACAACAGAGCTTCCTCCTACTGAAATGCGAACACCTTTCACGCCAAGTGATACCTCAAGGTCATTCAACATTTCATCAGATATGTCAGGCGGAACAAAAACATGATCCTCTGTGCAGGTGCCAAAAACACCCAGCACAGACGTACCTGAAATATTTAACCTTCGCTTGATCTCGACTATAATTTCCCCCGTGTCATTCCTCAGCAAGCTCTGCCTGTACGCCGCCTGCTTCGAATTTGACCGCTCGAATACGAACTTTCAATGGTGGCTTCATGGAACCTCTTTCCCAGAGCTTCTCATTGACCGTCCTGTCGATCTTTACTTCTTTAAGGTCTGTCTTTAAATGCTTTGAAAGGTACTGCCGTACTTTCCTTACTGCACATTCAGCTCTTTTCCAGCGTGGTACTTTCCTTGCATCATTAAGCGGGATGGTATATATTCTTTCAATGTCTGCCATTTAAATCACCTTAAACATCCAGCGTGCTGCGTCTCCAGTGGCGTCTCTTCGGATGGGTCATGACCTTTCTCTTGGTCTTAACGATAACCCATGCCGGAACGCGCTGGTTCTGGTTCTGGGCTTTTCCCAGTCTTTTCTTCTTTCCTTTTGTCTTTTGGGTCATATAAGTATCACCGATAATCTTAAACGGGATTATCCTTAAGGTATTGATTTATTGATAAAGCTTTTGATGAACATACTCTACATACGAACATCCCAGGCTGACAATAAGTAATAATATCCCCAGTTACATTTATCCCTGCGTGATATCTGGCGAACTCTACGCGCTTGCTGCAGCAATTTGCTGGTCAGTGGCAGCGGTATTCTACAAGAAAGGCATCGAAGCAGGCGCGATACCCGCAGTGCTGATACGCACGTTATCTGCGATGCTGTTCGTCCTGGTCATATACCTTTTTATCCGAGGCTGGGATTTTGATTTTACTCTAGCAGGCTTTGCGTTCCTGAACCTTGGGGGACTGTTGCGGCTCATATTTGGCGGCATAGCTTACATGAAAGGGCTTGAGAACACATCTGTTTCAAGGTTCATTCCTATCCTGTTCACTTTCCCGCTTCTCACCATACTTCTAAGCGCCCTTTTGCTTCATGAAAATATACACCCAAATGTTGTGGCAGGGACTGCCATGATCGTGGTTGGGGTATGGGTTTTGAGCAGGGGACATAATACAGGGAACGAGAAGAACGTGAAGCTTGGCGTTTCCTTCGCGGTGCTATCAGCGTTCTTGTACGCTTTCTCGGTGGTAGCGACAAAGACTGGTCTGAATGAGGTTGACCCGTTACAGTCAGTCCTGATAAGCATGCCCCTGCCGCTTGCTTTGCTGTATGCTGTTTATTCCTTAAAAAGTGGTCCTGCCGCCATCTTCAGGTTCAGGAGGGAAGCGTACATACTTCTGGGGCTTGGAGGGATAGCCGGAATGGGCATAGGCAGCTACTTTTTCTTTAATAGCATGACACTCATAGGCGCCGCAAAAGCCACAAGCCTTGCAGCGATAACCCCCCTTCTCTCAAGCCTGATAGCGCTTGTGACTCTTAAGGAGAAGATAAGTCCGGAGATCGTGTTAGGGACTGCTGCAACTGTTGCGGGGATATGGGTGATCATGTGATTTGTTGCCAATTTCATCTTGTAATGAAAAAAAGAACTGTTTTCTCCTCACCAGCATGGTCCTTTTTTTGAATCCGGACAGATCGTGGATCTCGAAGTCCCCGCAAACACCATCAATTTCGCGATCGGTTTTACTTTTGGTGATCCGCGTACTCATATTGTTTTACCCCCTTAATCATAATAAATTCATAGATTGCTTAATCTTATAAAAATCTGCTGGCACGGGGGCATTGTATCATTTCTTGTCAATTAGCCGTTTTTTATCCACCGTCGCTTTCAGTTAACTTTTTGCAGATTGCGTCCCTATCAAATAGCCACCAAAGCCAATTAGCAATAGAATAATCGGATATGCAATCCAACGCTTTACAAATCCAAACCTCAGTTTACACGGTATAGGGCATGCTTTGCATACCCTTTTTTTGATAATTAGACAGATTTTCACTGATCCGCGCGTATGTCGAGTAGAGCCCATAGCGCACCTTTTGTTGAGGTATTAGCCCCAAGAT
>CBFFLL010000077.1:0-11655 GCA_965642175.1 Candidatus Methanoperedens nitratireducens | reverse complement strand
TACATAGAAGCAGATGAGGAGTTCCCCACCCGCGTGGGGATGAACCGAACTGGACTGACAGCAACGTAACATATCAAATGAGTTCCCCACCCGCGTGGGGATGAACCGCAATCCTGCAAAGCTAAGGAATTACATGAAAATAACATGGCAAAATTTTGAAAAAAATAGAATAACTCAAATCAGTGTTCTTTCAAGCGCGCTGATTTATGTAACTTTTGTTGCATCTGCCAAAGTAACCGCAGATGAACGTTGATAAACACAGATACGCATCGTGATTTCGGGCGCGCAAAACTTTACATTTTACCTGTAATAATTTATGTCGTAATCGAGATATCAATATGATTTATCAGAAAGCATGGCAACAAATCTGCGTTCATCTGCGTTTATCTGCGGTTCCTTTTTCCTGAATACCTTTTACATCATGTTTCATCAGCATCCCCATCAGCCTGTGCCCCTCCACAAGCCCGAATACCCCGTCCTTTGCCGAGAACTCATCGAACCTGTCCACATAATCTGCTTTCTCTGTTGAAGAATATAGAGCAAAAGGAACAGGCTCCCTTGTGTGCGTCCTGATAGGAATGGGTGTGGGATGGTCGGGAAGCAATAATATCCTGAATTCTCCGTATCCTCCGAGCTCGTTCAGCATCCCTCCCACAACTTTCTCATCAAAATCCTCGATGGCTTTCATCTTCGCCTCCAAATCACCCATGTGTCCAGCCTCATCAGGCGCCTCAACATGGACAAAAACGAAATCCCGCTCTTTTAGCGAGTCGAGGGCATAAGCAGCCTTGCCAGAGAAGTTGGTATCAAGATAGCCTGTCGCGCCGGGAACATCAATGACATCAAGACCTGCTGATTTAGCGATCCCCTTGAGCAGGTCTACAGCAGATATTACCGAACCTGTTACGCCAAATAATTCCCTGAAACTCGGCATTTCAAGCGCTTTTCCCTGCCCCCACGGCCAGATAAGGTTCGCGATATTCTTGCCGTTTTTCCTTCGATCCATATTTATTTCATGCATCTCAAGAATTGGTTTTGATGACCTAATAAGGTCGATCAGGATATCAGAATCCTCTCCTCGCGGAAGGACATCATCCACTGACTGCCCCACAACATCATGAGGTGGTGTACATATTGCTTTCTCTCCCTGCTTCATGATCAGCAGATGCCTGTAGCTCACGCCTGCGTGGAACCTGCAATCCTTTGCAAGTTCAGAATCTACAGCTTGAATAAGGATCCGGGCTTCCTCACTTGAGATGTGCCCTGCACTGTAATCAGCCAGAAGCCCGTCCTTTTCTGTTATGAGATTGCACCTGAAGGCTATGTCGTCCTTTGCAAGAGGTACGCCGATACTTGCGGCTTCAAGAGGTCCGCGTCCTGAATAATACTGCGCAGGGTCATAACCCATGATGGAAAGGTTCGCAACGTCGCTCCCAGGCGGCATGCTGTCCGGGACGGTCTGGGCTGTTCCGTTCCTCCCGTGTTTTGCAATAAAATCCATATTCGGAGTATTCGCAGCCTGAAGAGGCGTGAGGTCGCCAAGTTCCGGAAGGGGATAGTCCGCCATCCCGTCGCCTACAAGTACGATGTATTTCATAGCCTCAACTTAAGAATGCCAGTACAATAAAATATCGGTCAAATGGCTGGATTATAGTGGTTTGTAATATTTTATATACAATCCCAGCAGTCCGACAAATATTATAAGGGTAAGCGCAAAAAGGAAAATATACAATTTTATCATTGTCTGTATCCCGCCTACGCTTTTGTTTAAATATGATAGTTCATTCGTGAGTTTATTTATAGACTCTTCAACCTCAGGTGAAGGGACCAGTTTCACAGATTCCTGGACAGCCTGGGCTTTTACTGGCTGTGTTGGGGTGTAAATTTTTTTAATGACAGGCATTATAGGCCTGACTTTCTCAATTTGCTTATAATTTGGGTCTCTTCCTTTACCTAGAGTGTGAAATATCTGATCTTCTGTTACATCAAGAATTGACATAGTTTACCTTCGACAAGAGTAATATTGTCGCTGTTCTTATATATTTCTTTGTATATCGAATACGACAATTTTCAGATTGGGAATCATTTCGCAAGGAATTTTATCCTTCATAACCACAGTTATTACATAAAATATACATAAAAGTTAGTTGTATTAGCCCAAAAGTTATTAAATTTTAATTCCAGGAATATATTATGAACCTCGAAAACACACTTCTTATGATACCCGGTCCTGTGCCGGTAGCACCCAGAATACTTCGCGCCATGTCAAAACCCATAATCGGTCACAGAAGCAAGGATTTTGGGAGCATGTACAGCGAATGCAGAACAACACTTCAGGAGCTTTTCGGCACAAAGAACGACATGTACGTTATAAGCGGTTCTGGAAGCTGCGCCATGGAAGCTGCTGTCAGTAACGTCATCGGAGAGGATGATGCCCTTGTCACCATTGAGAACGGGAAATTCGGCGAGCGGTTCAGGGAAATTGGCGAGCGCTACGGAAAGGTCAGGCCTGTCAAGTTCGACTGGACAAAAGGAGAATCCATTGAGTTAGATCAGGTCGAAAATGCGCTTGCACAAGGCGCTAAAGCAGTGACCCTCGTGCATAACGATACTTCTGTTGGCATCAAGAACCCGGCAAAAGAGGTTGGCGAACTGGCGAAAAAATACGGGGCACTTTTCATCATGGACGGCGTGACCACAATAGGCGGGGATGATGTCCAGGTGGACAAATGGGGCGTAGACCTCGCTGTTGTCGGATCGCAGAAGTGCATTGGCGCTCCGCCCGGTCTGTCAGCCATCTCGGTTAGCAAGAAAGCGTGGGATGCAATAGTTGAGAAACCTCCCTATTACATGGACCTCAAGGCCTACAGGAAATCAGCAAATAAGGAAAGTCCAGAGACCCCCTATACTCCGGCAGTGCCGCTATTCTTTGCACTCCATGAGGCGCTGAAAATCGTGAAGGAAGAAGGGCTTGATGCGCGCATCAAGCGCCATGCAAAGTTCGCGGAAGCTATTCGCGCAGCAGCGGGCGCAATGAATATAGATATGTTCCCGCAGTTGAACAAATACTGCGCGTATTCCAACACGGTGACAGCCATGAAAATTCCCACAGGCATTGACGACAAGAAACTGCGCGGAGGGATAAAGGAACTTGGAATTCAGGTATCTGGTGGTCAGGGGCCGCTTGAAGGTAAGATCTTCAGGATAGGAAGCATGGGCAACATCAGCAAACTTGACATATTGAGCACGATCCAGGTCGTTGAGTTAGTGCTGCACAAGAACGATGTGGTTAAGAAGATGGGGCCAGGCGTTGAAGCTGCCAGCAATGTTCTAAAATAATTCAAAATCCCATCTTCACATTTCTCAGGTCGGTTTTCTTTTTCTCAAGGAACTTGTACACTGGACCGTGCGTCGAACCCTTTAAAAGCATATCGATACCTGTCCTTGCCACAGAATTCTGTTCAGGATACCCTATCAGTGAAACGGTTTTTCCATAGACTGAGATGCGCGCTCCTGTCATAGCCTCAAATACCTCGCGAGTCTTCCCTTCCCTGCCGATGATGCGTCCTTTTAACCTCTGCATATCTTTTTCAGTCCTTGCAAGATTTGACATGTCAATGGTCTCAAACATCAGGAGATCATCATCCAGCAGCTTCAGGGCTTTCTCAGGACTGAAACCCCGCGCAATTGCATGGACGATCTCTCTGGCGCGCAGTCCCTTTATCGGGTCTTTTGGCTCCATGATCTCCACACCCCCTGTACTGCTATCTATATTCAGTTGGGCGGTCGATCCCTCTTCAATGAGGCCCTTGACGCTGCCCTTGGGTCCTACTAAGACCGCGACCCTTTCAAGCGGTATTTTAATATGCTCATTCATTTTTCTCTCTCCTTAATCATTGTCATCATTTCTTCTTCGTTAATCCTTATATTTAGTTTATTGAAATATCGGGCTATATTATTGACATCACGTATCAAGAACGTTTCTGCGTTAAAATGTTCTGTTGTCACGGATTGACCCATGTCTATTATCACAGGGGATATGTCATTCAAATCCACCAGGATGTTGTACTCGGAAAGATCAGCATGGACAAGTTCTGCCTTCCAGTACAGAAGGTTCATATATTCAATGATTTTTTTAAAGATACGCTCTGCATCATCCTGCGATAATATCACATCTTTTAATTGGGGCATCGGTATGCCATCCTTTCCCATGAATTCCATTAGCAGGATATTGCGTTTCACGACATACGGCTCAGGCACGCGCACACCTGCTTCTTTTGCGCGTTTTAAGTTCTTGAACTCTTTTTTCGCCCATGCAAGTATGATATCTTTTTTTGCATGTTTTATCCCCATAAACCGCGGGTCTCCCAGAATGTACTCTTTCATGGCATTGAAATTCGCAGTCGACATCATGAATATCTTGACTCCGATCTCTCCATATTCTTTTGAGATAGCATGGAAAACATTTGCCTCCTTTCCGGTGCTTACCGAACCCCCCATGGCATCTATATAACCTTTTTTCGCAAGACCATAGAGAGCCATCAGCGTCGCATCATCAAATACATCGCTAAATACCGCTCTCTGGCTGGAATCCTTTATTCGCATCCGGAATTCGTCGACTTTTTCATCCATCCTGCGAATTTTGCCGTCACTTACCATACAGTCCACTTAACTCTTTAATAATCCCTTCCGCTGCAACCAGTTCACCTGCGGACCGCTGTATTTCCAGACGATATCAGCCTTTTCGTTCTGAAAAGACCAGGGTACGACAATAACGATATCCCCTTCCATCATCCAGATCCTCTTCTTGATCTTCCCTGGAATGCGAGCGAGCCTCACAACACCGTCCATGCACCTGGCCCTTATTTTGTTTGCCCCCAAAAGGGATTCAACTGTAGCTAGCACCTCGTTGGCGCTTTTTTGGGGTATTCTGACCCTTGTGAATTCCTCAGGCACTGGACTGGTTTTCTGTCGCTGTTTCAGTATAACACCTCATATAATGTTCTTATGGTTTCGGATATATGTAAAGGTTACTGAATTTAAGACGATACATCAAGAAGCAGGCAGTAATTTTGTGTATGTATTTCAGGTAAAATATTTTATTGTTTCTTCAAGACCTTTTTCAAGGTCATATCCAATTTTAAACTCGATATTCTTTATCTTACTGATATCAGCGAGACTATGCAAAATATCGCCTCTTCTGGGTTCCCTGTACACAATATTCGAGTTTGAGTCAGTCAATTTTATTATTTTATCTGCCAATTCATTTATTGATGAAGCATTACCGCTTGCCACGTTAAATGTCATACCTTCCCCCTTTGACATGACAAGTTCATTTGCATGGACAATATCCTTTACGAATATGAAATCACGTGTTTGCGATCCATCGCCGTATATTATCAAATCCTCATTTCTCAACGCTTTCCTTATGAAAATCGGCATAACTGATGCATAAGGTGAAGTGACATCCTGTCTTGGTCCGTAAACATTGAAATACCGCAGTGAAGTTGTTTTCAATCCGTACTCTTCATAATAGATCCTGGCGGCATATTCACAGTCAAGTTTGGATATGGCATAAGGGGACTTTGGGTGTGGGGTCATATCTTCCTTTTTTTTGGAAACCGGTGAATCCCCATATACTGCGGCTGATGATGCCAAAACGACTTTTTTGACATTGTTTCTTCTTCCTGCGTCTAAAATGTTCAGGGTCCCGATCGTATTGATCTCTATTGTTTTTTGCGGATCGTTCATGCTTTCCACGACTGAGATCAGGGCTGCTTCATGAAAAATGTACTCGATGTCCGAAGTTAACTTATTCACAAGTTCCCTGTTCAGGATATCTCCTTCAACAAATTCGAAATTGTCAAATTCAAAAAAAGGAGCAATATTAGCTTTTTTGGTTTCGATGGCATACGTCGGGTCGAAATTATCCAGACATACAACCTCATGTCCTGAGTCAAGAAAACGACGTACAATGTGCGAACCAATAAATCCGGCGCCGCCGGTTACCAGGCATTTCATGACCTTGATATTGAATTATCTTTATTTAAAATTTGGGTTGGAAGCTTGATGAATGCATTAATTACACGAGCTAAAATAAAAAGACGATAATTTAACTAACTATCATGTTTATTATGTATATATTAATCAGGATCATGCCAATTTAAATGACAATATAGATATATTATGACATTAAATAGTATAATTATGATCATGAACAACCACGAATCAACGCATATGAATATTGCTGTTTAATTATTTTTGACCTATTTACTAAAATCTATCCGAGATGACAATATGCGCGCAAAACAACCAATACACACAACTCTCAGTATTGACGCAATGAGGATACTTGAACGCTATGAGAACGAACTCGGCTCGAAGAACACGGTACTTGAACGCGCCCTTATGGGAATGGACAAACTCCGCTTTAAAGAAAAAATTGACACTCAAAGCATCAGCAGAATTATAAAAAGAGTGAATACCGGGATCCTGGGCTTTGACGGGCTAATTGAGGGGGGCATACCTGAGGGCTTTTTTACAATTGTAACAGGGCCCCCGGGGACGGGTAAGACAACTTTTTCACTGCAATTTCTGATGGAAGGGATAAGAAATAATGAACGATGTATTTTTTTCTCATTCGAGGAGATGACAGAACAGCTTGTTAAGCAAACTATCCGTTATGGGTGGAACATTGGAGAATATATAGATAAGGGTTATCTTGAGATATTCGGTTTCAGCAGGTTTTCAACCGAGGAGATAATCGAGATCATTGATATATTCAAGCCAAAAAGGATAGTATTTGATTCATTAAATATCTTTTCTGATGTAAGCGACTTCAGAAGATCCCCTCAATGGCGAAATATCCTGAAAGAGATAAAGGAAAAGAAAATAACCTGTCTGGCTATAACTGAAAAGAAGACTGGTCGCAGCGCCGGGGAATTTGACGAATTTGATTTTATGGGGGACGGAATTATCTTGTTTGATAAAAAACTGATAAATGAGTTGGATCCTTACCCGACATCCAATATCAAGATACAGAAAATGAGATTGACAAAGGTTAATGAAATGCCTCACTCATTTATTATTAATAACCATGGAATAGAGCTTATTGGCAACAGGGGCATTGAAAGAAAGATCATATGCAATATATTGCCTGCCGATAAAAAGAAAGCAGACTTTGTTGCGAACATTGACCATGAGTTGCGTATCTCATTGAACTCCATTATAGGGTTCTCAGAACTGATGAAGATAAAAACACCAGGGGATCTTAATGAAAAGCAGGAGCACTACGTGCATAATGTTATTACAAGCGGTAAACAATTGCTTGACCTTATTCAACAGAAATCCTGATAGATCGAATTGCGCTTAATTGAAAATATCCTTTTCTTTTGGTTTTCTCATGTTATAAATTAAAGTGGCATTTATTACTATACCTATTACTATACCAACAATGAGATATTTGCTTGGGTTTCCAGGAATTTCTGCCTCATTTCCAGCAGTGTTTACTTGTTTTTCCGTGTGTTGAGATTCTGAAATTACAGTCGTCTGGGGTATCGAGTTAAAGCTTCCACTATATGATTTTTTGCCTGTTATGGCATGCGGAGAAAAACGCCTGGTAATGCATCATAGTTATGGAGTCTGGATCAATGTTGTTGGATTCTACCCAGGATTTAGGCACTCTGAAGGTTATCTCTACGTGATTTATGTTCGTGGGTGTTGCGAATCCGTAGGTCCCAACCCAGATATTGGCATTCTTATATACAGTGTCTGGTGCTGGGCTTTTTACAAGAGAAGATGTATTCCTGAGCACTTCAACTGCAACATTGATGTCCCCTGCATCGGCTCTCTGCTTGAGAGTCCTTGACGATCTTGAATTCCCGTAGTTCCTACGGTACAGCCTGGTCTATTCTCTATTAATATCGCAGACACTTGATCTCTTCCCATGACAAGACCACATGAAGGACAAATATGTACCCTCACTGAAAGGTCTTTCTGGACACTGAAACCACAAATACAGGTCTGTGATGTTCCTGATGGATTAACGAATTCAACTATCTTCCTGATCCCTTCTTTTTCCGGCTTAACCGCCTCTGTTCCGATGTTAGTTTATCTTCGGATGCTCTCAAGAACTTAGGCGGTTCTATCTGTTTCCCGTTGCTCAAGGTTATCAAATCGATTAAGCCAACATCGATTCCTGTTCTGGTCTTGATTTTCCCTTCGATCTTTCGATGCAAGATAATCTTGAAAGTTCCTATTTTCGAAAGAATAAGTCGATTCATTTGTTTCTGTGAACTTTTCATTTACAAAAAACACGGGACAAAGGTGACCAAAAACTGAACATGCTTTTGCCAAATCACTTTTTGAATTGGTCTACAATAAAATTATTATGTTCGATTGCTTCTTGTCTCGTTGGACCAAGTAATGGAAAATCTTCAACGGTCGATAGGGACAGTACTTCAACTCCCAACATGGCTTGCAGATATTTTTAATCCGTATTTTCCATTCTTTTTTGAAAATCTTATCGTTAATCGTCGGATCAGCCCCTAATAGCCTTTCCATTTAACTCTTCCTCTCCCTCGCCCCCTTCAGCAGCAACTGCAGCTCAGTCCTTGCCACCATATCTCTCACAGTCTCCACAGCATCAATATTCGCAGAGATACTCGTAATACCAAGTTCAACTAAGCGCTTCACAACCTTCGGATTGCTACCTGCCTGCCCGCAGATACTGGTCTTTACCCCTGCTTTATTGCACTCGATGATCACATGCTCGATCAGCTTCATAATAGCTGGATGCAGTTCATTATACAGGTGCGCTACATGCTCATTGTTCCTGTCCACTGCAAGCGTGTACTGTGTGAGATCATTTGTGCCGAAGCTCACAAAGTCAAGCCCTTCGGCAATGAATTGGTCGATAATGAGGGCTGCGGCAGGTATCTCAACCATTATCCCGATTTCAGTCTTATTAAAATCAATGCCTTTTTCACGCATGAACTCTTTTGCCCTTCTAAACTCAGAAGGATGCTGCACAAGTGGTATCATGATACCCATATTTGTAAAACCGCGCTTGATAAGCTCCTTGAAAGCCCTCACTTCAAGCTCAAAGTGCTCAGTATCGATAAGATCGCGCCTGATGCCCCTGAATCCAAGCATGGGATTCGGTTCAATGGGCTCGCCCTCGCCGCCTTCCATCGCCCTGAACTCATCTGTAGGGGCATCAAGTGTCCTCACCCACACAGGCTTCGGGTAAAAAGCATCCACAACAGTCTGGATGCGCGATACAAGTTCATTCACATATTCGTCAGCTTTTCCTTCTTTAATATACTGCTTTGGGTGCTTTGGAAGACCGAGTATCATGTGCTCGATACGGAGCAGCCCCACGCCGTCAGCCTGTGTCTCAACGGCTCTGGCCGTGGCTTCAGGGATCGAGACATTCACCTTCACCTCTGTTGCAGTAATCGGTTTTGATCTTGCGAACGACACAGATGCATGCGGCTGTGCAGCTGGCGCCGCAGCCACCTCTTTCTTTCCTTCAAATACAAGCCCCTTTTCGCCGTCCACTGTTATTTTCATACCGTCTGTCAGTAACTTGGTGGCATTCCTCGTTCCTACAACAGCAGGGCAGCCCAACTCGCGCGACACGATCGCAGCATGGCAGGTCATCCCGCCCTCATCAGTCACGATAGCCGCAGCGCGCTTCATTGCAGGCACCATGTCAGGAGTGGTCATGACAGCGACAAGAATATCCCCGTCCTTCACCTTTCCAAGATCAGTTGCATCTGCCACAAACTTTGCCTCACCGTATGCCATCCCTGGTGAAGCGCCCAGCCCTTCGAGGATCGCTGATGTCGCTACCTTCTCTTTTGTCTCTTTTTTCTGTTTTATGGTAGTTATCGGTCTTGACTGGAGCATGAATATCTCATGGTCCTTAATAGCCCATTCCACATCCTGCGGGATGCCATAGAGTTCTTCTACTATTTCTCCGAGTTCAACAAGCTTGCGTATCTCATCGTCATCAAGCACCTTCGCGTTTTTCTTATCATCAGGCGGGGGGATCTCCACGGTTTTACCTGTCTTTGGGTCCCTGATATGCATGATATTTTTCGTGGCTATCTTGCGCTCAATGATCTTTTTATTCCTATTATCAATAACGTAATAGTCCGGAGAAACCGAACCTGATACAACGCTCTCACCCAGTCCCCATGCTCCCTCGATGATAGTAAGGGGTTCACCTGTTGACGGATGGGACGAGAACAAGACTCCAGCTTTCTCCGCGTCCACCATCATCTGGACCACAGCGCAAAGGTTCACCTTTTTATGGTCAAATCCCTGCTTAACGCGGTAGTAAATAGCCCTTGCGCCATAGAGCGACGCCCAGCATTTTTTCACAGCCTCGACCACATTTGCTTCTCCTTTGATATTGAGGAATGTATCCTGTTGGCCGGCGAAGCTGGCATCGGGCAGGTCCTCGGCTGTAGCGCTTGAGCGCACTGCCACGAAAACCTCCCTGCCTTCTTTCTTGCACAGTTCCCTGTATTTTGACTTGATGCTCTTTTCTATATCCCCAGGGATACTTGCATCAAATATGATCTTTTTTGCGGTTTTTTCTGCTTCTCGAAGGATATCAGCATCATCAACGTCCACTTCAAGTGAGCCAAAAAGGGTTTCAACTATACCATTTTCATCAATGAAACGCCTGAACGCCTGGGCAGTGACCGCAAATCCCTGCGGTACGGGGAGTTCAGCGTGTATCATCTCCCCCAGGCTTGCGCCCTTGCCGCCTACAATCGCTATATCTTCTTTTCCAACTTCTTCAAGCCATACGACCATATCATCTGCCATATTATTTCACCTTTAACGATTTCCTGATCTTAATGAGTTTTTTATCATAACTTTCAACAGCAAGCTTCAGCAGGAAAGGCAGTTTTTCGATCGAAAAACCTGACTCTCTTGCGATATTTTCAAGTAAATGAACATTTATTTCCTTATTCTGCGCTCTTTGAACCCTGATAGCCTCGATAAGAGCCACAGCGCTGATGAACGACTTCATAAAACGAAACGTCGGAGTCACGCTGCCGTTTTCAAGGCGCGAAATGGATTCACGCCTTAACTCCATTAATTCTCCGAGTTCTTCCTGAGACATGCCATATCTAGTCCTGTATTCCCTTAATACATCACCCGGCTCCTTGCTGAGAATTATCTCACCCGCAATGTCCCTCTCATACGAAGTAAGCCAATCAGGTGTGTAAAGATGACTCTTCAGTATAGTTTTCAAGTAAGTCTCCAAATAAATGTTATATGGCACATCACATCTATTGCAATAGTATATGCAAAAACCGCTATTTAAATGTTTCTTTTGATTACAATGTAAATAACATGATTTATAATGTCACATTATCTTTTATAAAAGCTAACCTTTTTTAACGTGATATTTTCTTCCAGTACCCCCCTGTAAATCCTGTGATTTTTAACCTCATCCCTGCTTTCATTAAGTTGAAACTCAAGTTCCTGCATAATTTCTTTGAGCTTGCTTATCTCGACATCTTTTTTCTCAAGCTCAACTTCCAGGTTCCTTATTGTAACTTCACGGCGCTGCACTGCAAACTCAAGATCCTCCTTCTCAAGCCTGTGCGACTCGATATAACCCTCCCTGGG
>CBFFLL010000076.1:0-11742 GCA_965642175.1 Candidatus Methanoperedens nitratireducens | reverse complement strand
GTGTCCACAACGTACACAGTCGAAACATCCGCATTATACATCTTCGTAATTTTTATAGCGTTATCTGCAGCAATCTCTGTATGCACTGATTCATCCAGCGGCAACAAGAATTGAAATTTTGCCATATATGCCCCCCGTCATGAAGGTGTTGTCATAATTATGTTAAAATCTATCATATTTAAATCTATCGAATTGTTGATACCATGTCTATGATCGCAGCATAACATAGATATATCGTATCATCAATATCGATACATGAATATGAGCGCCCGAAAAATAGCAATAGTGTTTCTATTATTGATTGTTGGGGTATTTTTCAGCATCATTTCAACTGAACATGGGGACAGCAGCGCCGGTATACAGGATGAAAGTCGCCAGGCGATGGGCACGATCGTATCGATCCAGATTATCGGCCCTAAAAACCGCTCTGAGGGTGCATTGCATCTGGCTTTTGACGAAATAAAAAGGATTGAGGACCAGATGGATATCCATAAAAACAACAGTGAAATCAGTCGCTTGAACAAAGAAGGACGTCTGGATACGGCATCCTCTGATTTGATCTATGTAATAAATCGATCAATTCACTTCAGCAGGATCAGCGCGGGCGCCTTTGACATCACCATCCATCCCATACTTGAACTCTGGAGAAATAAAATAAATTCAGGTAAATACCCTGCTGATCAGGAAATAAACGATACATTGACTCTGGTAAATTACAGAAATATAACAGTAGAAAACGATACTGTTGGTTTTGAACTGGAAGGAATGTCCATTGATCTGGGTGGGGTTGCCAAGGGATATGCTGTGGACAGGGCAGTTGAAGTCCTCAGAAAACAAGGATTTGATAGCGGGTTTGTTGATGCCGGGGGTGATGGTATGTTTTTTGGGACAAAACCGGATGGCTTACCCTGGATAGTGGGGCTTCGCAATCCAGATAATAAAACCGAATCTATCATCGTCCTTAAAATTTTAGATATGGCAGTAGCTACAAGCGGCAATTATGAACGGTATTTTAATGAATCAGCACGCTTATCCCATATTAGTGACCCAAGGACAGGCTATTCATCGCAGAACCTCATAAGTGCAACGGTCATTGCTGCTTCGGCAATGGAAGCCGACGCCCTTGCCACAGCAGTATTTGTGTTGGGGCCCGAGGAAGGTATGGAATTGATCGAGAAGACAGAAGATACCGAAGCTCTATTAATAACCCCCGAAAGGCAGATATTAAAATCATCGGGTTTTGATACCTATCAAAGTTCTATTAACTCCACAACAGCGAAGTATGAGTAAATATTTTCTGCTTATGGAAGAAATAAAAAGTCTCACGATAAAATCATAAAGGTTTTATAGTCAGAAATAGAATAAACTTTTGAAAATATGATTTTAGATAATAGTAAAATCAGCTTTTTAACAGATTCACCAGAGGTGGTTATGAATTTATTCCCGGGGTGTGCAATTTGCAATTAAGAAAAAAAGAGATAGGAATAATTTCTTTAACATTAACGATTTTGGCAATAGCAGGAGCACTTATATTTTTTAGCCAAAATTTTAATCCAGAGAAGACTATTATTGTCGATTCTGAAGAAGTTCTGTGGGTGCATTACCTGGCAAGGTTTTATGTTATTTTTTGTGTAATTAGTCTCACAGCTCATTTGATATTGATGCATATAAAACTTACCAGATTTAAAGGATTTCATGAAGGTTGATTAAATTGAGTTACCAGATAAAAAGATTCTCTCCAAACCAGATAAT
The DNA here is from genome assembly GCA_965642175.1 of Candidatus Methanoperedens nitratireducens. Taxonomy (GTDB): domain Archaea; phylum Halobacteriota; class Methanosarcinia; order Methanosarcinales; family Methanoperedenaceae; genus Methanoperedens; species Methanoperedens nitratireducens_A. The sequence goes on along the minus strand of CBFFLL010000076.1, from coordinate 9,990 downwards.
CGTTCACTTCATCATAGGTATTTCCATAATGATGTTATATTTGACAGGGATCCCTCACCTCTATCCTGAACATCTGGGATGGATATTAGGGCTAATGGGTTTATCAAATGCTTTGTTTATTCATAGACTGGCTGCAATCGGACTACTGTCGTCTGCAATTTATTATTTGATCTATTCAGTGTTGTATTGGAAATTTATTGATAGAACTTATTTTAACAAGATCGTCTACCCTACTTCTAAAGATATAGTCGATTTTATGAATGATAACCTGACGATCCTGGGCCTGCGACAACAAAGAACTGATTACGATAAATACAGCTGGCTTCAGAAAGGTCTTATCTGGAGCGTCATTATTATTGATTGTCTGATTCTGGGTATGTCCGGTATTCTGCTGTGGGCGCCGTGGTTATTTGTATCATTCCTTCCATTATCATATTTATTAACAATCAAGCTTATTCACGGCAGTTTAGCGATTGTGAGCCTGTGTGTTATTTTGCCACATTTTTATATCGTTCATCTGACTGCATTCAGATTCCCGCTGGATAATGCCATGGTCACAGGGACAATTTCAAAAGAAGAATCAATGCAGGAACATCCTTACTGGTACCGGGAACTTTCAGGTGAGAAGTATGATTGAACGGATCGGATATCCACTGGTATTGATTTCGATGTTGACAATTGTCCTTGTTGAGACTAATATCCTGACCACAGGAATTATTATTACAATTGGTCTTAATATCGCCATGGCTTTGGTATTTTTCCTGACCATAGCACTGCTGCTTGGTTTTACAGAGTCCTTGATGATGTTCTATAAGATCGAGTACCACCCCCTCTATTCTCCCATTAGAGCTGCCTGGATAAACGAACAAAATAAGAGAATTAAAATGAAATGATAAAGAGGGTACTGAAATGACAAAGGTGTATATATTACTGGCAACTTTCGCATTATCGACTCTGATCTTAATATCCTTCGGTAATATCAATTATAATGGATACCAGCCCCTTGCAGCACATTATATCAACAACGATACATGGTCGGATGAGAAATGCAATAGCTGTCATTTTAGCATATATGATGAGGTAGTCAATTCATATCATGTGCAGCTAGTCAATTCATATGGAGCAAATGGACAGTGGGATCCCCTATTTCTGAATCTTATTGAAAAGCAGGATACAGGAAAAATTATTATAGGATGCAGTCTGTGCCATGTTCAGGGTATCTGTCCACACAATCCAGCAGTTGCGGCTGTCGCTACACAATCGGAATGCAGCCGATGTCATATAAATGATAACCACATATTTAAGATACATGATGCAGATGGAATTATTGGAGGGAGTATCACCACAAATTGCCAGACATGTCATTCAGGTGATACTTCCACTGAAAATCTTTATTTTACTCATATTGCAGATACTACGTGTGCCAATAAATGCCACCAGACCGATATTGCGACACGCGCTGTAATGTGGAGCAGTGATAATTATAGTTCTTACGACGTTCATTCCAATGCAGGTATTGGCTGTATTCAATGCCATATAACCACCAATCACCAGATCGGCAGGGGAAACATTATCGATCGGTCAGATTCATCTGTAGCCACTGATCAACTCGTAAGACAGTGCATAGACTGCCATACTGAAGTTACACATGGTATGATCGTAGACGCTCATCTTAAGAAGGTATCGTGCGAGGCATGTCATATTCCTGTACTTCCAGGTGGTATGCTGCCGGGCGGTAAGCCAGTATATTCAATTGACTGGACAAAAGGTCATAGAGATATCACATTCAAAGAGAAGGATTTCCAGCCAGTACTGGCATGGTTCAATGGTACCGTACAGGGGATACCCTATCCATCTAACAGGGATGATCCGGGTGTCGTGTTAAAGCCGTTCAATGTAATTTCCATAACATGGTGGGATGAAGGAAATGATATGGATATCGTTAATAATCCTAATTCAAGCCTGCAGTGGGGCAGTCCCGTTGTATTATCTCATATAAGTGCAGACAAAAAAACGGATTATCAGAATGCTGTATTACGAAATAGGCAATTTTACTATTCAGTAAGCCATAATATTGTGAGTGAAAAAAGTGCTCTTGGCCAAAGTGCATTATGGTGTGCTGATTGCCATGGTAATACATCCAGGATCGACTGGGCGTTACTGGGATATGAAGCCGATCCTGCCCAGACCGACCCTCCCACAGATTTCACTTCTTATAAAATCACTGTTGAGATCATTCCAGCCAGGCCGAAACCTGTAGAGGTTGAAAGCAAACAATGGTTATTCAAACCGTTTAGATGGGGAGATTAAAGGATCATGTCTGGTAATACGTTTTTGAAAATCAAGAAAGAGATGTATATACTCTCCTTCTCAAGGTTTTTTGAGGATTTCGGGACAGGCATGATGGTTGCACTGATACCTCTATATATTGCTCAGTTGAATTCTGTATATTTTCATGAAGTACCTGTAGTGGTAAAAGTGGGCATTGTAATGAGCGTTTTTGGCGCTGTTATTGCACTTTCACAACCCCTGTTAGGCGTTCTCAGTGATCAAATAGGCAGGCGAAAACCGTTCATTCTGTTCGGACTTGCCGGGTTTGCAGTAATATCTTTCTTATATGCAAAGGTACATTTGTTTGAATCAATTATCGTCCTGAGAATCATTGAAGGTTTGCTGGTTGGGGCCGCTCTTCCATCACTTATGGGTATGTTATCAGATTTATCACTTCCGAACACAAAAGGGCGAGTGATAGGGATGCATTCCGCCATTCGCGGGATTGCTTTCGGATTGGGCCCAATATTTGGCGGGGCTGTGGCAATGTACTATGGTTATACAGCAGGATTCTATCTTTGTGCAGTTTTAGGAACATTGAGCTTATTATTGGTCAGTTTGTTTGTCAAAGAGACATATAGGGGATACCAGAGTGTTACCCCATCAAAGATATCAAAAAATATCCTGGTAATATCAGGCACAGTATTTATCATGATGATGGGTACTATGATCGTCGTGGCACTCTTACCTGAATTTGAAGGCCGGCTCGGTGCATCCCAGTTCTCTTTAGGTATCATGATATCAGTTTTCATGCTTGCAAGATTGTTATTTCAGATCCCCATTGGCACCATTTCAGACGCTTTCGGAAAACGAAAAATTGCAGTGATAGGTCTTGCTGTGTCGTCTATTCTTATAATACGTCTTGGATATGCTTCTTCTATAAATGAACTTATTTTCATCAGGATACTACAGGGTGTTGCAGCGGCGGCAGTTAATATACCTCTTGTAGCGCTGGCGGCAGAAATGGCTGATGGCAGTAATATCGGCCACACCATGGGTTATGTTATGAGTGCAAACGCAGGAGGTATGGCGATAGGACCGCTGGTGGGGGGTATGCTGGCAGGATATGTCTCATTTGTTACGCCCTTTTATCTTTGTGCTTTTTTAATGTTATTATCAGCGGTTTTGATCTGGAACACAGGCAAAGAACTACCCGGACAATACAGTATTATTTCAAATAATCCAGCAGGGGGATGATGAGATGACAGAGAAAGAGATGGAGAATAGCAGTTCAACTGAACAACCGAAACAGTACCGCAAACAAGTCGTCATTCCATTATTACAGCATAGAGGCGCTATTTGTGAACCATTGATAAAAGTGGACGATAATGTGCTAAAGGGACAGAAAATCGGAGAATGCGATCACGATTTTGGGGCGAAGGTCCATTCCAGTATTTCTGGACATGTCATTGGTATTGAAGAGAGGCCACATCCCTGCTGTAATAAAAAACCCAGTATAATAATAGAATCAAATGGGACTGATCAAACTATTAATTTTGTGCCCCAACAAAATCCTTCAAAAGAATATATATTTGACACTTTGAAGGATTCAGGGATCGTCGAACTGAATGGGTATCCGATTTTTAATATATTAAATACCCAAAAGACCATAGATACAATTTTGGTTAACCTTACCTATACTTCCGATGCAAATAGTAACTGCACACCAGAAAATATCCCTAAACTGATAAGTGGGATGAAACTTTTGATGAAAGCCACTGATGCAGCGCAGGGAGCTTTCATAATTCAACGGAATAATAACCAGCTTGCTTCAGCCATTCGATACGGATTAGATCAAGACAATATTAGAATCATCAAAGTGAAACACAATTATACGCCGTTAATGAGCAACCTTCTTGCTCATGATATGACCGGGATGAGGATTTCAAATATTGACACACCTGTAGATGCAGGAGTAATGATATCAAGCGCTTATGGGGCATTGGCAGTTAACGATGCAATCATTGAAGGAATCCCCCCGATCGAGGTCAATGTTGCAGTATCTGGCGCAGTCGGGAAGCCCGGCATTCAGAAGGTGGGTATTGGAACCAGCTTCAAAGATATGATCCAGTCCAGCGGTGGATATGTGGGTGAACCAGCCAAAATTATCATGAACGGAATACTTACAGGAACAGCCCAGATCACAGATGAAGTCCCTGTGATCAAATCCACTACCGAGATCACGGTTCAGTCCATTGATGAAGTGATGCGTACCAAACCCGGTCCTTGCATCCATTGCGCACGATGTGTGGACGTATGTCCTGTAAATATTCTGCCTGCCCGGATCGCCTCCTTTTCAAATATAGGCAGATATGACGAATGCAAAAAACTCAATGTTTACAGTTGTGTTGAGTGCGGTTTATGTGATTATAGCTGCCCTTCCAACATACATATTTTGCAGTTGATCAGGTTTGCCAGGACTGCACTGCTTGGTTCATTCAAGATCCCGGAGGAAAAGGAATCTCCAAACCTGAAACTGGGCTGTCAATCGTGTTTGACCCCCTGCTATATGGGAGCATCATCATCCTCAAGCGGAGGTATAAAGTGAAACTAACAGTTTCCAATCCTCCCCACATAAAACAGGGAGTAACCGTAGCGACCATTATGTGGAGTAAAATCGTGATACTTGTGGTTGTCAGCCTCATGGCAACAATCGTGTTCGGTTTGTCAGCCCTGGCAATGATAGTGGCAAGTGCCATATCTGCCGTACTTACTGAAGCATGTATCCAGAAATTGTCAAAGCAGGAATTGACAGTAAAAGATGGAGATGCTGTTTCAATAGGTATATTGATTGCTCTGCTTATGCCCCCTACTGTACCGTTGTGGATCCCTGTTATTGGATCATTCTTTGGTGTTGCCCTGGTAAAACACGCTTTTGGCGGTCTCGGAGCGAATTTATTCAATCCAGCCATTGCCGCCTGGGTATTTATGAACATGTCATGGGCAACATTGACTGTATCAGGATCTATACCGCATATAGGTCAATATTCAGACCTGGTTTTGGAATACGGAGCAGGCAGACTGGCAGAAGTATCTTCCCTGGTTTTTTTGATTGGTGGGGTTTACCTTATACATAAACAATATATTGACTGGCGCGTGCCGTCCAGTTATCTTTTTACTACGATTGTACTGGCATTAGTGATTGGAGAGGATTTATCATATGTGATAACAGGAATGCTCTTCCTCGGGGTGTTCATTCTTTCCACCGAAACTGCAACATCGCCGATCACTAAAAACGGTCGATTTATCTACGGTTTATTATGCGGAGTACTTACAGTAACATATGGATTTTTCAGCTTTAATTATGTGGCAGCTGTCCTGTATGCCATATTCTTAGCCAATGCCGTTTCGCCCTTTATTGAAAAGAATACATATCCCAGGCCTGTTGACGAGGTGAGAGCGTGAAGATGGACAAGAAATTAACTGGGGTGCTTCTAAAACTGGTGTTAATGTCTATAGTTGCCGCAGCGGTTCTCGGTGCAGTCTATATTCCCACACAAGAGCAATTGAAAATATATAAACAAGAGCAAAAAGAACTTGCACTTAAAGAGGTAATGCCTCTTGCTGACCATTTTGACCCTGTAAGATCTGGAGAGGAAATTTTATTTTACAGGGCTCTTGATGCAAATAACAATCTGGTGGGATATTGTTTTTTCAGGGACCAGAGCGGCTCGCAAAGCATGATCACTCTGGCTGGCGGCATTGATACGGATTATAAGGTGACAGGAGTGAAAATACTGTCGCACGCTGAAACGCCGGGTCTGGGCGCAAAGATCGTGGAATCCGCCTTTATAGACCAGTTCAAAGGAGTGGCACAATCTGATTTGATGCTTTCCAAGAAAGGTGGCACTATTGATGCGATTACTGGCGCTACTGTTTCTTCCCAGGCTGTTATAGATGGAATACAGACAAAAATTAATGAAATCAAAGCAAAGAAATAGGAGGGAAATTTTGTATGGCAGAAAAGACAATTTTGGGTGAATATCTCAGAGGAATAATAAAAGATAATCCCATACTTGCTCTGGTACTGGGATTATGTCCTACACTTGCGGTTACTACTTCAGTCGAGAACGCTGTTGGCATGTCAGGTGCGGCTCTTTTTGTGCTGTTGGGATCAAATATCATGATATCTGCGCTTAGAAAGCAGATCCCTCCAATAATCCGCATTCCAATGTTTCTCATAATAATATGTACTTTTGTTACAATAATCGATATGGTGATGGAAGCCTATACACCTCCACTGTATAAAGCATTGGGAATATTCATCCCCTTAATAGTAGTAAACTGTATTATTATCGGTCGTGCCGAAGCCTATGCGATCAGAAACGATGTAAAATTTTCAATTGTTGATGCATTGGGAATCGGAACCGGTTTTCTAATAGTTCTTGTAATCATCGGGGCTATCCGGGAACTTTTAGGCACAGGAGCCATTGTATTTTTTGGATTGAACATAATTAAGATCCCTATTACACCGGTTACCTTCATGATATTACCTGCCGGAGCATTCATGACCATAGGTGTCCTGATGGCAATTGTCAATTACAACCGTATCAGAAAACAGAAAATGGGGGTATAGTAAATGGAAGATATCAGCTTTTTTGCAATAGCAATAAACGGCATTTTTGTAAAGAACTTCCTGCTGGTCCAGTTCCTGGGACTGTGCTCTTTCCTGGGCGTATCAAAGGAGACTAAGAGCGCGACTGGCATGTCCGCCGCTGTGATGTTCGTTATGATCATGTCATCTACGACTGCATTTTTGATATACTCTTATATTTTACGACCATTTGGGCTTACGTTTTTGACAACCATCAGTTTTATTATCATTATCGCGGCTCTTGTGCAGCTGGTGGAGTTCATTATTCGTAAACACAGTCCTTCTCTGTACAGATCGCTGGGCATATATCTGCCTTTGATATCCACCAACTGTGCAGTACTTGGAGTGGTGATACTTAATGTAAGGCTTGAATTTGGTTTTTTACAGAGTGTTTTCTACGGGTTCACTGCAGGCTTGGGTTATACTATGGTAATGCTTCTTATGTCTGCAATCCGTGAAAAGACGAGTGTACTTAACGTACCCGCACCTGTTCTGGGCATCCCCCATGCTTTCTTTATTACCACATTGCTGTCAATGGCTTTTGTTAACTTCTTTGGAGTGATTCCAACATGACAGGTACGTTACTGATCGCCCAATCAGCAGTGATAATCGGAGGCATTGGATTTCTGGTCGGTATCGTACTTATATGGGCATCTATAAAATTTGCAGTAGAAACAAATCCCATTGTAGAGGATGTGATTGGAGTATTACCTGGCGCTAACTGTGGCGCCTGCGGATATGCGGGATGTTCTGATTTTGCCAGTAAAGTGGTGAATGAATCAGCACCCATAAATGGATGTCCGGTTGGTGGTTCAGAAGTTGCTAAACAAATAGGCAGCAAACTCGGTAAAGAAGTGACTGAAACAGAAAGCGTCTATCCATATGTCAGGTGCAACGGGGGCGTGCATTGTATCGATAAGATCGATTACGTGGGGATTGATGACTGCAGGGCTGTCATGATGATCTCAGACGGCGAAAAAGGATGCATCTATGGATGTATAGGGCGGGGGACCTGTGTGCGTGCCTGCCCCTTCGGAGCGATTACCATTGGTGATGACCACCTTCCGCATATTAATAAGAACATGTGTAAGAGCTGCGGTATATGTATTGAAGAATGTCCCAGCGAGATATTAGTTATGGCACCCGATAGTAAACCAGTGCATGTGCTGTGCAGGTCGCATGATAAAGGAAAGTTTGTAAAATCAGTCTGTGAATTTGGATGTATCGGATGCCGCATATGTGTCAAGAACTGCCCCCAAAAAGCCATTACAGTAACAGATTTTCTGGCAGAGATAGATCAGGAGAAGTGTAATAGCTGTGGACTATGTATCAAAAACTGCCCACAGAAGTCAATCGTAACGGCTTTTTCCCCGGCTGAAGCCGCAGCCTGATAATTAGTGTGTATGAATGGAAACATCACAGAATTCATCACCGTGGCTGAGTAGTTTGATAACTTCCACATCAGCGGAATCTCCAAAAGCAGCTTCAATAGCACCTTTGAATAATTCCCTGTGCATATGACATTTTTCTGAATCTTTTGCATATGCGCATTCATGGACAGTGTACCTTAATGAGTTTGTCCTGATGTCCCATTCTGATTCTATCTGTCTATCAGCAGGTTCGAATGCTTTTTTAAAAGTTTGAAGATCCCAGTATTTGTATCCATATTTTTCTTCATACTGCTGAATAAGCATCCTGCCCAATCTTCGTCCGAAACTCTTGATCTGTTCAATAAAATCAATATCTTCAACGGTTCTCAGGAACTTCACAAAATTTGATATCATTTTTTGCACATCTTCTCGATTTTCAAAAAATTCCGCGAAAAGTTCGAGGGTTTTTTTTTCGATTTCAGGATGATGGCGCAAATAAATAAAGGTACCTGTTATTTCTGCATCATAGTTATAACCGCTATTCTCCAGTACACTTATGAAAATATTTCTAATATTTTCAACAGCTTTCATATTCCTGAAACCGTGCCTTATCTTGAGATTTTCCCCTTCTACATATACTCTATTCACCACTCGTGAGGTCTCAGAGACGATCTTTATGGTATGTAAAAACTGGGATAAGGGCATATCTTCCAGGGGCTTGCTGCTTGAACTTTCTATCGTAAATATGACTTTTGGTATCTTGCCTGACATGAGGTCTTCATAGAAGTTCTTATGAATAGAAACGAGACTGTAGTTGGTGGCGCTATGCTCGCTGATCAGTCGCTTCCAAAAATTTGGATGAGCTTTCAGTTCCTTCTCGATATTTACCATATACCCCAGATTGTCAGTTAAATCCTGAAGTGCATCATCAGTGGATGATTTGAATTTAAAATCAATTTCAAGTTCACCAAGTTGAGGATGTACGGATACAATACCCAGATTTTTATATATAGCCAGATGTTCACCCAGCATTCTTGCCAGGAAATAGACGTTTTCTTTATGGACACCGGTAAGCGTCATTGAGGCATAAGTGGGTTTTTCATTATTATCGCAGTCTATCATGACCTCAACATGCCATCCAAAGTCCCTGCACATATTATCAATAAAATCTTCAAGTTCAGAGATGGAAGTAATACTAAAAGGATCAATTATATAGTCAAGGGTCTGTTTATCAATAATGAGCCCCCTTGTATTCCTGAGGAGCCACTGGAATAAAGGCACCTGGATAATAACCTGGTCTTCATGTATCTCTTTTAATGTAGTTATTAAAGACTTTGCATCTTCAATACTATGGTAATGTTGAAGTGCAATACTTGTCAATTCGATGGCATCGCGAATTGCAGCGCTTAAATTACCATTATGCTTGTCGATCAATGACTGTATTTTTTTCATTTGTTCATCTTCAAGTGCAATATGTTTCCTCTGTACCATAACGAACATCCTTGTGTAGATTTTTTATTTTTTATGCGTTTTACTGATATGATCTGGTTACATCTTATTTATTGAACTTATATATCTATTTGTTCAGTAACTGTGCACTGAATGTTCATATTCATGAATATTTTCTAAAATTTATGAATATTGATGAGAAATAATGATTAAAATCTAAATATTTATCCCATTTTTAATCATATT
>CBFFLL010000075.1:0-11745 GCA_965642175.1 Candidatus Methanoperedens nitratireducens | reverse complement strand
AGATTGGAAAAGGTGTTGAATTGATGAACAGCGGAACCCAGGAGCTAATCAAAAATATTGGCTCACAGGTAAAAGAAAACGAAAAAGCAGCAGCTAAAATGGGGTTGGGAGTCAAAGAGATGCAATCAGCCATAGAGGTTAAAGCAGGCGAGATTGGAAAAGGTGTTGAATTGATGAACAGCGGAACCCAGGAGCTAATCAAAAATATTGGCTCACAGGTAAAAGAAAACGAAAAAGCAGCAGCTAAAATGGGGTTGGGAGTCAAAGAAATGCATATGGGAATTAAAGAGATGGAAACAAAATTCGCTGACTTCCAGGTTGAGACTGCTAATTTCACAAATGATTTCTACTATAATTAATATGTAGTAGAGATTTTTTTTTATTTATGCATATATCGAGTTTCGTTACGAAAAGAGAGGAGAAGATTGATATGAAATATAGAGAAACACATATTAGAAAAGTTAGAGGGGAATCAGTTCACAAAACAAAAGAAGACAAAATTGATGAATTGATTATCAATGAAAGCTGGTCCCAGGTAGCCACGTATATGAACGAACAGGAACCTACAATAAATGAACTGTCAAATAAAAGGGATACGTGCAGAAGAGAGCCTGAAACAATTAAGGCATCATATCTTATCCCTGATGTAAACAACTTCGTTGACACGCCAGATGTAAAAAAGTTGGGTGACAGGATAAAACTATGGCTCAATACCGGCTATCCCATCCACCTTATCGGACCCACAGGTTGCGGAAAGACAAGTCTGGCAATGTATACTGCAAAAGAACTGGGAAGACCTACAGTGTGGATAAACGGGGATGAATCTGTAACCACCACAGATTTGATAGGTGGCTATTCACAGATAACACAGGAATCCATTCAGGATAAATATGTTCATAATGTATTTAAATCCAGTAATGTAATGAAAGCAGAATGGATTGACAATCCTCTTGCAATAGCATGTAAATACGGGTACACGCTTGTATATAATGAGTTTTCCCGTACAAAACCGGCAGCAAACAATGTCTTGCTATCTGTTTTTGAAGAAGGTATCCTTGAACTTCCTACCAAGTTCGGAGAGGAAAGGTACATAGAGGTACATCCGGATTTCAAAGCAATTCTGACCAGCAATTCCATAGAATACGCTGGAGTACATAGACCGCAGGATGCACTGCTTGACAGATTGGTGAGCATATACATGGACTATTACAATTTTGATACCGAGGTAAAGATTGTTCAATCCCACACCAGTTTACCACAGGATGATGTTGAAAATATAGTCAATATTGTCAGGTCCTTAAGAGATAAACTGCCTGATGCCCAAAAACCCGGAACCAGAGCCTGTATAATGATCGGAAAGGGAATGGCGGCTTTAAATGGTTCAGCAAATGCAAATTTAGAGCAGCTCTGTATCGATGTAATGGCAACAAAAACCTGCTCTCCGCTTGACCTTATGGAAAAACAACATCTGGTCAAAGACACGATTTTGTCACTGGCATAGGGGGGAGTTGTGTGAAAAGAGTACATGGGACTATCGAGGACGTAAGCCTCCATAGAATTTATGAACTGTTCAATCGTAAACCCAGTGGTCTGAAATTCAATGATACGGATGCTCTCGTAATTACAGTGAAAACCGAAGACGGAAAAAAGATTAACAATACATTTTATTTCTGTCTAAAACCAGATGGAACGTTCGATCAAAGGCCTATTTCCCATGGGAGCAGGGCAAGGATACAGCGACTTGTATCATTTCTCACGTATTATGGAATTACAGGAGATGTGGGAAGATACAATATTAAAGAAAAGATCAGTGAATTTAAAGGGAGGAGTTTAGAGGTACTGCTCTCTGAAAAAGATGGGATGATCTACATCCCATAGGAACTCTAACATGCCACAAAATAATAAAGCCCCGGGTATGGCAGAAATATGCCAGAAAGCAACTGCCCTATTAGAAAGTATTCTGAACAAGAAGGCAGAAAGTATAACAAGCGTAAGTAAGAACGATGACGTATGGAGGGTATTAATCGAGGTACTTGAAAGAAAAGCAATTCCTGATACCCAGGATATTCTCAATACATACGAACTCAAACTTGATAATGATATGGAGTTCATAGAATATAAACGGATACGGATGCGCCACAGGGGAGATATGATTGATGAAGAAGAGGAATTGTAGAGCTCATGGCATGATATGTTAATTCTAAACATTCAAAGGAGGAAGAAGCACGTTGGATGATAATGCATTAACCGGAACACTGTCTTTAAGCAGGCACATATTATTTTTATATACATCGAATATAAACAAATATGTAGTTCAATCGTCTTTTTTTGCCATGTCGGTTGATGCTGAACATCTCGTGTATGTAACTGACGAGCAGCCCGGGTTAATAATGAAAATGTTTGAAAAAAACAAAAACCTGTCTGTTATTCATTCGGAAGATAGAGACTCCCTGAAAACTATGGGTAAAAAGTTGAGAATAATCATGGATATGAGTTCCATAAAAACCGGGCATGAAGAACTTGAAACATTCCTGGATGAAAATAAAAATATTACCGCATTGTGCATGTACGACCTTTCCAGGCTTGCGCCTGAAAGACTCAAGAAACTTGCTGCAAGCCATGACAGACTCATCCTGAATACCCCTGATATTACCATATTATCAGGTGAAAAATTCGATGTTGCCGATGCTTCGATTGAGAGGTTTGTGAAAGAGTATCTGGACATAGTTGTGCTTGCATTAATCGCCAGCAAACCCATGTGCGGTACAGATATCCTGGACATTGTCCATAAGAATTTCAATGTATTGCTCAGTCCGGGAACCTTATATCCCCTTCTCCACAGGTTAAAGAAAGAAGGGCTTCTGGAATGTGAATGCAGCATCAAAAAGAAATTTTACAAACCGGCAAAGGGCAGTGAAATAAGTATCTGGCATATTCTTAATGAGCATAATATAGCAAACACATTCTTAAATGACTTTATAAAATCCAGATGTTCGGAGGCGATTACAACATGAATACAGTTGAACCTGGAACCGGAAAATATGTTTATTGCATGGTTAAATTCCCTGGTGAAAAAAAGAGTTTTGGAAATATCGGATTTGGAGGGGAAGAAGTTTACACCCTGGATTACAGGGATTTTTCTCCAGTGGTTAGTAACGTTGCAATAACAAATTACGAAGTAAGTGATGAAGAAGTTGAACTTCACAGGAAAGTCGTAGCACATGTGATGAAAGAGCACAGCGTGCTTCCAGTGGCTTATGGGATGGCATTCAAAAACAAGAAATTGCTTATGATAGCCATGAGTGCCGGATATAAAGCCATGAAGAAAGCCATGATTGAAGTTGATAACAGGGTAGAACTCGGGGTCAAGGTATTATTACCAAAAGAGACTTCGCAATTGGATGATACTGAAAAATGTAAATCGGATTTCATGGAAGCTCTTAAAAAGAAAGCTGTCAAATCGAAAGATCTCAAGTTATTCAGCAGTCGATTACTCCTGAACTCCTCATTCCTTGTTGACAGAGATAAAATAGATGATTTTTCTGGTGAAACAGAACAACTTGGCTTCAGGTATCCAAACGTTAAGATCCAATACAGTGGCCCCTGGCCGCCATACAATTTTGTGGACATCCAGATATTGTCTAAAAAAAGAGGGGGATTTCGGTAATGTTTATAATCGATGATTTGATCCTTCGACAATTCGGCATCTCAATACCAGGATTGGATCTTTTATGGACACTTGAACAAATCAGGGATTTTGCATACAAGGAGTTGTATAATCCGGAAAAAATCAAGAACAGTATAAAAGAGAATCGTTTACTCTTCGAGCTTGGGGAGATGAACAGGGATGAGTACGAAAAAACAAATATAATACTGTTACAGGAGCTCAAATTTGCAGAACGGGGAACAGAAATGAATCTCAGTGTTAGAACCGATATTCTGGGGGCGAGATGAAATCCAATATCGAACTTAAAGATTCATCAGTTTCCGGATTTGCGGAAAATCTCCGGGGATTTTTGAAGCTTCTTGAGGATATGGAGAATAAAAAAGAGACAATAGTATCGGGAGGGGGTAATGCCCCATTTGATTCAAAGGCAGAATATAACTATACGCTAAAGCTGGGAATCGAGAAGAATGATTTTCCGTTTAACAGGGGTTTTCACCCGCGTCAACGCCCAAAGAAACATCCTTTAAAAACGGCATTCTTGAAATCAAGATCGAAAAGATAAATGAGGTGAATTAAATGACTGATATGATAAATGAATCGAGAAACTACCAAAGAAAAATAATGAATAAAGAGATCAATAATAGAATATCACACATAAATGGAGGTGTTTGTAATGGTTGATTCCATTGGAAGAGGAAGTATTGGAAGAAAAAGTAGGGTCGGAGAAGACAGGACGAATTTTATGCAGGATAAAATACAAAAAATGGAGCAATGGCGCAACCAGGCCAGATTAAATATATTCAGGCAGAGGGAGAGGTATAAACAAAAAGTTGAGACAAACCAGGCATTGATGAGGAGTAAAAAAGCAGGTAGATTACCGAATCTCAATTTCAATTCAGTTACTATAGGGCATAAAACACAGTCACTGGAATACGGATCTACACATTCTACAGTTCCATTGAAACCAAAATATTCCTTAGTAAAACCAGCCGAGAGAATATTTGGCAATAAATGGAAAAAGCTGGAAAGCAGGAAGTGAAACATGACAGGATTAATTCCAGAAAGTTCGGGAGGTCTTGCAGACGCTGTGGAACGGATTCTGGACAAAGGCCTGGTGATAAATGCCGATATCTCAGTATCGGTCGCAGGCACAGAGCTGCTTGGCATCAAGATCCGGGCTGCTTTAGCGTCATTTGAAACCGCAGCACTGTATGGTCTGGATTTTCCTTCAGGGACAGATTTCAATGCTGTAGGATGGAGAAATATTGACAGAATAAACGAAATAAATCCAAACTACACAAATCAAAAGGAGGGAGAGTTATTAATCAAAGACCACACCCTGATACCAAACGTGGAAAACCCCAATCGAACGAAATATATGATGACCGACATTTCTCGATGAAAAAAGTCAGTAAAGAGGAAAAACTATTCAATTACCGCTGTCCGGTATGTCATTATATTGTGGAAAAAGATATTCTATTCAGACAATGTTGCCCAATATGCGGCTGGGTAAGTCCGCTTGTGTCATCCGGAAAATTAAATGTCTTTGAGAACAGTCCGCATATAGATATCTTTGAGGATAGGGAAAAAATAAGGATTACAACTCAGCTGCCAATTGTTGACGGAAATAATATAAAAATAGACGTGAACAGCAATAAACTCCTGATATCTTCCGGGGAGTTCAATGCAATAATTCTATTGCCTGATGCAGTGGAGCATGTTATTAGAAAAACATACCGCAATGGTGTATTGGATATCCTCCTCAGAAAATCAGGAGATGAAAATCATGGATAATGAAAAAAATAAAAAAGACTCCAAAGAAAAAAACCTCGACTATGAGGAGAAAATAAGAAAGCTTGAAAAAAGGGTGGAAGAGCTTGAAATTAAAGAAGATGAGGAAGAGACAGGTACGGTAGAAAGCGTTATAGGTCAGTTAATTCCCGGTCTTGGCGGTATTGTCAGGGCACTTGAAAAATCGTCTCCTGAATTTAGGAAGAGGATAGCAGAGACAGATGCAGAGATTGCGCACAGGATAGAAACTGGCTGGAACAGTAAGCCCAAAGTGGACTATGGAATATCAATAAGACCCCTTACAGGACAAAAAGGTATCAAACAAAATATTGTTACAAAAAAGCCGGATGAAGTAAAAATTGAAACTGAAATCGGGGAGCCGACTATTGATGTTTTTGAGGAAAAAGATTACCTGTCTGTGATAGCAGACCTTCCGGGTGTTGATGAAAAAGATATAGAAACAAAACTGGAAGGTGATACACTTGAAATTTGTGCAGGGAATTATCGTAAAACTATTAAATTGCCATCTGTTTCGAGTTCCATTATTGATAAAACCTTTAACAACGGCATATTGCAGCTTAAGATAGAATGGAAGAATAATGCCAGTTAATATCGATGAGGATAATCTTAAACAGGGTTTGCTCGGGCTGGTTGTGGCGCTCGTAGAGATCATACAGGAAGTGCTTGAATTGCAGGCCTTGCGAAGAATCGAAGGCGGAAGGCTGAGCGATCAGGAAATAGAGAGACTTGGGCTGGCGTTATCAGATTTGAACGAGGCTCTTGATAACATAAAGAAAGATAATGGTCTTGATGATGTTGTAAGCTCAGTTCGAGATGAGCTTGATCAGGTTGCAGATGATATGATAGGTAATTTGGTTGATACGAGAAGATGGGCCAAAGGTATTGAAAATGAATGAATGTCCTGGAATTGTAGAAATTCAGGAGGGGAGATACCTGTACTCAGTCATCAACAGCGGTGCACTGTTGTGCTTAGGTGATATAGGGATAAATGATAGCAGTGTCTTTACAATTTGTCATAAAGATATTGCTGCTGTTGTACATTCCTGCCAGGCAGAAGCTTACAGGACACAGGACAATTTGAAAGCAAAAGAATGGATATTAGCTCATAATTATGTAATTGATACTGCTTCGAAAAAATTTGGTACAGTTTTGCCGTTTGCTTTCGATACTATTGTCAAAGGCAATAATGAAACCATCAAAATCTGGCTCAACGAGAATTATGAGACACTCAAAAATGAACTTGATAAATTTAATAATAAGGATGAGTATTCTGTTCAGGTATTTTGTTACCAGGATATGTTAATTGAGAAGCTTGCAAGGAGTGATCGGGAACTAAATGAGCTAAAAGATGAAATGGATAAAGCGTCAAAAGGCACTGCTTATCTCATCAAGCGAAAGTTTGAACTAAAAAAGAAGGATGCTATTAGAGTGGAAATCTCTAAGCTTTCAGATGAATTTTATTCTGAGTTAAGAGAACTTGTTGAAAAATTAAAAGTTGAACCGAATCCCTCAAAAATTCCTGGAAAATATGAAGGAATGAAGCCCATTGTAGAATTTTCCTGTTTGGTTCATAAAGATGATGTCGAAAAGCTTGGTGAAGTACTCGATAAGATTAATGAACGTGAGGGCTTTGCGGTTCGTTTCACAGGGCCATGGGCTCCTTTCAGTTTTGTTGACTTGAAGGAGGATTAAGATGAAACCTGAGCGCGATAATAACCTTGTGGATGTACTGGACCGCCTCCTGAACAAAGGGATAATATTGAATGCGGATTTAATCATATCTGTTGCGGGCATACCACTTATTGGAATTAATCTCAAGGCAGCACTTGCAAGCATAGAGACCATGCTCGACTATGGGATGATGGAAGCATGGGATAAAAGTACAAGGGAATGGTATTCAGGGGAGTTAGAAAATAGAGCATCAGTGCCACTCATTGATGGCGAGAACATCATTTTATAATATGATAGTAAAAATTAATAAGGTTTAATAGTTAAATGACTATCTACCTCTAGGAGGCTTATATTATGACTTTCAGGACATCATATAAGGGCTTTTGCCTTTACTGACCAAAAAACGTGTTCCATAGGCATTAAAATGTAATAATCAGCGATATCATGATGCCTGTTATGGACGGCTTTCAGCTATGCAGGCAGGTAAAGCAGGATATGCAGTTGAAAGATATCCCGTTTGTATTTTACTCAGCTGCATATACTGAAAATGATGATGAAACATTCGGGTTTAGCCTGGGTGCAGCTGCATATATTTCCAAACCAGTCGAGCCTTCATATCTTGTAGAGAAGGTCAATCAGATCATTGAAGCAGGTACGAAGAATAAGCCAGAGCAGCCCGATGAAAAATTGGAACTGGCCTATGATGAACTGAAAACCCTGGATATTTTGAAGAATAATATAATCTCCAATATCACCCACGAACTGCGCACACCCCTTATGCATGTGTCAGGTTATCTGGAATTTGCACTGAATGAAACAGACAGTAAAAAAAGAAGAGGGTTTCTTGAGAAAAGTATTGAAGCCCTGAAGCGGGAAGATAAATTGGTAATTAACCTGGTCGAGACTGCCACAGCAGAATAATGTGGGCGATAGGACCGGGTGAGTGATTCCTGTTGAGCAAAACAAGGAACCTCAGATCAATGAGATAATGAATAGTGAAAAAGGAGACTTTTTATTATTTTCTGGTTTGAAAAACCACAGAGAGCACAGAGGACACAGAGAAAAGTGGCAACGCTCTGTGCTCTCTGTGTCCTCTGTGGTTGATTATCCTTACATGGATTCATTTACCCAGAAGAAATTAAAAAGTCTCTGAAAAAGAGCAGATAAACCCGCATAATATGAAAATCATTATAACATTGTCATACATTAGAATAAACAGGTTCATTACATGATTAATTCAGAGTTGAAAAAACAGACTGATATAATATCTGATGTTATTAAAATGACTTCAAATAGAAATATTCTTTTATTGCATCAGGAAACAGCCCCAATTCGTGAATTAATGCTGTCCTTTGTATTGGAGAATTTACGAAATACCGACACATCCCTGATCTGGGTCTGCTGGAATGAACCTGCAACTGCTGTTAAAAAACGAATTAGAAATTCAGGTTATGACCAGAATAATATTTATTTTATTGATTCCGTAGGCAATATAATTGAAGATGAAAAAACCATTCTTCGCACCCATAATAATTATTCAGGTATATTGATGGATATTCAGAAGCTCATCAGAAATAAAAAATTTGTGCTGGTGCTGGATAGTCCGGATATTGTTCAAAGTCAAGACAATAAAAAAAGATCTATTGATTTCTTATCAACGCTTTCAAGGATGTGCACTAATTCAGGAGGGACATTATATTCCCCGGTCAGTGTCGATCTTCTGGATTTTCAAACACAGAAAATATTTAAATCTATT
The DNA here is from genome assembly GCA_965642175.1 of Candidatus Methanoperedens nitratireducens. Classification (GTDB taxonomy): domain Archaea; phylum Halobacteriota; class Methanosarcinia; order Methanosarcinales; family Methanoperedenaceae; genus Methanoperedens; species Methanoperedens nitratireducens_A. The sequence goes on along the minus strand of CBFFLL010000075.1, from coordinate 2,839 downwards.
TTTAATGTTGTGTTCCACGTAGAGGAAAGAGTGATTAAAATTGAAAATGAACACTATAAAGGTGATATTTACTATGATACTGAAAACAACAATATAGTATTCAAACAATTTCCAACCCTGGATATTGATCAAATTGAAGATTTTTTTAATTTTTCTTCTGAGGAAAAAAACGACCTGGATGAAATGGTAAAAAAACAATTGGATCTGAATAAAGATATAGTATAATGATTAATTGTGCAACAGATACCAATTTAAGCAAAACTGTTTATATGATAAAGTTCAACATAAGATATAGAAGACAAACTCTACCACCCTATACAAAAAAGAGGTGGTAGATTTGTGAGACTTTTTAATTTCTTCTGGGTAAATGAATCCATGTAAGGATAATCAACCACAGAGGACACAGAGAGCACAGAGCGTTGCCACTTTTCTCTGTGTCCTCTGTGCTCTCTGTGGTTTTTCAAATTAGAAAATAATAAAAAGTCTCAGATTTGTCTACCTTTTATAATAAAAGTGGTGCTCTGGCACATTGACATTAATTACCGGTTAAAAAAATCATAAAAAAAATAAATGAAAATTGTGACCTGATCACGCTGACATCAGATTTGATGCTATCTCTTTGATCTTTTTACTATATTGCGAATTAGGGGCGCTATCAGTTATCAGCTTCCTCGACCACGTGTCAGCAACTTCCTTATCATATGCCACAATACCAAGTAGCTGGGTATCAAGTTTGGTGCTGAACCTGGTAATTACATCATCCATATCATCAGGTCGGGCAGGTGGTGCTTTATTAAAGAGCAGATATGGACTTGATCCAAGCTTCTTGGCCATGTTAGTAAGTATGTAAGTACCCCTGATGTCCTGTTTGTCAATGGTAGATACAATTACCGCTTTATCAGCTATGCTCATAATAAGAAAGCTGGACCGATTCATTCCAGGCCCGCAATCGATCAAAACATGCTTAATCGAATAATCTCTTTTCAATGAATCAATGATCTGGTTCATCTTTTCTTTTGCTTCAGATGGAGTATTGAAAAATGAGGTTAGATCTTCTTCTGTGATCTTGGTTGGCACAATATATAATTTATCTTCAATTTCAGATTTTTTAACAACGTCCTCTAGCTTGCATTTATCACTCACCAGATCAATCAATGAATGATCAAAATCCACATTAAATAATGAATGTATTCCAGGGCCATTGATATCAGAGTCTATGATACATGTTTTATCCCCGTTCCTGGCCAGATGCAATCCCAGATTGCCGATAAAATTTGTTTTTCCAGTGCCGCCTTTATAAGAATGAAAACTAATTATCATTTTAATTCTACCCCATGAGTTTTTCTAAATTTTCTTCAAGTTCATCAAGTGCATTTTTATATTCAGATTCAGTATTTCCAACTTTCTTCTTAAGAATATAATATATTTTTTTGCCTTCCCTTTCCTTATCAAGCCAACCTGACCTGACAAGTTCATTCAGATATTTATTTTCAATTGACCTGTGACGACCTGTAACTTCACTCACATCATCTGCAGTACCTCTTTTTATTTGGGATACGGCAAACAATGATTTCCGGATCGTATCAGGAACTGTCAAAAAAAGTGCCATCTTATCATCGATCACGGGTGTAAACCGGCTTTCAATACCTAACACCCTGGACTCAATGGAAGCTAAACGATGATCGAGCCTCATTAATGTGTCCATTATTTCCGGATTATTTATTTGATTGGCCATAACTATACATTAATAAGTGTATGGCTTCTAATTTAAATCTTTTGCTTATTATTGTAACAAAATAGTAGATTAACTGACAGAAGGTCAAAAAAACAGCATTAGTAGTATACATTTTTATGGTTTAGCACATATTGAAATACCATCTTTTGTGCATTTTTTGAGCTTTTGCGTTAAATATATACTATATTAATGATATATTATACAATATAGAAAGTATAAATAATTATACTCATAAATAAAATAAGTAAATTGTAATGCGAGTGAATTTAAACTGAATCCATGATCTCCTGCTATATGTATATTATGTCTTTAATGAAAATAGGAGTCATAAAATGGCTGATAATAGAAACAAAATAGAGGGCTTGTGGCCTGAAGATAGGCAAAAACTAATTGAAGAAACAGAAGAGAAATATGAATCAATCATTAATGAGCTTGAAGATCTAATTGAATATGTCGATGATCAGTTCAGTAAGTCATTTAATAGTGGAAAAAAGGATGATATGGAATATTTAGTCAGGTCTTTATCATCAATTATTCATATTCATACAAAATTACTAACTGATACACGACTTATTTTAAATAAAATATATAATGAACATTCAGTAGAACTGTTAACTATTAGACAGAATCTTGAAATCTTAAATGAAAATATCAGTATTCTTAATAAAAAGGATAACGATTAAGAACTAAAAATCAATCAAAAAGAAAGGCGTATGAATAATGAAAACGCTGAAGGATAATCAGAAACTTTTTTTTATGGCTCTTCTTTTAGTCGGAGCTGTCTTACTAACCTATTATTTCCAAAAAGTCCTCGGTACAGAGCATATATTCACCCATTTCTTTTATATTCCTATAATTCTCGCAACGTACTGGTGGAAAAGAAAAGGTCTCGTTGTTCCATTATTTTTGGGTCTATTGATTATAATAAGCCAGATTTATCTTAAAAATAATATAATTGATCTGGAATGTATTACTCGATCCCTGTTATTGATATTCATTAGTATAATATTTGTTTATGTGTTCGAAGTAAACGAAATGCTCCTGCAAACAAAAGTAAAATATCAAAGAACAAAAGATTTTATGAACACTGCTTTTGACAGCATA
>CBFFLL010000074.1:1334-12079 GCA_965642175.1 Candidatus Methanoperedens nitratireducens | reverse complement strand
ACGTACTTCATTCGTCCCCCATAACCCTGTATCCTTCTTCTATGCCTTCGTTTATCGTGCCTTTATGCCTGATTATCCCGTGAACCCTCTTAACAGAGGCAACGCTTCCCCTGTGTGGGTACAGCATTGCCCTTCCTTTCTCGACAACGAATTCCACCTTCTCGCCTATCTTTATCCCCAGCGCTTCGCGCACGTCTTTTGGGATGACGACGAGGTATTTTTCGTGGACTTTAACTTCAGTCATGGTTATACGTATAACGTTATACGATTTAATGTTTTTGCACGAAAATCATATTTATTAGGGGTTTTACTATTTTAGATTTAAATGTGAAAAAATCTAATTATAACCTACTATAAAACCTCTTATTCCAATACCTTAATTACTCCCCCTTACCATTAAACTCCGAGAGTGAAAGCATCATGACCGATATCAAAACCCTGTTAGAAAAATTTTCCAACGCGCACGGCGTTTCAGGATATGAAGGAAACGTAAGGCAGATCATAGAAGAAGAAGTAAAACCTTATGTCGATGAGATAAATACCGACAGGATGGGTAACCTCATCGCCACGAAGAAAGGCGGTTCACCTGTAGTAATGCTCGCGGCGCACATGGACGAGATCGGTCTCATGGTAAAATACGTGGACGACAAGGGTTTTGCGCGGTTCACAAAGACTGGCGGATGGTTCGACCAGACGCTGCTTAACCAGAGGATGATATTGCACACTGAGAACGGACCGGTTTATGGAGTGCTCGGTTCAAAGCCGCCTCATGCAATGAAAGAGGAGGACAAGAACAAGGTGGTAAAAGCAGACGATATGTTCATCGACTTCGGAGCAGTGAGCAAGGAGGATGCAGATAAAATAGGAGTGAAGACGGGAACTCCGGTTACTTCGGATGCTGAATTCAAATCACTTGGCAACGACAGGGTCACAGGGAAAGCCTTTGACAATCGAGCAGGCTGCGTTATGCTCATCGATGCGCTGCGTCAGATGAAGGATGTAAAAGCCACGGTACATGCAGTGTTTACGGTGCAGGAAGAGGTAGGGCTCAAAGGAGCAAAGACAAGCGCTTTCAGGTTGAACCCAGATGTTGCGCTGGCTACCGATGTCACCATAACGGGCGACCATCCTGGCATCGATAAGAAAGATTCAGCCATCGAGATGGGAAAAGGACCTTCCGTAACTGTAAGCGATGCTGACGGCAGGGGCATAATCGTCCCCGAGCCTGTACTGAACTGGCTCAAAGAGGCTGCAGGAGCAAATAACATCCCATACCAGCTAGAAGTAGGAAGCGGGGGGACAACTGATGCATCGGCTATACATCTTACGAAAGAAGGCATACCCACAGGCGTGATCAGCATGCCCACAAGGTACATCCATACTCCCGTATCCGTGCTTAGCATGTCAGACCTTGAGAAGAGCGCCGAGCTGATAGCAAGGGCTGTGGAGATAGTGGACAGGTTTTTCTAATTTACAGGAATAGAGGTTGTGCTTCATGGTGCGAGCATATGGGCAATATGCCTGTATCGATGCCGAAATTGAGCTTTGAGAAAGTGGTGGATTCGTAGATAACTTCTGGCTCTGGGAGTTCAAGGATTCATGGGAGGCGGGGGTATATATTGAAGGTGCCCTTTTTGGATTTCTCGAAGTCACCGACCTCAGATTGAAATCCGAAAGGCATCGGTATCGGTGCATGAGGTTAGCTAAAGTTCATTTGTTATTCTGAATCGTAATGAAAAAAGGGCACGAAACCAACAAAATTGTAAATACATATTGAAACAATTTGTTTTGGCTTCTAAGCTCATATTTCTTACATACAACCATGACCTGACATAATGTTCGAGGCACAAAAACAAAGTTCTGCCGCGAATTATTAAAGGTAGAAAATGTTTCCTGAAACTTCGATAAGTAGCAAAGCTCATTGCTCTTTTTTTCTTCTCATTCCAGATATAATCAAACTGAACAGACCACAAACTACTCCAAAGATTAAACCTATTACAAGAATTATCTCAAGTGAGATCATGAGTGACCATAAAGATAGGATTAAATATTTGAACAAATCCGGTTGAAGCAGAATGGATACTATTAGAGCTATTAAGTAAGGTGTTGCACCAGTTGCTGCTCCAATCAGGATTTTGCTTTTTGTTCGCGCACCTGTTAGCGTTCCTGCGATCACACCTACAATGGGAAAAAGTAGATAGAAAATCCAATCTGTATCTAAAGAGGGTATCGAAATTTCCAGTATATTGATAAACGATGGTATGCCAGATACCAAAAATACGGAATAAGTTACTAATGTAAGAAGCGAGGAAAAACCAAAACCACTTTGAAGTTTACCAACGTATTTTTTTATTCTTAGAAATAAATTTACAAGTATTAAAGGAATTCCCAGCATTGAAAAATATATGTATTTTGTCACTTCCTCTTTTTCTTCAATTCCATGCTCATAAGCATACAATTGTCCAAATATGATCGAATATAACCTATTTTTATAGATATATGGAGATATTCCTCCCTTTCCACCTTTCCATAAAAGTTTTCCTGTATTTAGATCGATTGAATAAATATAAGGTGAAGGGCCAGTAGTTAAAACGTACAGTATATGATCAGAAATAACGAAAGGGAAAAACCGCAGTAAACTTGAATCCAGAGTGCTTGAATATTCATCTATGGTCTCTCCATTCACTGTGTTTAGAACTTTGATGTTCTCCGAATTAACGAACAATTTGTTATCTTTTATTGCTAATATGTTCCCATACAAATCCCCTACCCGTCTCTTCCAAACAGTTTCTCCTGTCGCTTGTGATACAGCCAATATATAATAACTATTGTTTTCATACAGTTTGTCAATAAAAAACAGGTCTTCGTAAGAAGAAGGATTTCCTTGAAAACTAATATTCTTGATCTCCCAGACAGTCTCCCCTGTTGTTAAATTGAGCGCAATCAAGTTGTTTTTATAATCTGTAAAATCTGGAGAAGAAGTGCCATAAGGAATCACTATATTTTTAGAAATAATTTGAGGATTCCTATCAAATATTGTAATATCTCCTGTGTGATTCTGTTGCCATTTCAAGTTACCATCCATATCAACAGCCATAACATGAAAGACAATATGGCCTCTGGGATTACCGCTTGAGTCAAATGCAGGAATATCAGGGACATAAATCCCATTTGTTACGACAAGCAAGGTGTCATTTAAATTACCAAGGTAGTATCTCACCACATAATCACTTTTTATGACTTCCTCAAGTTCAGGATATTCTATTCTCCAGATCTCTTCTCCTGTCCTACCATCTAATGCATAGAGACTTGGCGAAAATGCCCTGGCTGCATACAAAACACCATCCTTATATGCCAATCCGGCGGACCAGTCCTTACTCCACAGGAGCTTTCCATCATTCGCATCTATGGCTTTAAGTACCTCATAGTTGGTATAAATGACATCAGAAGCAATGAGATCTATTGATTGAGGACCAATATCAGTAGAAGCAATACCTAATCTGGATGTCCAGACAACTTTTAGGGGAGGTTCTAAATCAGTCGCAGAGGAAACTTGTGCGAGAAGTATAACAAGAAAGACTGCCAAACTAAATTTTATCCATCTCATTCCATATGCTCTATTTATCCATAGGTCTTTTTGTAGTTTTATCCTTTGTGCTTTTATCCGTGCCCAAATTTTAGTGCTACAATTGCAATAACTGTTCAAGAGGTCTAAGGATGCACAAAACCCCTATCGTTTTCGCAGAGTAGAGCAGTGCCCTTTCAGGCACCACCCCCTCATCAAACTGCACGTACGGATTTCCCGTATGCAGCTTTCGTCTGGCTTATCCCTTTCCAAGAGATGGTATCATCCAGCATCGAAGAAAGCGAAACCAGCCCCAGCTTGGCAAATTCAGCAGGATGTATCCCGAATACAAGAATCTTCAAAGTCCGCCTCTTAGCCTCAAAGCTCCGTAAGCGTCCCCTGATATACCCATCGAGCTCTCCAAACGATTTCTTCACAGTACCTCCCTTGAAATAGTTCCCCCAACCACGAATAATCGGGTTGATAGATTCAATCACCATTTCGAGGTTTTTCGGCTGCTTTCGCCGTGTTCTCCATTTTATCTCTTCCTTGAACTTCTTCCTTGCTTTATCCCTCGGTCTTTTCCATCTTCCATTGAAGTGAAAACCAAGGAACTCAACCCCTTTCTTTCTTGCATGTATGATCTTTGTCTTTTCAGGACTGAGTTTTAATTTCAACTCTCCCTCAAGAATTTCCTTTGCCCGTTTCAGTGCATCTTCTGCATCCGATTCGAACTTGCAGAAAATAACGATGTCATCGGCATATCGAAGGAGCAGATAACCATAATCGCCCATTCTCCTGTCGAAATGATTCAGATAAATATTCGACAGCAAGGGACTCAGGTTTCCACCCTGAGGAGTGCCTTCAAAGCTCTCCTCAAATACACCATCAGTCATTATTCCGCTTTTCAGGAACGATTCTACAAGAGAAAGAACTCTTCCGTCTGCGATCTTTTCACATACAAGATCCATCATTATCTGATGGTCAACATGGTCAAAGAATCCCTCGATATCTGCATCCACTACCCAGTGGTAGCCTTTCTCAAGGTACGCTTCACCCTTCCTGACAGCCGCATGGGCATCGGTATTGGGTCTGTAACCATGGCTCTGGGGAAGGAATATTTCTTCAAAGATCGGTTCAAGTATGTTCTTTAGTGCTTGCTGGACTACTCTGTCTCTTACTGTAGGAATACCAAGTTTCCTCATCTTCCCGTTATCCTTCGGGATCAATACCCTTAAGACCGGGCTTGGTTGATAGCGTTTCTCTCTGAGCAGTCTCTGTATTTCAGCTAAGTTCTGTGGTAGATTCTGTTCGAATTGCTCTATGGTTATGTTGTCGATTCCTGCACTTCCTCTATTTGCTTTTACGCTTTTCCATGCTCGCTCAAGGTTCTTTTTGTCCCAGACTTTATGTATGAGGGCAAAAGCTTTGAACTTTTCATGGTATTGCTGATTCCATTTATTCATTTACTGTCTCCATCGGTTTCGGTTCCCAGCAGTTATTCCACTATCTTCATATACTGTCACCAGAGAGCGTTTTATGGCTGTTTCAGCCGTGCTTACCGTTCTGGTCTCTTCATTTGGTCGGATTTGTGTTATCGTGCTGTTCACCTCTACTCTATCCAGACTGGAACCCCTTTGCTCGGCAAAGTTTTCCCTTGACAGAGTCGCCCCCTGCATCCATCGATACAGGTTCTCTGTCTCATTGGCTCTGCCTTCATCGCTACTATGGGTTCTTCCGACTTCTTGCAGCGCATCACTTTGGTTTTCCCATAAGGTTATGCCTCTGTTACCTGTATCCCTTCAGTTGGATTCAGTGACCCGGAAACGTGTAGGGTGTTAATCCAGCTTCGGGGAGGACGCTGCAAGACCTCCCTTGGTCACGATAGAAAGCATTCGCAGCCATCCCTGTCATAGCACCCTAATGTTCACTACTCTGTCCAAGCTTCCGCATGTGACTGGAGCGTCGCATCGCATTAAGGCCACTTTTGGTTCACTTGTGTTCAGGGCTGTGGTTGCCGATACGGGAACTCCGCACCACGCTTCGCAGCGTCGCACTTCCCTTTTCTTCATCCGGGGACAGACCCGGAAGGTGGGATTTTAACCCTTTGGACATAACACCCCCGAGGGGTGTCTTTTTCAGATGTCCTGTTTGTTAGACTTTCTTTCTATCGTTTCAAGGCACGAAGTCAAACGTTGCGCCAGCGCACCCAACCGCAGCAGAGCTGCGGGGTATAACGATAAAAGATGATTAGCCTTCTTGAACAGAAAATCGTATGGCAACAACCGAAAGTAGCCGAAGAAGTGCCAGCTTAAAAAATCCTGCTTTACCTTTTCGGGGTTTTGCTCAAAGATACCCAATCTCCCTGGCGTTCAATCACTTCGTCAATCAGCCGTTGCTTACTGGTGGCCTTCTATGACAGCAACGTTTGTACTACCCCTATCTGCGGTTTCGTGCTCATTCAAATACTCTTTCACTCGCTTGCGCCAATTCTACAAAACTACTAATTTCAAAATCGGCAGGAAAATAATCATTGGATGCCTCTCGGAAAAATCTGATTGTTTTAATACCAATTTCTGATGCTGAAAGAAGGTTTTTTGCTCTGTCATCAATAAAAACACAGTTTGATGGAGATGATTGAATTCTCTCCAATAATATATCATAAATTCTTTTATCAGGTTTACGATAACCTACTTCACCACTTATAATGATGATTTTGAATAAACTATTTAAACCGAATTTGGTGCGTAGGTAGTTAGACCATTCTTTCACATCATTAGATAGTATTGCCAAATAATAGTTTTTCACAAGTGTTCTTGCAGTCCCTATAAAGTCAGGATCTATTGTCAAACATGTATCTAGATACTCTCTTTCAATTTCCGGATACTCGTTGCAAAAGCCCAACTCTTTCCAAAAGTCAAATGATGAAATCTTCCCCAGACTTGCTTTCAAATACATTTCATTGATTTTCTCTGCCGAGATCATATCATTCCTCTTTTGAATATATGGCACGAGTAAATCATTTGTATCGTCACCAACTTCAAAAATAACACCCATTGCATCAAAGATAATCCATTTAGTTGACATTTCATATTCCAACCAAGCACAAAATGGTAGATAACTCGTTCATATCCGAACTCGGTTATTATTTTATCTGAAGGACTTTTATTCTTCTTAAATCTTTATTATTATTATTCTTATATGTATAAGAGTTCCTCAGTATAGTGGACCTAAGCCTTAATCGTTTTTGGGCTGTATTTTCTTGATGAGCGCCTATATTTAGCGCTTGAAAAGGGTTCTTCTGGATTCCAATCTTTTTACGAGCATGAAACACCTATCATCTTCAGTCACTACCCTGGACTGCGCTTCGCTAAAGTCCAGGGCATCAACGGAGGGTGCATGGGGGTATGTAGTAAATTAGTTGTTTTGGATTTTATCAATAATTAAGGGGCACGAATTTATTAGATGGTTAATAATCAAAATAGGTAAGGTTATCTAATGAGAAACATAAGAAAAGACTCGATGCCAAAAATAAAGAAGGTATCTCAAAATTGTGGGGTGCCTGTTAAAAGTCAAACAATTTCTCCAAAGGCACCAGACCCTACATATGAAGTTACCAAGTTTCTTTCATGGCTGAAAAAGCGTGGAGCTGTAAGGAAATTAAATGAGTGTAAGAAAAAATGGGAAAATGAAGGACTAAATATTGAAAGTATCATTAAATTATTAAGTCCATGTTTATGTAAATACACATATAAAAGTGAAGCGGTAGTAAATTTGGAGGATAAGGTGTGGGCAGACCAATGGATGTCGCATTATAACCTCGAAGTTCCTCATCATAGACATAAAAAAGCACTAGAAAAAATAATTTCTGATACAGAAAAGAAAACAAAGGTTTAATATAAGGGTGCAAAATATAGGATATACATAATTAGGAGAACTTCAAAATGCACGAAGAACAATTACCAGAATTGCCAAAAGAGTTGGGAGTATATTTGGATAAACCATACGGGGGTCTTTTTGGAGATAATGCACAAATCAAAATCATTGAGGAGATTGTAGCAGATCACAATCGTAACTACCGTCCTCGATATTTTGAAGAAATGACTGGCGCTTCAGCTCCAAGCGTTAGAAAGGCTCTTAATAATCTTACAAGTCTTGGATTGCTTGAAAAAGATATCAGTGATAATCAACATCCTGTTTATAGGGCAAATCTGAAGTCTAAGAAATTAATAGCTCTGACCTTTCTATCTTTAGCATCTATTGATGATAGGGATGGGACGGAATGTATGGATTTTGCTGTCTTTGACTATTATTTTAAAGAACTTAAAGAAAAAATTCAACCAACGGCTGTAGCGACCTATACAATGTTTGAATATCAAGGCAAGCAATGGACTGAGACATTTGCTACTAAACAAACTATGGGAGAATCCACTCCAATAGCTGCTAGGACGGCTTGATTTTAATGACTAAAATAGAAAAAGAGGAGTCAAAAATGAAGGAAGAAATTCCACTCGAAGACAAAGATATGGTTAAAATAGATATTGGGGAACTCTATAAATTCGATCCCAAAGATATTACCCCAGACATATCTATAGTGCGTTACTCAAATATTGCATATATCCAGGTAACCCAGAGGGATGTTTATATTGATTTCCTAGAAATGCCTGGCATAAAAAAAGAAGGGAAAGTTCTTCTCAATGGGACAAGGATATACATGTCTTTTGTAGCAGCTAAAAGCCTTGCCGAGGCTTTGCTGGGAGTCTTAGAACAAGTTCACTCCGGCGGTAAGATGGAAAAATACCTTTCCAAGGATGAAAAATAAGAGGAATCAAATCAATCATTTTAGTGACTACTATTCGTGCCCCACTTTTAGCGCCCCATTTGTTATTTTGGTTCAAGATATTCTAACGGATGCACGAGAATGCCTATCGTCTTCAGTCACCGGTATACCCCGGACAAATGTTCCAGGGCCTGTAGCTATCGTTTTCCTTATTTCTCCCTATTATATTCATACTTATCTTGCTCACGAATATACTTTTCCACGACATCCCAGCAATTCCCTACACTTCCATGAAAACAGCTTGGAGCCCATAAATGCTCACCGCACCGCTATCTCAAATGGGGAAATTCTTTCCTGAGTATCCTGCTTGAACTGCCCTTGATTCGTTTCACAATTTAACTCAGGGAAAAAACAAGATGATCCGTAAGTATGCCTGTCGTGACGCAGTTCTTTCCTGTTCATATTACCACCATGTTTTTCACAGTTCCCGAATAAAAAAGTATATAAATCCTGAACCCCCATTCATGAACATGGGTTCAGAAATCATATATCGCGATGAAGCGGACGAGATCAAGAAGATAAAGGGCTGGATATTAATTTACGGAAGAAGGAAGGTAGGAAAGACCTTCCTGATAAGGAACTTCCTTGAATACGATGTCTTTTTCAGGGTAAACAGGGATGGAAGCATTCTGGCTGAAAAATTTGTAATGAGCCAGATAAATAATATGGATGAGTTCCCAAAAATAGTTGTGGATTTGCTTGATAGAGGCAGCACTGTTGTAATAGATGAATTCCAGAGGCTCCCCGAATCGATTCTGGAAAAGATTTCCCTCGTTCATCCCAGGGGAAATCTACTGCTTTCAGGCTCAGGCATGAGAGTGATAAAAAACATGCTTGGAAAGAGATCACCACTTCTTGGCCTGACCATGCAGTACCGGCTTGGACTGATAAGACCTGCGAACATTATTAGGGGACTTGCAAAAAATATGGACGTTGTGCAGGCAATAGAGCTTTCGCCTTACCTTGCAGACGCATGGACCATCCCCTTTCTTAAAGGTGAAGCAGATACAAAAAAAGCCATATACGAACTTATGAAATACTCGAAACTTACAGTTCCGGCGCTTACAGGAGAAATATTCACTGAAGAGGAAAGGGAGTTCACACGGATGTATGAAGCCATAATGAGAACCATTGGGGCTGGAGAATGGAATTATAAGAACACGGCATCCCTGCTTGCCGGGAGGAAGATCATTGATAGGGCAGACAGTGCTCTGATACTGCCATACATAAAAAATATGGAAAAAATGGGATTGATAGAATCTCTGCTTGTTTACTCATCAAAGAAGAAAATGTACAAACTGGCATCTCCGATAATGGAGGCATTCTATTATCTGGATGACAGGTACGATTTTGAAGAGGTGGAAGTAAGTTTTGAAGAAGCCATGCCAGCCATTGAGAAATTGAGAAACCTGGCAATACAGAATCTTATTGCAGAGCTGTTTGCTTCGACATATAAGGGAAAAAAAGAATATTACATGACGGGCATAAGCGAAATAGATTTCATAATAACTGTAAGGAGCAAGCCTGTTCTGGTAGGAGACGTTAAATGGGGCAGATATTCCAATAAAGACATTAGGAATTTTATTGAAAGATCAAGTTTCATTAAGGCGGAAAAAGTTTTCGTGACAAAAAAGAAAAAGGAAGGTTCTTTTGATAATGTAAGAATAATTGATGCGAATGACATACTAAGTATGGCAATGAATTCCGTAGAGATAAAAATGCCTGCCAATGACCAATAATAGATAGGTTTTTCTAATGGTACACCTATCTTAGGGGTTTACCCGGTGATACAAATGAACAGAAGGAATCGTTTTATTTGACCGCATGAAAATACTTGACACAACTTTAAGGGACGGCGAACAGACACCCGGTGTTTCGCTGACCACAGAAAGCAAGCTTTTGATAGCAAAAAAAATTGACAGCCTTGGAGTGGATATTATTGAGGCTGGTTCCGCAATTACTTCAGAGGGTGAACGCTCATCAATAAGGAAGATAGCGCAGGAAGGATTGAATGCAGAAATATGCTCATACTGCCGCATCAGGAAGGAGGATATTGATGCAGCCCTTACCTGTGATGTTGATTCCATACATCTGGTAGTACCTGTTTCAGACCTTCACATCCAGGCAAAACTGAAAAAAGACCGCGAGACCGTACGGCAGATGGCAATAGAGATGACAGAATATGCTAAATCTCATGGATTAATTGTGGAACTGAGCGGCGAGGATGCATCTCGCGCTGACTTTGATTACCTTAAATCCGTTTATAACGCAGGCATAGATGCAGGCGCTGACAGGTTGTGTTTCTGCGATACTGTCGGCATCCTTACTCCAGAGAGGTCG
>CBFFLL010000074.1:0-1324 GCA_965642175.1 Candidatus Methanoperedens nitratireducens | reverse complement strand
CATGATATTTTCACCGACCTGTCGAAGCTTCGCGTACCTGTTAGCATACACTGCCACAACGATTTCGGGATGGCAACAGCCAACACAGTGGCGGCGCTGCGAGCCGGGGCGGGTGAAGCTCATGTCACCATAAACGGCATTGGCGAGAGGGCAGGGAATACGTCACTGGAAGAAGTCGTGATGGTGCTTTATTCATTATATAAACTGGAAACAAAGATCGACCTCAAAGGACTCTACACCACCTCTCACCTTGTGAGCAGGTTATGCGGGATCCCGGTCGCCCCGAATAAAGCCATCGTAGGAGGAAACGCTTTCACGCATGAGGCTGGCATTCATGTGCATGGGCTTCTTGCTAACACATCTACATACGAGCCGATCACGCCTGAACTTGTAGGGCGCGAGCGGCGGATCGTCCTGGGTAAGCACGCAGGAAGGAGTTCGGTAGTGCTTGCACTGAAAGAGATGGGCATCTCTGTCACTGAAAAGCAGATCGATAACATAGTGGAAAGGATGAAAGAGATGGGAGACAAGGGCAAACGCGTCACCGACGCAGACCTCCTTACGATCGCAGAGACGGTTCTTGGTATATACCAGGAAGCAAAGGTCAAGCTAGAGGAGCTCACAGTTGTTGCAGGTAATACGGTTATGCCAACGGCTTCCGTCAGGCTCAAGGTCAATGGAAATCAGGTTGTTGAAGCAGGTGTAGGCACAGGGCCAGTAGATGCAGCGATCAATGCCCTTAAAAAAGCCGTTGCAGGCATCGCAGACATCCAGCTTGATGAGTACCATGTCGATGCGATAACAGGGGGAACTGACGCTCTCGTGGAAGTGTGGGTAAAGCTGAGCAAAGGCGGCAGAACCATCACAGCCCGCGGCGCCCGCACAGATATCATTATGGCTTCTGTGGAGGCTGTGCTTGAGGGCATAAACAGGCTGATACAACAGGAAAATAAGAAAAGTTAGGAAATATTTATAAAACATTAATCTGTGTTTATGGTGAATTAAAATGACAAAGCCAAAAATGTCAGGCGCAAAGGCGATAATTGAGTCGCTCCGTATGGAAAATGTCGATGTTATCTTCGGATATCCCGGCGGGCAGGTGCTGCCTCTTTATGACGAACTCTACGATGCCGATATAAGGCACATTCTTGTGAGGCATGAGCAGGCAGCGGCGCATGCCGCAGACGGTTATGCAAGAGCAACAGGAAAAGTGGGCGTATGCCTGGCTACTTCAGGTCCCGGAGCCACGAACCTAGTTACAGGAATAGCCACAGCCTATATGGATTCCGTCCCTCTTGTTGCGTTAACCGGGCAGGTCTCGACC
>CBFFLL010000073.1:0-12329 GCA_965642175.1 Candidatus Methanoperedens nitratireducens | reverse complement strand
CTGGTCGGCGTCACCCTGTACGTCCATACCTGCTGCCCCCTCATGCCCCCCGCCCGTACCATTATACTTAACACTAATTTCTTCCATCAGCCTCGCAAGATTAACGCCTGCATTTATGGCGCATTTCCTGGCGCGCGCGCTCATCTTGACCTGGTCGCCCTCCTTTGAAGCAACAAAAGCCACATCGGCGCCTATTGAAATAAGATTTGAGGCTGCTGCGCCTCCGAACGAGCTTACCTGTGAAGTTACGATGACCCAGTCATCCACTCTTTCGATCACCGAACGCTGGGCTGCTTTCAAAAAGGCGATACGCATCGAGATGTCCTGTGGAAGCGTTGAAAGGGCATCCATCACCTCGCTGTATCCGATGCCGCTCAATTCGATAAGCTCTGCCACAGCCTTGAATGAATCGGATGTAGCATGTTTGAAATTTCCGGTATCAGTTATAATGCCTGCAATAAGCGCAAATGCAGCACGTCTCATTATGGGCGCGCCCATGATATTGAGTACGCCAAGAACGATCTCAGCAGTAGAACTTTTGTTCCTGTGGAGATAGAACGCGGAATTTTCATTCAGTGACGTCGAAGCATGATGGTCTATAACTGCATAGTTCTTGAGCGGAAAACCGTTCAATTGTGCGAGCGTGGAAGTATCTACTACTAATACCAGATCATACTCCCCTGCCGGATCTGTTACAAATTCGATATTCAACTGCCTGGCAAGCACAGATGCCACCCTGTCGCAGCCGTCAATGACACCTATGGTGCCGCCTATGGCTTCTTTCAGTGCAAAGGCACTTCCCAGTGCATCAGGGTCTGCGTTCCTGTGACATAAATAAAGGATATTGTCGTAATCCAGCAGTTGATTGTAGAATTCTGCTTCGTCAATCTCCATGACTATTGTGCGGGCGTGCCGATAGCCTGCTTGAGCTGCTCCTGCAGCTGCTGGAACCGTTTCTGGGCTCGCTCTTCCTGGCGTGCAAGGGTCTGCATTCTAAGGTCAAGCGTATCCTTCTTTTCCTTGAGGGATTCTTTTGTTCTATCGCGCTCCGTTTTGATCATAAGATCGCCTATCGCCCTGTAGACCACGGCATCTGCATCGATTTTCTCAAGCTCTTCAAGAGCAAGGTCTGTTTCTTTCAGGTTTATTTCGACCTGGTTTTTCTGCGCTGCGATCGCTTGCGCCTGCTGCTGGATTTGCTGCAACTGTGCAAGCTGGTTTTTAATCTGTGGGGGTAAATCTGAACTCATTGTATTCACCTGTATCTGGGTGTAGTATTGCCAAACCCTGATTTATAGCTTGTGCATTGAGGTCATCTGGCAGGAAATTTTTACGAGACGCAGCCACCCGTTCAGGGCAGCCCTCATCGATACCAGGTCGCTTGCTTCCACATTTAAAATAAGTATGTCCTGTTCAAGTCTGAGGGTTGATCTTGTGCGCTGGTACTCCTCCTCAAGTTCAGGAAGCAGCGACTCATATATTATCCTGCTGATCGTGCCAAGATCGAACTCGAATTCCGCGAGAATTATCATGTTCGAGGTTAAATGTTTATCTTCACGTTTATATTTTCGTTTTCAGTTAAATTTTTAAACCGACAGGATATATACAGTAAAATATCTGATGGATTCATCGACAACGTTTGAAATAATCATAATACTGTTCCTTATCGTATTTTCGACATTTTTCTCCCTTTCTGAGACAGCGCTTCTATCTGTGGGAAAAATTCGGATAAGGCACATTGCAGAATCAGGTAACAACAAAGCAAAAAAGGTGCTTAAATTACTTGAGAGACCGGAAGAGTTCCTTGCCGCCATACTGGTAGG
This sequence comes from Candidatus Methanoperedens nitratireducens, assembly GCA_965642175.1. Classification (GTDB taxonomy): domain Archaea; phylum Halobacteriota; class Methanosarcinia; order Methanosarcinales; family Methanoperedenaceae; genus Methanoperedens; species Methanoperedens nitratireducens_A. The sequence continues at coordinate 10,506 of CBFFLL010000073.1, read as the reverse complement.
GAATAACATCGTGAACATAAGCGCCTCTGTACTGGCTACAGATGCTGCTTTGCGTGTTTTTGGGGATTCAGGTCTTGCCATCGCAACAGGCGTTATGACCCTTGTGATCCTGGTCCTGGGAGAAGTCATCCCAAAAACGCTTGCTCAAAGGAACGCAGAAGCTGTTTCCATGCTGGTGGCAAATCCAATAATTATCTTGATCAACATAATGAAACCAGTTGTCTGGCTGCTTACTACTATGGTTAATTCCTTGATGGTGCTTTTTGGAGGGAAACAACATGTAAAGCACCCGTTCGTCAATGAGGAGCTGATACACATGCTCCTGAAGGAGGGGGAAAAAGAGGGAACTATCGAGAAACACGAGAGGGAGATAATAAGTAATGTATTCGATTTCACGGATGAGAAAGCGCACGGAATAATGACCCCGAGAGAGAAGGTCGTCTGCATCGACGAATCCCAGACACTTGAGATAGCGCTTAAGCTGATCAACGAATCCGGTCATTCCAGAATACCGGTATACAGGAATGATTTCGACAATATGGTCGGTATGATATATGCCAAGGATTTCCTGAAGTTCAGGGATCACGAGCTTGGCAGGACAAGAGTACGTGATATCCTGCGTCCCCTTCTTATCGTGAAAGCGGGGCGGGAAATATCATCGGTACTAAAAGAACTTCAGCATAAGAAGATGGCTATTTCAATTGTGGTTGATAATACTACGAAGGTGATCGGGCTTGTGTCGATTGAGGATATCCTTGAAGAGCTGGTAGGGGAGATTTTTGATGAATATGATGTAGAACCAGAAAAAGACCTGGTTAAAGCAAAGGCATCATAATTCCTTCACACTCGATCTCCCGGGCGGCAAAAACATCGCTATCTTATCAGGCGATGCCATATCCTTGATGAGCCTCTTATCCTCGAACTTATCGACCAGCATCCTGTATATCTTCTTTGATATGTCATTCTGCTCAAACTCACCCGGTTCCACTTCCATAACGAACTGCGCCCTATTCCTTACCGCGCTCACCGGTCCGCCTATCAGCCTCTTTTCTTCGTTAAGAATTAGACCCAGCGCTGCGCCCAGCATGACATCCTTGTAGTAATTACGCTTACCGCGTATCACAAAGGCTCCTTTTGCCACATATTCCCCTGACTCCGGAGTCTTTGAGACCTGCTCAGGAATTACCCAGTAGGCATCTCCGCTTGCCTGCCCTGATTTCCAGATAACCGAGTAAGAAACTGTGAACTGGGCAGCTTCAAGGAGCGTGGTCTCAGGCACTTCTTTGCCCTCTGTTTTGATTACAACAGCAGGCGAGCCTGATACGTGGGCGTGGAAGAAGATGTCCCTCTTTTCAAGGTATTTTTTCACGATATCCTCGTTGCTCTGTGCATCCCTTCCCCCGATGACAAGGAAGCCGTCTGAGGAGAAAAACCACCTGAACTGCTCATACCATTTCTGTTTATGAACCGGGAGCTTCTGCCTTGTCTTTTTCGGAGCCTCTTCTTTTCCAGTCAGCTTTTTTGTGGCTTCAATAGCATCGAGCGCGCCTTTTATCTTTGAGGATAATTTCTTTGACCTGTCATAATACACCTGTGAATTCTGAGTTACTGAAAGCCTTGCGTCCAGTTCAATTTCTTCGTTATCAAGCGTAATCGTAATAGTCCCTTTACTCGAATTAACGGATTTGATCGCTCTTGCTTCAGGCATATCAGAACTTTTAAGGACGTTCCTGATATCATCCCATGAATAACCCTTCTCCCGTGCGGCTTTTATCGCGTTCAGGATGCCGTCAACAGTCTGGTAATGCCCATAGATCAATTCGCCCCTGTGAACGAGCTTTCTCTCATCATCTCTGAACTTTTCAAGCGCTTGCATCTGTTTTTGCAGGCGGTACTCGTACAACCCCATCTTTTTGTTTTTTGTATCCTTAATATCTTTTATCTGCTCGCGTTTTTTTTCAGCTCCGGCGCTAAAGTATTCATCCAGAGCATCATTGAAAGTGCCAAGATATTTCTTTTCGTTCTTCTCATAATGTGAAAGCTCAAAAGGAAGGACATCAACAGGTTTTCCATCCTTTAATACGATATGCGGTTTCAGTTCAGCGCCCAGCGGTCTGAACACCTCCTGCATGGCTTTGTGCAGCAGCGACACATCACCCAATTGTTTTGCCGGCGTATTCTTATCGATCCCTGCGCGCGAGCAGACTTCTTCTGCATACTGCCCACCCATGTTCATGCGGGTGGCTATAGTCCTGACGATGTCATTATCTGAATTGGAGAGCATCTCTTTCAATTCGTCATGAGTAGCTGTGACCGGGCTTAACTGCGCCTGCGGAAGCTCATACACCTCGCCCCGTACTACTCTCCTGTCCCTGAAGCTGATGGATTTAAGTGGCAGGATGATCTTTTTTTGCGCATCCAACAAAATGATGTTGCCCCGTGAGAAAAGTTCGATAAGAAGTAATGTTGTATCTGCTCCGCGCTGGATGTGCAGTTCTATTATGCGGTCAAAATCGTACTGCGATATCTCGGTTATCCTTCCACCGCTCAGGTGTTTGCGAAGGAGCATTGGAAAGGACTGCGGGAGTTTCTGGGCTTCCTCAGGGTGAGCTGTCAGATGCAAGCGCCTCCCTGCCTCTATGACCAGGTTCGTTCTTCCTTCTTTGAAGATATGCAGCCCTATCCTTAACTCATCAGGCGAGTGCTGGTATATCTTCATGATCTTAGCATCAAGAAGCCTGGGACGAAGTTCCAGAACGAGCGCAGCCACATCCACGCTTGACATTTCCTGTTTCATTACCGCGTTAAGGGCTTTTAAACCCTTAAAGATTTGGCATTACCCGACTTAATCCTTCTTTAAAACACAGCGGAGATCAACAAGTTCCTGAGGCAGCGATCTTCTGGTGGCGCACGGTTCAAGCACGCTGTACCAGTCGTACGTGAACAATACAAGACCGCACAGCGTCAGCACTTCAAGGGCTTTAAAATACACATCAGGCACAGTAGTTCCGTAAAAAAACCCATGTATGAAGAAAAACGTGCTGAAACAGTACACATAAATACAGTTCCTTGTGAAAAAAGAATCATTAAAAAATGATTTTATATCCAGTTCACTTTTGTCAATATCTTTCCATAAGAACCAGATCTGGACGGATAAGAAAATGAAGACCAGATACATAGATACTATGAATGGTTCCGCATAGATGTAATAATCGGTTTCTATACTCATAATTCCCTATCCTGAAGTGAATTGTTGTATTATTATCATTATTATTATACTGTAATAAAGGTTTCGGGCATAATATGTTTAAATTTAAGTAATAAAGCTAAAATAGGATGATGATGTCCATGATGGCCAATGAGCCCCAAAAACAAAAAAACCATTGTTTTATTCAATCCGATGCCTGTAAAACATCCTGTGGCTCAACCCAACAAAAAAACAACATCACTTCAGGTTCCTCTTGTCAATGTGCCGCTCTCGCTCCTGGCTCTTGCACGGATGGTCAGGGACAGGTTCGATGTCAGGATAATCAATGCAGTGGTGGATACTGATCACAGGGAAATGATCATTGATGCATGTGATAATGCCCTGTGCCTTGCTGTCAGCAGCATGACCTGCCACCAGATACGTGACGGGATCGACGTATGCTCAGCGGTCAAAGAGAAATACCCTGATCTTACGGTCATATGGGGAGGATACCACCCCACTTCAGAACCAGAACAGACGCTTGAGAGCCCATTTATTGATATAGTTATCAGGGGACAGGGCGAAATCGCCTTCAGTGAAGTCGTGGAAAGGCTTGGCAAAAAAGGTTCACTTGATAGTATATCCGGAGTATCATATAAAGATGGGGGCCGTGTAATAAACAACCCGGACAGGGAATTTAAAGACATCAATGATTTTCCCCCCATACCTTATGACATGATCGACATTGAGCGCCATGTCAAAGGTTACAAATTCGGCACACGATGTCTTGATTATTACATAAGCCAGGGCTGCGCCTCTGGGTGCAGTTTTTGCTCTGAACCCGTTTTCTGCCACAGGCGCTGGTCAGGCCTTCTGCCTGAAAAAGTCGTCATCGAACTTGAAAATCTTGCAAAAACATACAACATTGACACCTTCATGATCAGGGACAGCGATTTCTTCCTGAACGTGAATAGGGTGAAAGCGCTTTGCAAGCTTTTGATAGAGAAGGATCTGAGAATTAGACTTACAAGCGTCAATGCAAGGATGGAGCATTTTACACGCATAGATGAGAACACAATTTCGCTCTGCCGCAAAGCAGGCGTACGGGAGATCTTTTTCGGGTTTGAAAGCGGGCTGCAGGAAGCTCTGGACGCTATGAACAAGGTTTCAAAGGTTAGCCAGATAAGGACGTGCACAGAGAAATGCATAAAGCACGATATCGATATTCGCGGTTCGTTCATGGTTGGGATACCCGGAATGGACGTTAAGAAAGAGGTCACAAGCAACTTCAAGGAAATAAATGCGCTCATCTGCGCTTATGGGGAAAGGCTTGAACATCTTGATATTCTGCTCTCGTTTTTCACACCTTATCCCAATACTCCCCTTTATCAAACATCGATAAAATGCGGCTTAAAACCTCTGGACACACTTGCCGACTGGGGCGACTTTGACCAGTTCGATTTCAAAGCGCCATGGTTCCCGCAGGAATATTTTGACCTTGTCAGGGAATTCAGGGCTGGTATGCCGTGGAACTCGGGATGTGAGTTTGAGAAATGGCGCGGGTTTTATGATGGGGTTATAGAGCGGCTGGAAAATCTGTAATAATCTGATCAGGGACAATTTAATTCTTACAGAAAGCTTTATATATTCACTTAGTGAATAATTCAGTAAGTGAATAGAATGAAATTTATAGACCGAAGAGAAGAAGTCAGATATCTGAAGGAAACCGCCGAATTATCCCAAAGCAAGCTTTTTACTGTTTCCATTACGGACCTTCGAAGAGTTGGAAAGACAAGGCTCATTCTGGAATGATTATCTAAGGATGATCTGTACTTTTTTGTAAACAAAGACAAGGAAAGTACAAGTCTCCTGCAGGAATATACCGAGGTTCTAAAGGCAAGAAAGATACTTAATGAGCTTGAGGAATTAACTGACTGGGATGCAATTTTCGGCGGATTTCCAAAATATTATGTTGCCTTAGAGGATGAGCAGCTCGGTAATGCAGGCTTTGAAAAAATAATGGATCGATTATTCTTTGCTGAAAATGCAGTTCTTGAAGATGAAGCAAACCAGATACTTTCGCTTGAGTTTGTATCTGTCGAAAAGCCAGTCACAGGCGGAAAGGGTGTTTTTGTTATTAATCATCCGCTTCTTAATTTCTGGTTCAGGTTTTTTTACAAGAATGTATCCAGCTATAAGCGGCGTGAAAAATCACTTATTAATAAAATAAAGGATAATACGAATGCATATATTGGGCGCAGATTTGAAGCGGTTTGTCATGAATTTCTGGAGAATCAAAGACTCGGTTTTGATAAAACCGGACGATGGTGGGGGGCTTACAGAGATACTGAAGGTGATCGAAAAGTAGCGGAAATAGACCTTGTTTCAATTAATGAGCAGTCCAGTGAGATCTTGTTTGCAGAGTGCAAATGGCAGGACAAGGTTGATGCGAAAAAGATTTTGGCAGAGCTTAAGGGAAAAGTACATTATGTAGAATGGCACAAAGACAAGAGAAAAGAGCGCTATGCTATTTTTGCGAAATCCTTTAAAGAAAAAATAAAAGAGCCTGATTTAATGCTGTTTGATTTGAAGGATTTTCAAGCTCTGCTTGAAAAGCCGAGAATGAAGTGACAGGATATTGAAATGACTATGAAATTACGAGTCCATAAAACTGCAGGTTCGGACTTTTTCTTTGGAAGTAATTGAGCGCATTCATCATTAACGAAAGAATGCATCATGCCGCCGTAGTTTGCGTGCTCCGAGGAAACGAGATGCTTTTCAAGAATCTCCAGATCACGCTCATTTATACCAGATTGAACACATATTCCGCGATCCCCACCGTCACATCCACCCCGCACGCCTCGAATATCCCCTTACCCGATGGCGTCCCGTTGATCTCAAGAACATAATCCCTGTCCCCCTCGATGATATCTACCCCAGCGTATACCGTGCCCGTCACCTTCGCGGCTTTCAGGGCGATCTTTTCCTGCTCTTGCGTCAATGCACAGACCTCTGCATTCCCTCCCTGGCTCAGGTTATTTATCCAGCTCCCGATCGGTGCTATCCTGTATATCGAGCCTTTCACCTCTCCGTCCACAACGAACACCCTGATGTCCCTTCCCGGATTCCTTATGAACTCCTGCATGTAGAGCATGCCGTTCTTTTCAAGAAGCACCCTGAGTTTCGCCTCCCCGCGCTGATCGTTCTTCACGCATTCCACACCGATCCCCTTGTACCCGAAAACCGGCTTCACAACAGCACGCCCGAATGAAGACAGCGCCCCAAGCGCCGCATCAAAATCGCCTGTCACGACTGTCCTGGGCGTGGGGATCCCGTTCTTCTGGAACAGGCAGCTTGAAACGTATTTGTTCGCAGCCCGCGCTATCGCCTCAGGGGGGTTGATCACCGCGATCCCGCTGTCCTTAAGCTGGCACAGGATATCGAACCTGAGTGCTGCGCCATTCTGCTCGCCCGGTCCCAGGTCCCTTACAATGATCGCATCAAGGGCGGAAAGCTGCAGCTTGCCTGCATATATTTTACCAGACCGGATATCTGAAGTCGCGCTGCTGAAGCTGAACATTACTGGCTTCATGCCGGAACACGTCACAGAGTTGCACAGAGCCACTCCTGTCCAGTCATGTGGGTCTGTTACCGCTATTCCTATCGTTTTCATGCCATCAGTCCCAGGCGCATGAGAAAGGGCTCAGGAAATGACAACCAGAATGACAACCTAAACGACAACCAGTATGGAAACTAAAACGACAACCTAAACGACAACCAGAATGACAACCTAAATGGCAGATATCAAGCCATGACATAATAAGCTCCCCTTCCTTTCCCTTCCAGCCTGATTACCTCAGGTTCAACGAGCTTGGAAAGTTCTTTGAGAGCCGCCTGTCTTGTGATCCCGAACATTTTTGCCACCTCACCCGCCTTGATCTTTCCGTTCTTTTGAAGAGTTTCGATTATCTTCATCTGCCTTTCAGTAAGAGAGACCTGACCTTTTGAATCCCGCTTATGTTTTTCCAGGGAGAGCCTCAATACCTTCTCTTTGACCTTTGCTATCGAGATAAGGACGCCGTCCGTAAAATACTCAAGCCACTTCGTGATATCAATGGTCTTGGGATCAACAGAATCAAGGGCTTTGTAATATGATTTCCTGTCGCTGTCGTAGTAATCATCAAGAGCAAAAAACCGCTTTATGTCGAACTCACGCAGGTAAAGTATGAGCGTGGCAAGCGACCGCGCAGTCCTTCCGTTGCCGTCCACGAACGGGTGAATCCTTACGAGCTCGTAATGGGATATGCCTGCTACCATGACAGGGTCAAGTTTTTTTGCATCCCCTGAGTTGACCCATTCAAGGAACTCCTTCATAAATTCAGGCACATCTTCAGGCTGAGGAGGTATAAAGATCACATCTCCGGTCTTGCTGTTCCCTACATAGACCTGAAGTTCCCTGTACCTGCCTTCGTATTCTGGTTTTTCCAGGATATCTTTCGATATGTCTTTATGCAATTTCAGGATGCTATTATTGGTTATTTTCTTTTTTTGCTGATACTTTTCTATCTTCTCAAGCACTTTCAGGTAGTTGAGCACTTCCAGTTCAGCTTTGCGTGATGCCAGGACTTTCCTGCCGTGGGCAAGCATGCTCACTTCTTCGATCGTAAGAGGGTTCCCTTCTATGGCAGTGGAAGCATGCGAAGCTCTTATCAATGCATCTTTTCGAAGCGATACTTCCCATTTCGGTATAAGGTATGAATTGAGTACTGCCTCTCTTGCAGAGGCTATATCGACAAGGTTCTTTACTATTTTATCAGTGTACTTGAAGTTCGGTTTGAATATCCTGTTCACCTTCTGTTAGTATGCTCAGCGTCCTTTTACTTAGGATATCTCTCTTATTCTGTGAACTACCCAACCCTAAAGGCTTGGGCGTCCCGCTGCATTGACCCTCTATTGAGAAATCCTTGACGGGCGTTAATTCCGGTAGTTCCTACCGTACTGATTGATCTTTTTAATATATTAATTGCAGCGTTATGATCTCTATCAAGAACCAGACCACAGAAAGGACATGAATGTGTCCTGACTGAAAGGTCTTTAGTTACTGAATTACCACATGCACTGCAATTCTGTGATGTGTTTCTGGCATTGACAAGTTCAACTATCTTCCCAGCGTATTCTGCTTTGGATTTCGTTAGGCTTATCAACTGATACCAGCCAGCATCGGATATGGATTTTGCAAGATGATGATTTTGCATCATATTTTTTATTTGCAAATCCTCAAATACGATACGGTCAAAGGTATCGACAAGAACTTTACTTGTCTTATGAGCAAAATCAGTTCTCTGATTCCGGATTTTTCTGTGAACTTTTGCCACTTTGACTTTTTGCTTATTTCTTTTTCCAGATTTTTTCTTTTTCCGGCTTAACCACTTCTGTTCTTGTGTTAGCTTTTTTTCTTTCTCTCGCAGGAACTCAGGCGGGTCTATCTGTCGTCCATTGCTTAATGTTATCAGGGAACTTAACCCAACATCTATTCCTATTTCGGTCTTGATCTCAACAGGGATAATTGGAGTTTCGATTTCGCATGATAAGGAAACATACCACTGGTCAATATCCTTCTTGATGGTACAGGTCTTGATTTTGCCTTCAATCTCTCGATGCAGGATCATCTTGACATTCCCTATTTTTGAAAGGTTAAGTTTTCCAATTTCGATAGCGAATCCTGATTGTGGATATGTGAAACTGTTGTACCTATTCCTGCCCTGAAACCGAGGATAACCGTAACCATTAAAGAAATTCCTGAAACTTCTATCCAGACGTTTCAATGTATTCTGGAGTACCTGAGAATGGATTTCTTTCTGAAAATCAGTCTTTGATTCTGATAGGTCGTTTGCCTGGTCTTCGTAGCTTATCCATTCAGGCTTTCCTAAAGGGAATATGTCAAATTCTTTTTTCAATCTATTAAGCTCTGCTTGCTTCCTTCGTTCCGAAAGAGCGTCATTATAGAGATGTCTGCATGCAGAGAGGGTTCTATTCAGTTTAACTTCTTGATTCTTATTCGGATATATCCTGAATTTAAAGGATTTTCTCATGCAGCCTCGACAACTCTTTTTCGGGGATAGATATTACAATCGCAAGGGTTCGGCTTTTGGGGATGGGATGGATTGGATTATCCTGAAGGCTCCTTCTGTATTCACGCAGTTCATTTTTTGCATCCCGCCTGTAGTATCTACTGCAAGGGTATGTACAATTTGTACCCACCCTTTAGCTAGGGGTTCATCTCTCTGTTTCATTTTTTGAATATACTGCTTGGGATCGCTGGAATCAGTTAATATATAGACTATATCCTCTAAAACGAACCACCATTCGTTATTGTTCCATGTTCGCCGTACTTTTTTCCCATCAAAAACAACAAGTGCATCTTGTGACTCCATGCTCATCTTTTTGTCATCAGGTGTTAAAAAGGATTGGGAGAGCGGGGTGAAAGTGATACTCTGATAAAATCTTCATTATTTGGCTCCCTCGAAATGCTTCTTTATGTTCATTAAATTGCGCGCGCGCATTTTGTAAAACGAGCGCGCGCATTTAAATGCGAAGTTAGCATTTCTCATACCATACATCACATCGCTTTCCTCAGGTTTGGTATCAAGGTGTACGCTTACAAAACCAAGAATTTTTTTACTGTAAGGCGCATTTGCATCCATTAGATTATACCTTCGTTTTCCAATCCGATATCAGATAACGTGTTTCCTGGCGAATTATCTTAACTTCTTTAAATCTTTCACTTGGATTTCTTATTGTGAAAATCTTCTTTTTGGGTTCATTCAATGCGTTCTCAACAACATAAAGCCAGTAATTATCCTTAAGTTTTTGAGCAGTTTTCCACTCATTTTCTGTCATTTCAACAATTCCAGTATTTTCAAATGCTTTAACTTCGATACATCTAATTTCTTCATTCGAAGTAGATTTAATATCATATCCCACGAATTCCAAAGATACATCTGTTGGGGTTCTTAGCTGTTCAGTTTCATATTTAATTACAGCTTTCATCCCTGCTAACTCTATTTTCTTTTTAGTTTCAGCATCTTTAGGGCTCAGAGTTGCTCCTTGTTTCGGGATGATTAAGCAAATATTTTGAAGAACCGGAATATGAAATGCAAGATTCTTTTCCTGTTGTAATTTTTGCTTTCTGGTTTTATATTCAAACCGTGTTCGTTCCAAATCCCCTTCTGTAGTTCTTATTGCAATCGCCATATCTCGATATTGTGCCTGAGCTTTTTGAGATTCTAGTTTTTCTTCCAAACGTTTGATTTTGCTAT
>CBFFLL010000072.1:11273-12491 GCA_965642175.1 Candidatus Methanoperedens nitratireducens | reverse complement strand
CTGACCCCGCAGCAATTGAAGGGCTGTATAGGGGTATACACAATTCTGCGCCTGAACTCAAGGTGCTGCACATGGATAATGCAAATCCAGTTACGCTTGCCCGATTCCCCGAAGAGTCTCGAAAGATCGCAGAGATAATCGTAAAATACCACACATCCGGGGATGTGGCTGCTCTGGGGATGGAGACAGCTGACCTGGAAGTTATCAGGGCGAATGACCTTAAAGCCTCTCCTGATGAGGTATTCGAAGCTATAAAGCTCCTGAACGATGTGGGCGCGGCGCGGGGTGATAGCGGGCTTCCCGAGCTTCTTCCAGGTATCAATTTTGTCCACGGACTGAAAGGTGAGACAAAAGAGACATTTGAGCTAAATTTTGAGTTCATGAAGAAGGTGCTTGACAGTGGCCTTATGGTGAGGCGGGTGAACATCAGGCAGGTGATGACGTTTGCAGGTACTCCCATGCAGGGATACGAAAACCTTGCTGCAAAACATAAGGAACTTTTCCTGCGCTACAAGGAAAAGATGCGAAATGAAATAGACATGCCGATGCTGCGGCGCGTTGCGCCGGTCGGGTGTGTCATGAATGATGTCCGCACTGAAATTATCGATAAGATCACATTCGGAAGGCAGCTCGGCACTTACCCGCTTCTTGTTGGCATCCCTGCGCAGGTGGAGTTGAACATATCCTATGATGTCATGGTCACTGACCACGGGTACAGGTCGATAACAGGGATACCTGTTCCTTTTGATATTAATAAGGCGCCGCTAAAACTTTTAGAACAGATACCGGGCGTGGGGAGAAAACAGGCGGGGAAGATTCTAATGGGAAGACCATATAAAGATAAGGAGGATGCTGCCAGAAGGGCGGGGATCAGAAGGGAATTATTGGATCATATCGAAATGATGTAAATTAGACAATAACCTCATTCAATACCTTCGCCATTAATCCGTATTAATTCCACCGATTATCGTCATTTCTTTAAATATTTGCTGAATTAAAATTGGATCAGGTTTTTGTGGAAGTAATTTTAATACTTCATCGACATATTTACTGCCTCTAAAGTGTGCTTTTAGATCTTGAACACTAAATTCCGCATTCTGTGGACGAACATTGTTGATTAAAATATGAACCCAAAGATGAATAGAGCTTTATTATTTTTGTTCAATTTCAATCAGTATCCCTGTTGTTCCAGAAGCTCGCATAGACGGGATAATGGTC
>CBFFLL010000072.1:3107-11263 GCA_965642175.1 Candidatus Methanoperedens nitratireducens | reverse complement strand
GCTATTGTGCTATTATAGTTCAAATTATACGCTGAATCAAACCTAAACACTCCGGCTTCCCCTGTAAAGTCAGTTCTTGCAGATGTTGTGATAATTATTCTGTCTTAAGTGCAATCAGTTGATTTTGTCGTTGTATCAACGCTGTTCTCATTGAAGTAACTGCAATCTGCATTTAAATCGCCCAGGACAACGAAATCGCCCTCTCCCTGATACCTGCTCTTTGCATCTTCGATTACTTTAGGTAGGTCGTTAATCTCTTGAGTAGCAGTATCGGGGTCTGTATGGATAGTTATCAGCACAAAGTCAAAGCTGCCATTCTTAACTTTGAAGTTCGATACATAAGGTTCTCTATGGAATATGTCTCTTGAATCGGGGTAGGTAAGGATTCTTGTTTATCCTCCCACGCATTTAGCTGAAAAATCGATATACAAATCCTGAACGTTAAAATATTACTTTTTGTGAATTATAATCATAATTATATTAATTATTTAGATGCATAAATATTTAAACTAAAATATCTTTTTACATATTATAGGTTGGACAGGTTGGGGATTGAGAAGGTTTTATCCCTTGCAGCCATTTAAACCTTCTTTGCTCCCAAATCCCACTCTATTATGGCATAAAAACTTTGTAGAAATAGCAACTGAAAAAGGAGGTCTTAATCTTGGAAATTGTTGAGACAACTTGTAAAAACTGCGGAAAGAAAATTTATGTTCTGAGTAATTATCTCAAAGAAAAAATGTTCTGTAAGCTTGGGTGTATGAGTTCATATATAGAGACCCCATCCTCGAAAAGCAGAACCTTTTAAGATATTTAACCTGACTTACTCGCTATAGGGAAACAAGAAGAGAGGACACCATTCCAATTGATGAGTGAGACAGGTTCAGTATTCTGGAAAATTCATTGATGTTTTTGAAAATAATGAACTGGATAGTGTTTTAATATCCTCTCTTCAATCTATTTTAAAAGCCCAAGCGAATCATGACGGTATGGAAAATTCGCATTTATTAAAATTTAAGATATACTCGTTTAAGATTGGGTTTGATGAGATAATCGTACAGCTTGAGAAACAGCAGAAAAAGGCGGTTGATGAGGCGCAGGCTAACATTAAGCGGTTGAGGGAATTTGGGAAATATTAAACCCCTTTATTTCCACTGCAATATATAAAAATGATTAATATACATCTAGATGATTCACATTATATATATGTAAAGGCTTATTTTATAAACAATCATATAATTAATACTTTAAAGAAATAAACGAAGGAGAAAAACAAAATGATGACAAAGATAGTTCATGTCCAATCGGTATTACCATATGAAGATACAATGGCATTAAAGATAAAAACAGGAGAGTCCTCAGTTAAAGAGGCTATTTCAAAGGCAATTTACCATTATTTAAAATGCCAAGATTCAGATGGTGATAGAGGCAAGAATACAGAAAAACTATCTTCCTTTTTCTATAAAAATGGTTATCGAAGAAATGCTTGAAATAATATACCTTGTTAAAATAAAGAAATCATAAGGTTTAGTTTGACCAGATCATGCCTTATTGAATTCTGATCTGAACTCTGCTATTATCCGAACAATGCTATATCCACATCTGAGAGTTTGGCAACCTGTACTAAATGACCCTGAGAAAAGTGCAAATTTTGTTTATGAAGAATTTCTTTCTTTTTAAAAACGCTCACGCAATTATCCAATGTCACCTGGTGACACGAACGTTTGTACTGGGCCTAAATGGTAGATGATTAATGGTAGAAGCAATACGAATATTATTTGAACCAATTTCATAATTATTTTCCCACCATTATCTTTCATACAACTTTTATTATATATGCATTTTTGTTATCATTGACAATATGTATTCATAATAATGAAAAAATTTAACGCAGTTTCTATAAAAGATAACAGGAAAAAATTGACAAACTGCATCTTTGGGTACAACTCTACAGGGGGCCAAAATGATAGGAGAAGCAGAATTTCTGTTGAATGAAATGGAAAAGGCAATAGTAAAGATGTTTGGAATTGGGGGAATAGCAACAATAGAAAAGCAGACGACAGGACTAAGACAGGAGATGGAGGGAATACAAGGCTATGATTCACCGTTAGGGCTTATTTTTTTCCCAAATTTGATTGAACTCATCCAAATTTGCCTCCATAGCATTGGAAAGAAAATACACTTTACCGTATTTGTCGCCTTCGGTTGTAATTATTCCATTTTTAACAAGGATATCAAGATGATGTCTGGCAGTTTTATAATCTATATTCAAAGCCTTAGTTAATTGATTTGCATTATGCGGTTTATCGATAAGGTGTTTCAGGATAAATCCACGGTTATATCCACCTCTTGTTTTTGCGAACAAATGCCAAAGTAGTATTTTCATACCGATTCACTGATAGTTCCTACCACTGGAATTCCTTCCATCCTAATTGTTTTTCCCCGTTTTCCTTATTATCCTACCTGCTATACTATTTATGTATATATATTTATGCATGTACATAATCATGATCTGCTTCTTCCTTTCTGCCTGCTTTCTTAGAAAGAATTTTCATCCAGCTTTACCTTTTTGCGGGGATAGTCAAAAATACCCAGATAAACGCACAATAAACACAGATACACCATATGGTTATTATGATGATAATAATTATTTAAATGAATAAATATATAAGTTCCCACTATAATATATGGATGAAATGAACTCGAAAAGAAACTTCAGCTCTATTAAATTACATTTATTAGGTGTATCAAGCAAGAAAATTAGAATAGAAACGGGAAAAATGGATGAGATAAAGGAGATCATATAATGGAAAAAATAAAAAGATTGTGGATAAAAATGAAATGGTTAAATCCAACACCATTCATAATAATTATGTTAACGATTATTTCACTGTCCCCTATATTATTGATACAAATAGATGGTTTTCAGGTTACAATTCTATGGGTCTATTCCCTATCAATGGCAATATTTTTAATGTTCATGTATCTGACGACATATATGTATAAACCAATGCCGGACATTGGATACAGACCAACAGTTTCAGTAATAGTCCCTGCCAAGAACGAAGAAAGTGTTATTCAGAGAACAATCAATTCAATTCTTGATAGCGACTATCCGGAAGATAAACTAGAAGTTATTGCTATTGATGATGGTAGCTCGGATAATACTGCAGCTGAGATGCTAAAAATAAGATCTCCCCGTATAAAATTCATCAAAAACGAAAAGAATCTTGGAAAGCGAATATCTCTTGGCAAAGGGTACATGAAATCTACCGGAGAGATAATCATGTGCGTGGATTCAGACAGTTTTGTCGAAAAAGATGCAATAGCTCTCATGATGCAACCATTCACAAAACCAGATGTAATGGCAGTATGCGGACATGGCAAAGCAGCCAATAAGGATGCGAACCTGCTTACTAGATTGCAGCATTTCTGGTATCAGGAAATGTTCAGATTAATAAAAGGGATGGAATCTGTATACGGCTGTGTAACATGCTGTTCTGGTATACTTGCGGCATATCGCCGGGATGCAGTTAAAAAGACACTAGAAGAATGGTATGAAGAAAGCCAGGGCAAGTTTGTGAAAGAATCCATTTTTATGAAGATCATATCCAGGTCTCAGGCAGATGACCGCACGTTGACAATAAAAGTGTTAGCCCCTCCTTCGGCCAGAGTGGTATATCAATCTAATGCAATTGTTGGTACGCTTGTTCCAGAAAGTGCAAAACAATTTGTGAGGCAACAACTACGATGGAATCGGGCATGGGTACATGGAACGGCTGTGTCTGCAATATTTATGTGGAGAAAACCATTTCCTGTGCCGTTATATTTTTATGGATATCATATATTAATTGCAGTGCTCAATCCAATAGTTGTAATCTTATGGTTGATCATAAAGCCATTGCAAGGGATGCATATTGCCGCACTATTATTCATGGTTGGAACTATATATATAGCGATTCTACACGGCCTGAACATATATCGATATGATAAAACCACGATCTTATGTATTCCGTACAGGTGCATATTCGCAATTATTTCAGTCATACAGTCAGCTATCCTGATACCTCTAGCGTGGCTTACTGTATGGGATGGTGCATGGTCAACGCGTAAAGGTAAAAATGAGGATGATGTTAATGCAATCAGAGTGATCAAACAAAAATAGAATAAAACTGACTGATTAAGGACAAAAAACATGATCGAAACAATGAGGCAATTAGCCAAAGGCACAGACAAAAAATCGAGTTAATTGAATAAAATAAGGTGAGAATATGAAGATAATCGCGATGGTGTTAATTATCCTATTGGTGGTGGGTATGGTTATACCCATCAGTGCATTTGCGCATAATGGGAATAGACAAGACAAGGACAACAAAAACGATAATAAGGACATCAATCAGAACGACGGGAACGCCGGGTCTGGAAATGACGGCAAAGATAAAGGCAAAGAGAGAGATTCGGATAAGGACAAAAATAAGGACAGGGAAGGTCACGACAGCGGCGATGGCAGCGATCACGAAGAACGAGAGCATGATCATCACGACGATGATGGCAGCGATGACGAAGAGGACATAATAACCTATCCAATAATCGATCCAATAACCGATCCAATCGTTGACATAATAATCGACCCCATCGTAACAGACCCACCTGCACCGACAACGGGAAGCAACCATGGAGGAAGTAACCAGTTCGTTTCAGGCGGCGGTTTCGGGGGATATACGTTCGGAACGTGTGACTGCGACAGAATCCGTATCTTAATGAAAATCAAAGAAAAGTCACAGGACAATACCGAAACACTTCGGTTCCAGAGAATGTTAGACTCACTATCATGGGATAGCAGGAAAGGAACATTGGATGAAATGGTAAAATATTGTATATCAAAGAACTTTGACATGTCTTTGTCAGAGACATACTTCGAATGGAAACCAATACCCTGAATCTGAATTTTTAAATCATTATTTTTTAAAAAGGATGGGATAGAGCAATATGAATAAACAAAAAAACACCCTCGGAAGCATATTGTCACTGTTGCTTTCAGCACCAGCGGCAATGGTACAGTTAATTGAATACAACAGATGGATAGTCATGCTTGCCATAGCGATGATGGTATTACCAATCGGAGCATTGGCAGCGGACACCGGAACTGTAATCATAGCATTTGATGATGGCTGGAAAGATACATTCAACAATGCATATAGTGTCCTGAATACGAACGGACAGAAAGCAGTCGTTTTCGCAATCCCGGAAGCGGTTGGCTGGGATACTTACATGACGGTATCGGATTTATCCAATCTTTATACTGCTGGATGGGACATATCAAGTCATTCATTAACTCACGGCAGCAAATATCCAACTGATTCAACGGAACAACTTTTCTATTTATCTCGTGCAGATAACTTGGAGTTAAAGACTGAACTTGGAGATAGCAAAGATTGGCTGGACAACAATGGCTTCACAAGAAGTTCAATGTTTTTCGCATACCCATACGGAACATATGACACGGTTTACTGCATGGGAATATATAACGACGTGAGCATTTGTGGTACCAATGATGTTGCAGCAGAAATAAAGGCGGCAGGATATTATATTGGGGCACGGTCAATAGATGCGTATAGATACAGGGATAACAAACATCCTAAATATAAGTTAGGTGACGCAGATGTCTTGAAGATGGCGACATTAGCGGTAGAGGGAACAGGCGTTAACGCAGTGTATAGCACACCAGCAGCAATTATGGCAGAAATAGACAAAACTATCTCCGAAAACGGGTTACTGGTATTAACATTCCATCACATCACCATCGGGAATCCTACAAGCGCCGAAGAATACAGCAAAGCGAACCTGACAATAATCAGCGATTATCTTAAATCAAAAGGAACTGCCGTACAGGTTCAGACATTCTCAGAATACTTCCAAGTCCCAGAACCAATACCGACATTCATGCCGGGAACACCAGTAGCCGGGTCAACAATATTGGGTTCGAGCGGCTCGGCAAAAGTTCAGTGGTCTGACAGTATTGGAAATAAAACTGACGTCTTTGATGTTCGTGTAAAGAAGGGCAGCGATACTGTCGGGCAGGTGACATACAATGTTGTGAACAGGTATTTTAACATCACGGGAATCTCCCTCACCAATCCAGCATTTGTAGAAGTTACTGCAATTAACAGGTCATGGGGAAAAACCAATATGAACCCAACCCCATTGGTAATAACTGTGGCTTTACCGTTCATGCCGCCTGTCCCGGTAAATACTACTGTAGCGGGCAGCAATAATCTCGCATGGAATGCAGGCGCAGGCAATGGAACGACATACTTCAATGTTAATGTGAACGGAGAATGGTATAATAACTCAGTAACAAAATACTTTAACCTTTCCGGGATAGCTCCGGGAGTGTATAATGTTACAGCAAACGTATATGCTGTTAATGTGACCTATGGGATGGTTACAATGAACCCGACCCCATTAACAATTCATGCAACAATTCCAAGACCAGCAATATCTGTCGGAATTCCAACAATACTTTTAATGAACGATATGATAAATGCACAGGAAGTGGACTGGAAAATCTTACCGGGTCTGAACACTGATGTTCTATTTGCCGGGACTAATAAATATAAAGGAGAACAGTTTGTCATCCCAGAAACTAACAAAACATCTCTCGGTATTGGAGAACTGACATACAATACAGTATCTCAACCAGTGACTTATCTTGATGGAACTGGGCAGTACCACACAATTCGGTTTATCGGTCAGAATTATGTTACTTTGAATGATAAAATAAATAAACTATCAAAGTTAGTCATCAATAGTGGCACCATAACGACACTTTCGGCAGGCGAAACATGGGATATTGGAGATGGATGGGTATTAACAATAAACAATATAGACTCATCAATAAAACAAGTCAGTATCACTCTATCCAAAGACGGTATTGTTCAGGAGCCAAACAAAGTTCTCGGCGAAAAAACACTGTTTACCCACAAGAACACATCAATAGCAGGCGAAACAGACGTTCCGATGTTCAGAACGTATATCTCTGAGATAAGGGACGGGGCTGTAGATTTGAACAATACGTGGGCGCTGTCATCAACAATTACAGAGATAACACCGATGGATATTTATGGTGTCTTCTCCGGGGCAACATTTACTGCTACAAATATCACGATGGTAAACAACGTTCCAATAGAATTAATTAAAGGGCTTGTACCTTTAATGGGCGAAAGTTACCTTATCGTGGGAGACAAATTAGAAATGGTGAACGTAGTCTATATGCAAGAAGTGAATAAAGATAAACTACCACTTGCACATAACGTCACCATAACCAACGACGAGATGTTGACACTCTATGCAATAGGGTATAACTCAACATCAAGAATGTATTCCCCGATTGCTATAGATTCAAGAACAATACTTCTTCCAGAACCAGTAGTTACCACCAAACCAAGTAGTGGAGGTAGCAGAAGTAGTGGTAGTGGTGGTGGCGGTGGAGCTTCAGTGGGTTCTGACGAAACATTCGACAATATAGTAAAGTTCGAAAATAAAGATGGTTATATTCAAATCGGGAAAGATACTACTCTATCATTCACAACAATCAATCCGGGTATATACCAGGTATTATTGAGTGGTCAATCTCAAGATATCAGTGTTCGAGTAGAGAACCTGAAAGGGCACCAGAATATTACCACAGATGTATCAGGGCATGCTTTGTTATACACGAACGTGATAATTAACTCTGCAAGAGTAAGTGGATTATCCTTTTCGTTCAAAATAAATAAGAGCGACATTACCGATGCAGGAAATATCAAAGCGTTCGTATGGAACAACGGGGCATGGGAACAGCTTGATACCAAGCTAATAAGCACAGGTGACAACAATGTTTATTTCCAGGTAACAGCCACTCCAGCAAAGTTGTCCAGGTTTGCCATATCTGAAATTGCTGGATCTGAAACTGTTGGAACAAAATTAACAATGTCAAGTCCAACAAGTTCTGATGTCGAGGAAGGAAAGTCAGCAATTGCAAGTGAAACCTCTCCAGTTACAAAGATGCCAGGATTTGAGGTTATAGGAACAGTCTTTGTTCTTTCAATATTGTATCTAAGACGGAGACTATAAACAATATTGGGGTAACGAAAGATGTTCCCCAATTTTTTTAA
>CBFFLL010000072.1:0-3097 GCA_965642175.1 Candidatus Methanoperedens nitratireducens | reverse complement strand
TTATGATCTGCAAAAAATGTGGGAAATAAATTCAAAGATGAGCTAAATGGATTCAAATTAAATTACTGAAATAACAGGATGGGTTTATGATTATAGAAAAAAAATTACTCGGAATTATGATCGTTGTAGCACTTTTAACCGCTTCTGTGGCAGCAGGACAGCCAACTGTGATACTGACATTCGATGATGGTTGGATATCTGTGTGTTGTGACAATACAACGCAGATTGTTTCTGCATATTCAATAATACAGCCTAATAATCAGGCCGGTGTAGCTTTTGTTAACATTGCTCCAATCATAGGAACAGGTTATACAGACTACATGAAACAAGCACAAATTAATACTTTATATAGTGCAGGATGGGATATATCAAGTCATACATATAATCATGCTGTGTTAACAAACACAACACAGGTTCCAAATAATACCGTAATGTCTTATGAACTGAACGAAAGCAAACAATGGTTAGATACTAATGGATATCCAAGAGGGGCAATGTTTCTGGCATATCCAGAAGGTGCATATAACGATGCCATTATTGCATCCGTTCAATCAAGTCACTACATAGCAGCAAGAACAGTAGAAATACCAAATGCAACATCACCATTATCATACACTCTAGGAAATGCAGAGTCATTTAAGATGAAAACATACGAAACAATAGGAGGTATAGACAATGACACAACGGTTATTCAGCAAATTGAAAGTGTAAATGCAACTAACGGAATAATGATTTTGGTATTTCATAAAATAGTAACCGGAACCCCAACCGTAGATACAGAATTTAAGGCATCAGACCTCCAAAATATTAGTAACTACCTTAAAAATAGCAATGCAAGAGTGGTAACATTTTCGCAATATTTTCTCACAACAATATCAGCACCATCTGCACCAACGAATGCATCCATCACTGTTGGACCCGATTGGGCAAATTATGCGTGGACGTCTGGCTCCGTTCCTACTAATTTATATTATATATATGTAAATGGAATACGTGTTTCAGAAACACCAAATACATTCATAAATCTATCAAGAGTTTCTGGAATAAGCGACAATGTAACAGTGTATGGAGTTAATGTTAATTTTACTACAGGTGTTCATTCCGTTAGTCCTACAGCATTACAAATGCCACCAATACCAATATGGATACCACCGTCACCAACAAACATAATATATAACTACACAATGGGAACAAAGAACGGTACAATTCTTATAGAATGGGAAAATGGAACAGTTAATGCAACAAATAACATAACAGATGCATTCAATGTAAAAATAGGAAATTCGTGGGTTATAAATGGAAGTAAAAATTTATCTTACACCATAACAAACGCAATTCCAGGAACGATATATCCAGTACAAGTATTTGCAGTCAATAACACAAACGATATTACAATAAACCCAATATCTGTTAATATATCTGCATTAATACCAGTATTCAAACCACCTGTTCCTATTCAATTGGGGCAATCAACGGGTATATTCTGGGGACTCTTTGAATGGGAAGCTAATACTAGTGGTAATATTACAAACTATTACAACTATTCATATCAAATAAATAATGACCCAGTAATATGGAATACAACAAACAATTCATTTGTTAATATTACAACTATTCCATATGCAAAAGTAAATGTATCTGTATTTAGCGTGAATTCAACAAATGGAGGTATTCAATCCGAATCGTTCTTATTAATGAATCTAACAATGCCAAATAATCCTATAGAAATATTTGATGGTATATGGGCAGATTACGAAATTTTTGCTGGAGACCAACTCAAATTTCAGCCAATATATCGAAACTATGATAATGATACATTAAATTTCACAATGAATACTCCCAATGCTACAGGTAATGTCAGTATAAACGCTACAACAGGATATTTCATATACAATTCTACACTATCAGATGTTGGTAAAATATATCATTGGAATATAACATCAGATGATGGTTCTGGAAGTTCAGAAACTATACATTTTAACGTAACAATCAACTCTAGACCTGTTCCATCTACTTATGGTGGTACAAGTGGTGGAAGTGGTGGAGGAGTAAATGTATATAACCCCAACGCAAAATCATATGAGAGACATGATTCACAAATTGGTCGTAATATTACAAGCAAAGTGACATTTGCTAAAAACAAACTGATCTCCAACGTAACATTCTACGGAATCAGGAACTATGGGGAAGTCACAGTGAAAGTATCAATATTGAAGGACAATCCCACGGGGAGTTACCTGAGCAATGTTCATAAATTCTTTTCAATAAATCTTGATTCTATACCCCAAGAAAATGAATATTTGTACGTATCAAATGCCACTGTGGATGTTCTTATAGACAAATCTAACCTGAGCAACAATATTATCAAAGCATATAGATACGTGAACGATTCGTGGGCAACTGTTGAAATAGAAGATACAAAAGTCGAAAATATGGATAAAAAACAGTTCAAATTGAAATCGGATGGCTTGTCCAACTTTGTTATTGTATTGGAGCCAATAGAGCCAGAACCAATAACAATGCTAACAGTTACCGATGGAGGAAAAACCGCAGTAAATGCTGCAATTGATAACACTGTTGAATATGTTTCGAAGGCCCGTGATTCTTTATATAGACAAATAATAAATCTGATCAAGAAGTATATGTGGTGGATTTAGTTAGATATATCGAAGCAAGAGCCAATACAGTAGGTATCCAAAAAGTCAACCAGGATATACGTCAGGCTGTGTGAAAAATAGTAGAAAATCATGTTTATTTGAAAAAAAAGCCATATTAAGCCTTTAAATCTAAAAATAAGCTTCCAATTTAGCAAAATTTTGAGTTTTTACACAGGAATATTGTTCCTTCAGATATTAGGAACTAAAAAACTCAAAAACCTTAAAAACAGTCGATTAACTTATTATTGTATGAAACATAAGAATTTTAATCAGGAAGAATATAATATGACTAAATCAATAAAAACATTTTTGGTATTAATAGTATCAATGCTATTAATACATACAGCATCAGCGGTAACATATACACCTGCACAAGTAATGTCCGCAGTACAACCACACATGATAGCAGCTAATGCTATTAATCCAACAACACCAATGAT
>CBFFLL010000071.1:12067-12529 GCA_965642175.1 Candidatus Methanoperedens nitratireducens | reverse complement strand
TGGACTTCCAACTTCCACTATGGATATTCTCCAGTCTCCTGCTTTAAACGATTCTCCGGCTCTATGCACTATTTTCATATCGATTATTCCCGTAGTTTCTGGAACATTCGTTACCTGGATACTTGCAACCGGTCCTTTTTGATCCGGACCTCCAAAGCCGAATCCGAATACTGCTATAACCGCAGCGAGAATAACAGTTATCGCGACCATCAGGATGACGCCAATTACTGGCGATACCGCATGTTCGTCACTTTTTTTGAACATTTTTCCATCCTGCAAAAATAAAAAGGAATATGCCCTCCATAAAAAATTAAAAGAGGGCATGATGTGTGAGTTTACCTCACTTCAACGATCTGGTCAAGCAACATCGCGTTGGACGGGATGTGAACCAGTTTGACATCGTATTTTGTGCCTGATACCATGAAACCACCAGGATTACCTGTTACATTCTGGTTGGTGATA
>CBFFLL010000071.1:6229-12057 GCA_965642175.1 Candidatus Methanoperedens nitratireducens | reverse complement strand
CTGTTAGTGGTCGTTGTCTGGTTGATTTGTATCTGCGCTCCGACTGTGAGATCGCTGCCGTCTGTGGATGCATTGAACGCCGTTGCACTCCCTACTGTGACTATTGACAACTTCCATTCTCCGCCTTTGAGCAGATCTCCGCCCTTGTGCTGGATCTTCATGTTAGCGCCCGGATTATCAGGGTCATTCGCCGCTACTATGCTTGCCGTGGGCGCAGCGGACTGAGAGCCGCCCAGACCGAACACGAATGCAGCAATGACTGCTGCCAATATGACAGTGATCGCGACCATCAGGATAACACCAATGACAGGCGATACTGCCTCTTCATTTCTACTAAATATTCTCATTTAGGTTTCCTCCGATTAACTTTCCTCTTGTTTTCGTCTTACTACTTTTTCGAGCTTTTTAGCCCACATATCCTCAACCTGCGTATATTCGCATTCGAGGTAATGATGGACTGCCTTGGCGAGAGCATCTTTGGTGGCCGCCTCTCCAGTCTTATGTTTAAGAGCCTCAAGGTCTTCCACCACGAGAACCGTCTGAACGTGCATTATTTTCGCCATTATTCATCTCCTTGTTAGAATGATGTCCGCAAACTCTGATCGCGGTCCAGCCATCTTACTATATCATTATAATGATAATCTATTTAAATGTTCCGTTTGTCATGATCATAATTATAAGATACATATATATGGCTACGGAGGTTAAATTCAATTAAAGATTATGAAATAGAACAAATTTTTAAAGGCAGGATTGAATAAATTTCAGGGATGGGAAGGCCCAATAGATGCAAATTTGAGATCTGTCCGTTATCTGCCAAAGAAAACTAAAAGGAAACCCCGTTTAGCAAATAAATGAATTTTTAGAAGTTTGATATTATTCACCGCAGAGGGCGCAAAGTACGCAAAGATAAGTTCAAAAATAACCAGATCATCAGTTCATATACATTCAAGAGCCATATCAACATCCGATATAATATCATCTGCATCCTCAAGACCCACGGAAATGCGAACAAGTTCGTCCACGATACCGTATCTTAACCTGTCTTCCGCCGGTATCACTGCATGGGTCATTGTGGCTGGATGCTGGATAAGGGTCGCTGTCTCACCAAGACTCACTGCCAGGGTACACAGCTTCAGGGCATTCATGAATAAGGGTACATCACTTGTTTTTTTGAGAACCAGGGCTATCATGCCTCCGTTACCCTTCATTTGTTTTCCTGCAAGGACTTTCTGCGGGAAGTTCGAAAGTCCGGGATATATCACACGAGCTATACGGTCATGTCCTTCCAGGAATCTGGCAACCTCCATGGCATTTGAATTATGCTTATCCATCCTGACAGTAAGGGTCTTCATCCCCCGGGTGATAAGCCATGCATTAAAGGGACTTAATGCTCCTCCAATGTTCTTTGCCGTGTGCCTTGCAGCGCTGATGAACTCAGAAGAACCCACTATAACCCCGCCTATCGTGTCCCCGTGACCATTCAGGTATTTTGTGGCGCTGTGCACTACAACGTCAGCGCCCAGCGAGAGCGGAAGCTGGAAATAAGGTGTCATATAAGTGTTGTCCACCACCACCTGCGCCCCTTTCTCATGGGCAATATCTGACACCGCTTTTATATCTGTTAGTTTCATCGTGGGATTTGCCGGAGTTTCCAGGAACACCAGCTTTGTTTGCGCGCAAATGGCACTCTCAACGCTGTTAAGGTCAGAAGTATCCACAAAACTTACCTTTACCCCGAATTTTGCCAGGTCGACTAAAAGGTCGTATGTCCCCCCATATAATACTTCATCTGTAATGATATGGTCGCCTGCCTTTACTGATGTAAGGATGGCAGCGCTTATAGCCGCCATTCCCGACGCCTGCGACAGCGCAGCCTCGCCGCCTTCAAGGTCGGCTATCTTTTCCTCAAAAACCTCTGTTGTGGGATTCAGACCGCGGGAATAGACATAACCTTTTTCCTTTCCGCTCATCAGCCTTGCCCCGTGGGCTGCGTCTTTGAATGTAAAAGGCGCGGTCTGGTAGATAGGGGTTATCATCGGTCCATTCTCAGAGCTTTTTTCACCACTATGAATAGCCCGTGTGGAAAATCCTGATTTCTTAAGGTTCATGGATACAAGTTCACTCCATTATTAATGTGTTAAGCATTTCAATTACTTAAAGTTCGTGAATTTACAGGAAATTTATTTTTCAAAGTGGAAAACACTGCGAATCTGAGCAATTATCCATATTTCAAGGAAGTAAATGAAATTTCATAATGATCCAGAGTCAAACTTATATTTTACCATAAACCCAGCAGCACCCCCGCGGCAAGCCCCACTATCACCGCAATAACAAAGCTGAGCAGCGTACCTATAAGAACATATTCTTTTAATTTTCTTGGTCCACTAAATCTGAAAGTTTTTACTGCAACTAGTAGACCTATTACTTCGTATTGTTTTAAAAGAACAAATGTAAGTATGAGTATTCGTTCTAACCAACCAATCCAAGTGCCAGCTCTCTCTAACTTTTCAACTGTTATATCTTTTTCAATTTCTTTTTCAAAAATATCCATTCTCAGTTTTTCAGTCAGTTTGTTGATTAAGATTCCACTTGGCCATATTATTATAATGTAAGCTGCTATTATGACCCATATTTTTATTCCCGGTAGAAACATCTGTTCTAGACCTTCCATATACTGAGATTTTAGGTCAATTACCCACAGCCATATTACAAGAATAACTGCCAAATGACAGAATTGGTCAACAACGAGGCTTCGAAGATTATTATTATATTTTGCCTTTATTCCGTCTATTAAAATATGCGTGGCTGCAATTATCGCAGGAAGCCATAATGTACTCCACAACCCTGAGAACAAGTATGCAAGAAGCCCCCCGACAATGCCATGTAAATAGAGGTATTTTGAGTGCCAGATATCTTAAATTCTCTGTTCTACCCATGAATCACTTTGAATGACAAAATCAGTAAGCAGATGGGCTATTAACAATCGAACGAGTAAAGAGATGTCCATTTGAGTTATCATTATAATATTCCAGCCCTATATTTAGTTATTATAAGTCTGCATCCTTATAATATGGTTTTATAAATCTTCATGCTTATATTAACTTTTCGTGTCATTAAACACAATGCTCAACGGAAATTTTTTTGGGGAAAGATAAAATGAGGATTAAAGAGTAATCCTTTAGTACAAATAAAAATATTTAAATGATATGCCCTGCGAAAAGTTCATAAAAAAATTCGATGATTATAAAAAGATACGTATAATGAAAAAACTCTTCGGTACATTCGGCTTTCGCGGCATAGTGAATGAAGGGTTTGGCGCTGATAAAGTAAAACGTGTGGGCGCATCGCTGGCTCTGTACCTGGGTGAAGGAAAGACCATTGCTATTGGAAAAGATCCGCGCATATCCTCTGATATGCTTGAGGAAGCGCTCATCGAGGGCATAACTGAACACGGGTGCAATGCGCTGACTCTCGGCATAATAACCCCGAACACGCTTTCGCTTGAAATTGCGCGACAGGCAGACGCAGGCGTAATGATAACAGCATCGCACAACCCCCCTGAGTACAATGGTATGAAATGTTTGAGCAAAAGCGGGAGGGGATTCTCTCCTGAAGAAGATCTTGCGATAGAGACTATTTATTTCGGCGATATTAAGGCAGGGGTAAATAAAGGAAAAAAGCTAACAGACAGCAAAGCGAGCGACCGTTACAGGGCCCACATAATCCAGTATGTTCAGAAGCTATTTCCAGCAAAACCGATGAAAATCGTTGTGGACGGCGGCGGCGGCTCTGCTTCCACGGTGACTCCGGAAATCCTTGAACGGCTGGGGTATGAAGTTGTGCGGTTCAACTGCAAATACGACGGCATGTTCAGGGAGAGGAATCCCGAGCCCACGGATACGAACCTGGAAAAGCTCAAGAAACTTGTTATATCCGAAAAAGCTGACATGGGTGTGGCGCACGATGGTGACGGCGACAGGACCGCGTTCATCGACGAGAACGGGAAATTCGTCCAGGGAGACATCAGCGCAGCGATAATCGCCGACCATGTACTGCGGCACTGCAGCGATAAGAAAAAGTTAATTGCTGTGACAATTGCATTCTCCAACCTCATAAAAGACGTTTCAGAGCGCCTGGGCGCCCAGGTTATATATACGCCCGTTGGCGAACCTTATCTTGCACAGGCAAAACTCATGTGCGGCGCGCAGGTGGGACTTGAGGAGCACGGTTCGGTGCTCCTTGAATGGAGCCGTGAAGGTCCGATGCTGGCAGGAGTGATGGCAGGTATACTCTCGAATGAAGGACTGAGCCTTTCCGAACTTGTGGCTTCGTATCCGAGATATTACCAGATAAAGGGTGCAAAAGTGCTGCCTGATGGAAAAAAACCTGGAGCTGTACTGGACAGGCTGAAAAAGGAGATACCGCAGGATTATGAACGTTTAACTGATATGGACGGCGTTCGCGTGGATTATGAGGACGGATGGTTCCTTGTTAGGGCAAGCGGCACAGAACCCAAGGTAAGGATATTCTCCGAGGGGAAGACGGAGGATAGGGCGAAGGAACTGAATAAGATCGCTATGTATGGGCTCGATAATTCCATATAACATTTTTATATAACTACAAAATTAAATTGTATATACATATATAACTTCAAAAAGTTCATTATCATTATACTAATGATTATTCTTATATAGTATAAGATTAGTTAATTTATTATAAGGATTCTCAAAAAATGGACGATAAATATGCCAAGTGATCTTGCAGATAAGGCCATTCTTTTATTGGCACCAAATATAGGTAATGCAAACGCAAAATCTATAGTTTTTGAAGCCTGCAAGAGTATAAATGCTGATATTGAAACATTGGATAATAGCAAGCTTATTCCTTTTTTGGAACACCTTGAAAAATCAATTGTTCCAAGGGTAGGACCTGGTATAGCAAAGAAAACAAGAGATAAACTAATGGAGTTAGGAGAGAAAAAAATACCCGTAGAAAATAAGGTCGTGCCTGAAACAAAATTAGATGAAGGGATTGGCAGGGAAATTGAAACTTATCTTGAGAAAAATACCCTTGAAACTGAAGATGATATTCAGGATTATTCAAAATACCTTGCAAAGAAATACGGGGGAGATGCCAAATCGATTGAACATAAAATCTCTGATAAGGTTAATTTGCACGTCAAAGATTCAAACGCCAAAAAAAAGGTGAAGGTTGAAATAAAATTGTTCCTCAATAACTTCCCTCGTCCGACTAAAACTGATGTTGATGATTTTATCAGATATCTGCGCCTGTCAAAAATCGTCATTGATGAGGCTGAAATAAGAGAACAAATGGAAAATGAAAGGCTTTTCAGAAAATTTGATGGGGCTCGTAGTGAAGATACCCCTGAGGCTGATAAATTAATGAACCTGGTTAAGGGAAGTAAAGACAAAGGAGTTAACGGGGAAAATATGAAAAAGCAGGGGATGACCTATCTGATAAAGGATGAATCCGAAGATTCTGATAAATCCATGTCTGAATTTATGGAGATCATGACCCCAACTGAAACTGACATGGCAGAAGCGCTCAAGAATATGGGGCTTTTCCACCTTGTTAAGAAGTGAAATCTGATTTTTAATATCAAGCATGAATGTCTTCATTCTGGCAATTGTGTTGGGTGCACTGCCTTGCCAGGTTTGGGATGTTTGCCCAGATCCGAAAGCACGCTCTTCCCCGCGCGCACTGCATCCATCGAGAATACCTCAAGGTTGAAAACGCCTTTAAATTCCAGTTCCTTCAAAACCGAGAAATCGATATTCCCTTCCCCGGGCGCGCCGTGCATATCG
>CBFFLL010000071.1:0-6219 GCA_965642175.1 Candidatus Methanoperedens nitratireducens | reverse complement strand
AGCACACCATTATTATCGTGCACATGAACATGTGCCACATTGCCGTTCAATTCTCTTACAAAATACCGCAATTTTCCCATATTGCCGCTGCACGTGAGGTTGGCGTGGCCGATGTCGAAAGTGGCTTTCAGGGAGGGCGAGTTCACTTCCTTTATCGCACGCAGGTGCTCATCAACTGTGCAGCACAGGTTCGTAGGGTCTGTTCCTTCCTTGTTCTCAAGACCCAGGATAATACCGTGGTTTTCAGCTTCAAATGAAAGTTTTTTGAGGTTTTCTACCATGCGACTGAAGCTCTTTTCCCTGTCGCCTGATATCTTTCCAGGATGCACCGTAAGGACGCTACATCCGAATTCAGAGGCAAGGCTAATGCTCTCCCCCATGAGCCTTAATTGAATGGAACCCATATGCGAAGTATCCACAATGAGCTCTTTCGGGTAATTGGGTAATTCCCCAAAGTAGGGGGCATGCATTGTAGTAAGCGCGCTGCCTGTGGAAAGAAGGTCGCGCAGTTCATCCACGCATTCTTTCATTAATTTGCCTCCGTTGTAAAGCCTTAGCTTTGGGATGTAAAGTTCGATGCTATCAACCTCTTTTTCCAGCTCTGGCAGCGGTGAAGCAAAGGACGAGGCTCCGATCATCATTTTCATATAAGTTTGTTTTCTTGAATGCCTGCAAAGTATTAATAAGTTCCATATTCAAGGAAATAGCAAATATTCAGGTATATAGCGATATTCAGGGATATAGGAAAGATTAACTTAATGAACGTCTTAAAAGGGCAGGATAGGATAGATATGAACAAAAAAATGATTTTCACAGGGCTGCTCGGTGCCGTATTTCTCATAGCAGGACTGTACTTCAGGATTACCGACCCCGATATAAGCTATATTTCTTTTGAATACTTTGGTTTTGGGACATGGATTGCAGGCATAGTATTTTTTGTTATTTACCCAAAATATAAAGAGATAATTTCATTCAGCCTGGGGCTGTTGGTGCTGCATGCAGGGGTTTTACTTATCTTAAAAGACAACTATTCAAATCCAAAACTTCTTGGCTTTCTGGTCTTTACTTCCGGTATAGTTTTTGTCATGAGTTCAGGTTTTTCGGATTATTTGAAGAACAGGAAAAATAAATAGAAGGCTCAGAGCTTCTTATCCTCTTTCATGACCTTTAGGAGTTCGAGAATAGAATAACCTGCCCTTGTGACCCCCATGCTTCGGTTATCCGTATCTGTTCCAACAAGATAGAGGTTCGCTATCGGTGAGCGCTGACCTGCAAAATATCCATTGATCGTTACTGCGGCTTTTTCTGGTATCGTAACCTGGTAATGGGTCATCTCGATTTTGTTCTCTATTTCGGGGACAGCATTAATTATTATCTCAAGCGCGCGCTTCTTTTCGCTTTCTATATTATTTTTGTCATCAATAATGAATGTGAACCCGACTAACTGCTTGCCTTTTGGCGCAATACCAGGATCGTAATTGCTAATCGGCATTGCCCAGTAAGCACCGTTCTTGAACCAGACCTCTGAGCCGAAATAATCGAATTCCTTCATTTTTTCGCTCAAGCCATGCCATATCGTAAGGCTCAATGTCTGCTCGATGCGGGAGACATTCTCTTTGAAATCGGACGGCAGAGGGACAAGAGATGGAAGGGTTTTTACAAAACCTGAGTAAACAACTGCATCCGCGGTATAAGAATCAGTATCAGTGGCAACACCTGTTGTTTCCCCGTTAAGGATGATTATCTCGCTCACACGTTCACCTGTCTTAATATTGACATTTGCAGGCATCGAATATAGAACTGAATTAAGAAATGATTTTAGACCTCCCCGTGGGTAAGCCTGGGCGTAGGCCACCTTGTTCGTGGCAAGCCTGCCCAGCGTTGACAGACGTGAAGTCAACTGGTATTTTGACAACATATCTGACAACATTGCCGTATAAGAATTATTATTTTCCACGGTTTCGTCTTTAAAGATATCCTCTGAAACGCTGTCCCTCACAAAGCTGCTGCCGTAAAGAACACGGTTCACGGAAGTTTCTTTCATGGATTTCCCTGAAAGGAATGGGGCGATAGCGTCCACAAAATCCAGTGTGTCTTTTGAAAGGCCTTTCGGCAGGAAATCATATACTGACTGGTTGACGTCAAGCATCCCAAAAGCGTTCAGCGTGAGCGCCTTTGTGAGTGCCTGTGAGAGCAGCAGCCTGTCTTTTCTGGGAAGGACATCAAAGGTCACAAAATCCTGGATATTTGAGGGAATTTTTGTAAGACCTTTCTCTGTCCTCACATAGTAAGTACCATAGTCTAAAAATACCGGAACATATGTGAAATATTCATCCATCAAACGCCGCAGCGGTCCAACCTTTAGGTGCGTTATTGCATGTGGGCCCGTGTCCACCTGGAAGCCATCCACCATATAGCTGTTGCAGTTGCCCCCTACCGAGCTGTTCTTTTCCAGAACGAGAACGCTTTTCCCATGCTTTGAAATAGCAAGAGCGGACATGAGACCGCTTATGCCCCCTCCTATAACAATAACGTCGTAATCATTCATGTACACCTAATCTTATGCCCCACTATGAAAAATCTTGCTATGGAGTGCTCTGGCACGTCTGCGCATTCTCCGTACCAGCGCCCGTACTGCATGGATCATAATAATACTGGGGGGAATGACCTTCCCGCCTGACCTTGTTTTTCCTTTACGTATGGATTCAAGCGCCTGGCTTTCGCCGATATGCGTGTCTATGTCTGTAAACCCGAGCCCTATGGTCGAAAGCAGGTGGGAGTCGCTGCCGCCCACTTCGGGTTTTCCAAGCCCAGAAGCCATATGTCTTGCTTTTTCGTTCTCACCGAATACGCATCTTGAATTAAATGTCTCTATGGCGTCAGCGTCCTTTGCTGCAAATCCGATGCTATCTTTCTTGAAAGGATGCGGGGCGATCACAACTCCACCTTTTTGCCGGGCGATATTGATAGTCTCTAATACCGGAAGGCCAGGCTGGATATTTTCTCTTATCCCGAGCACGATAAGGTGTCCATCTGAAGTAGATATCTCAATGCCCGGGATCACAAGCAGGGGAAGGTTCAACTCTTTCGTGCGCTCTATCGCACGCAAACTCCCCTCAACCGTGTTGTGGTCGCAAATTGCAATACCGTCAAGCCCCTTACTGACTGCCCGCTTCAGGATATCATCCACTTCAAGACTGCTATCGGTCGAGTAGTTCGAATGTATGTGAAGATCAAAACGCATGTACCTATATTTTCTAATGTGTTTAAAAAGTTTACTCCTAAGGAAAAAAGTTTAAATACCCATAAATAAATTAGGTATCACTAATTTTCTCATTTTTAGTGATGAGGTATTTGAGAGGTATTTAAAATGGATAATATGGAATATAAAGGAACTACTACAATTGGGTTAGTATGCAAGACGGGAGTAGTCATGGCAACAGAGAGAAGAGCGACCATGGGTCACTTCATTGCAAGCAAAGACGCAAAGAAAGTATATCAGATAGACGATTTGATAGCAATGACCACGGCCGGCTCAGTAGGGGACGCGCAGAGGCTCGTAAAATGGATGCAGGTGGAGTCAAGGCTCTATAAAATGCGCAGGGAAGAGCCAATGACAGTTAAGGGCATTGTAAGTCTGCTTGCCAACATCCTGAGCGGGAACAGATACTACCCATATTATGTCCAGCTTCTTGTAGGAGGGTTCGATAAGAACGGACCAGGTGTATATTCACTTGATGCAATAGGTGGAGTAATTGAAGAGAAAAAGGCAGTAGCCACAGGATCAGGTTCACCCATGGCTTATGGCGTTCTTGAAGACAGGTATGTTGAAAAGATGCCTATCGATGATGGAGTTGAACTTGCTGTACGAGCGCTGCACAATGCCATGAAGCGCGACTCAGCATCAGGCGACGGTATCGAAGTAATCAAAATTACGGCAGATGGATATATGAAGGTTGATGATGCCGATATCAAGAGATTACGCGATGCTTTTACATGATTTTATTTTTATTTTTTAAATTTTAGAAGGAAAAATACGATGACTGTTGATGAAGTAATAACTGAATTAAAATTAAAAATAAGAGCCAAACTTCCCCCCGATGTAACAATATCGGATGTGGATTTTGAGGGACCTGAACTCGTTATTTATACAGAAGAGCCAAAAAAATTTGCGGACAACGGCGATCTGATAAAAGGTCTCGCAAAGGAGTTAAGAAAACGCCTTGTAGTACGACCTGACCCGAAAGTACTGGTGCAGCCCGAAGAAGCTATTGCCGCAATTACGAAAATAGTTCCATCTGAATCAGTCATCTCAAATCATTATTTTGATGTTGACACCGGAGAGGTCGTAATAGAAGCAGAGAAGCCGGGCCTTGTCATAGGCAGGCACGGAGAGACGCTGCGAGAGATCACAAAAGAGATCGGATGGACTCCCAAGGTAGTCCGAACCCCTCCCATGAAATCAACCACTGTGAACAACATCCGCCAGTTCATGCGCGCTAACAAGGATGAACGCAAATCCATCCTGAAAACGATTGGCAGGAAGATACACAGGGGCGTTTCATCAAAGGATAAATGGGTGAGATTGACAACGCTGGGCGCATGTCGTGAGGTTGGACGCAGCTGCTTTTTGCTATCGACACCTGAAACGAGGATACTCATCGACTGCGGAGTAGCTGTGAGCAGTGATGATAACGGGAGCCCTTACCTTTATGTTCCAGAGGTTCAACCGATCAGTCAGATAGATGCAGTAATTCTTACACATGCACACCTTGATCACATGGGACTTGTACCACTTTTATACAAATACGGCTATGAAGGGCCGGTTTACTGTACCCCGCCAACGCGCGACCTGATGGCGCTGCTTCAACTGGATTACATCGACGTAGCAGCAAAAGAAGGCAGGAAGGCGCCTTATGAGTCGGCGATGATCCGCGAAGTGCTGAAGCATACTATTACATTGAACTACGGAGATGTGACTGACATAGCTCCTGACATGAAGCTCACGTTACATAATGCCGGACACATCATCGGTTCATCGATAGCGCATTTCCATGTTGGGGACGGATTGTACAATATAGCGTTCACGGGTGATTTCAAGTTCGAGAAAACGCGTCTTTTCGATCCAGCAACCACGGATTTCCCGCGCATTGAAACGCTTGTGATGGAAGCCACATACGGCGGGTCAAGGGATATGCAGCCACCGCGAAAAGAGGCTGAGCGGCATATAACGCAAGTAGCAAAAGAGACCCTTGAAAATGGTGGAAGTGTCATAATCCCGACATTTGCAGTGGGACGAAGCCAGGAAGTCATGATAGTATTCGAGGAAGCCATCCGCAAAGGAATGATACCTGATGTCCCTGTTTATCTTGACGGGATGATATCCGAGGCTACAGCAATCCATACCACTCATCCTGAATATCTGAACAATGAACTCAGGAACCAGATCTTCCATAAGGGAATGAACCCGTTCCTTTCAAAATGTTTCGTCCAGGTGGACTCAAAAGAAAAACGGCAGAAGATTATCGAAAACCGCGAGCCGTGCATCGTCCTGGCCACATCAGGTATGATGAACGGCGGACCTATCATGGAATACCTGAAAGCCTTCGGACCTGAGGAAAAGTTCACGCTGGTATTTGTAGGTTACCAGGCTGAAGGTACTCTTGGGAGGCGCATCCAGAAGGGATGGAAGGAGATCCCCATGTCAACTGGAGCCGGAAGGACAGAGACCATCAAGATCAATATGCGAATCGAGACAGCCGACGGTTTCTCTGGTCACTCAGACAGGGGGCAGCTTATGGAATACATAAGAAGGATGAGACCACGTGCCGAGCATATCCTGACGCAACATGGCGATGATAAGAACTGCATGGACCTGGCAAGCTCGATATACAGGAAATACAAGATAGAGACCAGGGCGCCAATGAACCTTGAAACTATAAGACTGGCTTGATCGGTGAGTCGGATTCTTATTTCTAAGGAACTCACAAATAGCATGTAGGGCGATGGAATAGCAACACTTAAACTTTCTACTGCCTATTCAGAGTTATATGGTCAATGTTGAAGTCGTGATGGATGAGAGGGCTTTGCTTGCAAGAGCAATGCTCAACATCAGGCTGATAAAATTGTCGTGGGCTCTGTTCCTGATCCTTATCGGAGCGAGCTGGATACTTGAAAACCTCGATAAGATAAATAACGCCATGATGTGGGCTTTAATAT
>CBFFLL010000070.1:0-12549 GCA_965642175.1 Candidatus Methanoperedens nitratireducens | reverse complement strand
TTGCACTGCCCTGGTACGTGCACAAGGACTTTTTTTTCTACTTTCTTTTCAAGAAGTACAACAGAAGCGGACTCCTGTCTGAAGCCGATATTATAGCCATTCTTCAGTTTTAAAACGAACTTTCCTGTTTGAGATGGCATGAGAGTGCCTTCATAATTGACCCCTCTGCTTTCAACTCTGACTTTATCATATATTTCTGCCTGCATGGTATCCTGATCTTGCATAACAATGGCAAGAGGTAAAAAACTATTCCAGAAATTTCAGTCAGGTTTGAATCTCACATGGTTATTTATAGTTCGATGGTCTAAAAATGTACAGGTGAAAATATGGATGTTCATTTTACCAGGATAATTATGGGGGCGATGTTGATCCTGCTATCAATATCATACAGTTCAAATGGAGCGCCATCAGAGCAGTGGAACTTGACATTTGGAGAGAAGGCGAATGATTTTGGCCATGATGTGCAGCAGACCTCAGATGGAGGGTATATTTTTGCCGGAAGAACCTCGTTATGGGTTCATACAAGGAATGATGGGCCCGTTGATGTACCGGCGAGTGATTATAATGCAATGATTATAAAAATCGATGCTTATGGAAATACAGAATGGATGAAAATATTTGGAGGGACAGGCGACGATTGGGCAAATGCCGTGCAACAGACATCAGATGGGAGTTATATTTTTGTTGGTTCAACAGGTTCGTTTACGGATACAACTGGCTCATATAGCGATCTGGATAGTAATGTTGATGCGTGGCTTGTGAAGATAGATGCGAATGGCAACCAACAATGGATCCGGACTTTTGGAGGGAAAAAATACGATAAAGCCAATGTTATTCAGCAGACCCTGGATGGCGGATATATTTTTGCGGGTGCATACGGATCTGGAACGGGAAACTCGGATGGATGGCTTGTGAAAACCGACGCAAATGGTTATAAGCAATGGAACAGCCAGTTCGGGGACGTCGAAGAGATCAGATATGTGGAGCAAACCTCTGATGAGGGTTTTATACTAACGGGTTTTTCACTCCAATATACAGAGACCAGGGACGAGAAAAATGCTTTTCTTATCAAGACAGATGCGAAAGGCATCCTGTTATGGAGAAAGAATTTCAATGGAGATAAAGACGATTCGCTAAATTCTGTTAACCAGACTTCGGATAATGGTTTTATACTTGCAGGAGAGACCAGCTCATCTGGAAATGGATTTGCAGATGCCTGGCTTATCAAAACGGACATAAATGGAAGTGCCGACGCGTGGCTCATAAAGGTATCAGATGACTCGCCGGATTTCAAGTCAGATGCATTCTCAAATACTCCTGCCCTTACTGCGATAACCACACCTGCCATTGCAATTACTATAATGCCCGATGCAAAAGAGGCTGAGTCAACCCCTTCATTTACTTCATCTGGAGTGAACAAAGATAAATCATCATTTCCAGGATTTGAAGCCGGATCTGCAATCTTCGCAATTCTTATATATCTATTTAGATGGAATAAATAGATGTTATATCTAATTATGGTGAAAAGCTAATATGTGTGATTCAGATGAGTAGAATAGAAAAAGACAGCCTGGGCGAAATAGAAGTACCTGACAACGTACTATACGGCGCTTTCACGACGCGAGCTTCCCGCAACTTCAAGATAAGCGGTATCATGGCAAAACATGAATTTATCAGTTCGATCGCGCTCATTAAAAAAGCAGCAGCTCTTGCCAATCTGAAGCTTGGATTGCTCGATAAGAAGATCGGAGAAGCCATAGTAAAGGCTGCTGACGAAGTTATCGAGGGTAAATACAGCGACCAGTTCATCCTCGATGTTTTCCAGGCCGGCGCAGGGACGCCTTTTAACATGAATATGAATGAGGTTATCGCTAATGTAGCGATCAAAAAACTAGGAGGAGAGCCGGGCGATTATCACCTCGTTCACCCCAACAACCATGTAAACATGGCGCAGTCATCCAATGATGTGATACCAACCACAATACGATTGAGCGTGCTTCTCACCCTTTCGCCTCTTATCGAAGAATTGGAAAAAATATTTGCGCAGTTCCATGCAAAAGCAAAAGAATACGACCATGTTATCAAGGTCGGAAGGACTCACCTTGAGGATGCTGTCCCCATAAGGTACGGTCAGGTGTTCGGTGGTTATGAGGCATCGATCGGGAAGTGCATAGTGAGGCTTGCTGCTTCGGAAAACAGCATGTTAGAACTGGGGATCGGAGGGACCGCAGTCGGCACAGGCATCAATACGCATCCGGATTTCAAAAAGACGATCATTTCGGAACTGTGCAAACTTACAGGTTTTCAATTTTATCAGGGGAACAGTATTATGCTCCACTGGAGCATGGCGGGTTTTGTGGATGTTTCCAGTGCGCTGAGGATATTAGCTATTGAGCTTAATAAGATATCGAACGACCTTCGTCTCCTCAATTCCGGACCCAAGACCGGTATAGCGGAAATCATCCTGCCTGAAGTTGAGCCCGGTTCATCCATTATGCCGGGAAAAATAAATCCCTCCATTGCCGAGGCAGTGAACATGGTCTGCTTCCAGGTCATTGGCAACGACCATGCCGTATCACTTGCAGCAGAAGCGGGGCAGATGGAACTCAATGTGATGACTCCACTTATCGCTTATGACCTCTTGTGGAGCATTGAGCTTTTAACAAACACAGTCAGGATGTTCCGTGTGGACTGCATTGAAGGCATGGTCGTGGATGAGAATAGATGCTCCGAACTCCTTGAAAACAGCCATGCACTGGCTACGGTGCTTAATCCGTATATCGGTTATGAGAACGTGGCTATGCTTGTGAAGACTGCCCTGGCTGAGAATAAATCCCTTAAGCAGGTGCTTATCGAGAAAGATTTGATCCCCGAGAAATACCTGGACGGGATACTTTATGCAAGGAAGATGACAGAGCCGGGAGTGATCGATAAAAAGGTGATCGAGGAGATCAGAAAGTATAAGAAAGCATGAGAATAGTATCTTACAAGAATGATGTTGATGATGGTTTCCAAGATATTTTATCGGTGTTGTAAGGTTTTTACCTCCATTTTGCTCAAATCAAAGGTAATCTCTTCATGAGATAAAATGAGCCATGATAATTCATATCCTGATAGTCCCTGACATGTACGTGACCGCTCTGCCTCCAATACTTACCCGTTCATCCCTGTCCTCGCAGAACAATTCTCCACCCCGCTCTGAGAGCTGCAAAGCGTGCAACTCCTTCTTACCAAGGCGATCTGACCAGTAAGGTATCAGCGTGCAGTGAGATGAACCTGTGACAGGGTCTTCAGGAATGCCCGCGCCCGGTGCGAAAAACCGTGAGACGAAATCGCAGTTCTCACCCGGCGCTGTGACTATCACGGCAAAGTGATCCAGTGCAGCGACTCCTGCCATATCTGGCTTTAACCTGCGGATCTGTTCCTCTTCCTCATACACTACCAGCAGGTCTCTTGACATGAGGATCTCTTCAGGTGGAATTCCCAGTA
The DNA here is from genome assembly GCA_965642175.1 of Candidatus Methanoperedens nitratireducens. Lineage (GTDB taxonomy): Archaea > Halobacteriota > Methanosarcinia > Methanosarcinales > Methanoperedenaceae > Methanoperedens > Methanoperedens nitratireducens_A. Next base: position 9,060 of record CBFFLL010000070.1, on the reverse strand, counting down.
TCTCATTGATGTTCTCAGGCGCATGGCATGGTTGAGGTGGGAGGGATGGAAAATCCATCATGAGATGTTTCCCCTGGCGTCTGACCGACAGCCTTCCGCTTTTTGTCTGGAAGTCCACATGAGAAGCCTCATGATCAACATACTCAAAAATAGCAAAAGCGCTTGCCAGTGTCGCATGTCCACACAGGTCTACTTCTACCCTGGGCGTGAACCACCGCAGTTCATAATGGTCGCCTGCATGCACAAGGAAAGCTGTTTCAGGAAGATTGTTCTGCGCTGCAATGGACTGGAGTATCGGGTCATCCACCCATGTATCAAGAAAGCACACTCCTGCCGGATTCCCGGCAAATACCCGGTCAGTGAAAGCATCAATATGGTAGTACTTTATGTCCATGTTTCATTTTATCCTGTATCACTTGATCTTCTCCCCCACCACAACCTCCTTTCCGAACCCGAAAACGTGCAGCGTCCTGCTGCCAGACAATCCCAGCTCAAGTTTTTTCCTCACATCCCAATATCTCTCAGGTTCAATATCAAAACGAAGCACGACCTTTCCCGCTCTTTCCGACTTCAAAATTTCCTTTATATCGCTGACATCCATTTCAGTTCTACAGACAACCCTGTAGGCATCTTTAAAGAACTGCGACTCGATAAGCTTCGAAGACGTCAGAAGCGTGCGCTTTGCATCTCCCTTATAAAAGAGGAGCTCATCGCCTTTTTCTTCCACCTCATGCGCAAGTTCATTCAAGAGTTCCGCCTTCACAACCGACGGCTCAGGCTCATAAACGTGGTCTTTCAGTTCGCCAGTTTTTATCGCACCCGCATCCGAAGAGCAAAGGCGCGCCTCACCAGGCAGAACCACAGCGCTGCGCTCGCACTTCTTGAGGGCGCCAAAATACAGCGTCAGCCTGTTTAACTGTCCGTTCAGTGAAAGGTACTCGCGCTCGCAGTCCAGAGTTATTCGCGACGGCGGCATCTGTGGCGGCGCATGAAAGGCCAGATCTGGGATAATATCGGAATACAACCTCAATATTTCCGTTATCGGAGGCTCAAGGTTGGCAAGCGTCCTTTCTTTTTCTGACAGCGGGCGCGCGGGGTCAGAGAAAATAATGTTCGCATCAGATACCTTCTCAATAGTACTTTTTTCAAGGGCATCACCATGAATAAATTCAACATTGCTGACCCCGTAAAGCTCGCAGTTCTTCTTCGCATATTCCATTTTTTCGGGATTTCTCTCGACGGCATACACTTTCTTGCATTCCCTTGCAAATAAGATGACCTGCCCTCCTATACCGCAGCCAAGGTCTGCGATAATATCTGTTTTGAGGCGCTTTGCTATGTATTCTGCAACGATCTCCGGAGTGGATAGCTGCAGCCCTTCCTTATTGGAGGCGATCGGTCTTGTAAATTTTATCGTGCGCTTATCACGTGTCATTTTATCTCCCTTAAATATTGGCAATGCTTATATTTATTCATCGCATCTGTGGAGATGGAGATATTTTAAAATGATAACCTGCTCAGCCCCTGGAAAGATATACCTGTTCGGCGAGCATGCAGTGGTTTACGGAGAGCCAGCCATCGCGTGCGCTGTTGAACTTCGGACACGCGTCACTGCTGCTAGTTCTGAAACAATGACCCTATCATCTGACCTGGGGACAACAGGGCTGGATCACGAGATACACCCCTATGTTTCTCTGGCTATCGAGAAACTTGGGGGAAGAAATGTTTCCGTGAAAATTAGCTCTGATATCCCCGTAGGCTCAGGTCTTGGCTCATCTGCAGCGGTCACCATTGCCACCCTTGCAGCCATCAACCTTGAATTCAAACTCGGGCATAGTAACGAGGAACTTGCACGAATGGGACATGAGATCGAGCTGAAGGTGCAGGGGGCCGCAAGTCCCACGGACACATTTGTATCAACTTTTGGCGGCGTTGTGGAGATACCTTCGCGCAGGCGCCTTGACATGCTGGAATGCGGCATAGTCATAGGAAATACCAATAAAGGCGCCACGCCCAAGAAAACCGCAAAGCTCGTAAAGCATGTTGCAATGCTCAGGGAGGCATATCCTGAAGTCATTGATCCAATTATCAGGACGATAGGTGCATTCTCAAAAAAAGGCGAGATCTTTGTAAAGAAAAAAGATTATATCTCACTGGGTAAACTAATGAATGTGAATCATGGATTACTCGATGCACTCGGTGTAGGTACTGCAGAACTATCTGCTCTTGTCTATGCCGCAAGGAACGCTGGCGCCTACGGCGCCAAGATAACCGGCGCAGGCGGCGGCGGATGTATGGTAGCGTTGACCGATTCGCCTGATGAAGTGGCAAATGCGATAGAGAACGCTGGCGGCAGGGCAATAATAAGTCATTTTAATTCAAACGGAGTGAAGCAGGAATGAGCCTTACGATCCTTAAGATCGGCGGAAGCGTTATCACAGACAAGGGTACTGCATCTGCGGCAAAGAAGGATGAGATAGACAGGATATCACAGGAGATAGCAGCATTTAAAAAAGAGGTTAATCTGCCGCTCATTCTTGTTCATGGCGCTGGCTCCTTTGGTCATCCCCAGGCGATAGAACACCTTAGCAAAGGATTCAACGCGAACGGGGTTTATCATACGCACACATCTGTAAAAGAACTGAATTCAATGGTAGTTGACTCATTAAATAAAGCAGGACTGAATGCGCTTCCTGTTCATCCATTAAGCTCCTGCCTGCTTGAGAACGGCAATATTGTTGAATTCCAGACCGCTCAGATCAAACTGATGCTTGAAAGGGATATAGTGCCGGTGCTCCATGGCGATGTGGTCATGGACAGGGTTCTTGGCGCGGCAGTCCTCTCAGGCGATAAGTTAGTTCCGTACCTTGCAGCGGTTACCGCTGCTTCCGGGATTGGCGCAGGGAGCAATGTTGACGGTGTGCTTGACGAAAAAGGAGAGGTCATAAAGAAAATAACGCCTCACAGTTTTGTGGATATGAAAAAGAACATAATGGGGGCTAAAGCTCCTGATGTTACGGGCGGAATGCTCGGCAAGGTGTCAGAACTGGTGGAACTTTCAAAGAAAGGGATAAGTTCGCGTATTTTCAATGCAGCAAAAAAAAACACGGTCTCGAAATTTTTATACGGTGAAGACGTGGGAACATTAATAGCAGACAAATGACTTATATATAAACGGTTAAAATTAGGGGTACTGAATGACCACATCCGACAGGAAGATAGAACATCTGTTATTATGCGTTGAAAAAGACGTTGAAGCTCATAAGACCAATCAGGGGTTGAGAGCCAGCGGTTTTGACGATATCTATCTGGTGCATAACTGTCTTCCTGAGATAGATAAGAAAGCCATGGATCTTGAGACAGAGTTCCTGGGCAGGAAACTGCGGGCTCCGCTCCTTATCGCCTCGATGACAGGGGGGCATCCTGACACGAAGGCAGTAAATGCCGTTCTTGCAGGTGCGGCAGAGGAACTCGGGATAGGCATAGGTGTGGGCAGCCAGAGGGCAGCGATCGAAGACCCTGGTCTTGAAGATTCTTTCAGGATAGTCAGGGACAGGGCGCCCAACGCATTCATTTACGGGAATGTGGGCGCAGCGCAGCTTAACGAATTCGGTATCGAAGGTATTGAGCGAGCGGTTGAAATGATCGGTGCTGACGCCATGGCGATACATCTGAATTTTCTCCAGGAAGCCATACAGCCTGAGGGCAATATTGACGCGAAGGGCTGTCTTGCTGCGATAAAGAAAATATGCAGCGAACTTTCCGTACCCGTGATAGTAAAAGAAACGGGCGCGGGCATTTCTCATTCACAGGCCGTTGCGATATGCGATGCAGGCGCAGCAGCCATTGATGTAGGCGGGCTTGGCGGTACAAGCTGGGCCGGAGTTGAGACATACCGGGCGCAAAAGCGCGGTGATATGCTGTCATACCATCTAGGCAATCAATTCTGGAACTGGGGAATACCCACTGCTGTAAGCATAGTGGAATCATCGATCACCGTACCGGTCATCGCTACTGGCGGCATTCGCTCAGGCATCGATTTAGCAAAATCGCTAGCTCTGGGCGCTTCCCTGTGCGGAGTCGCGCTTCCACTTGTCGCGCCAGCTTTAAAAGGCAATAAAGATGTAGTAGACAAGCTTACACTTGTTATAGAAGAACTAAAGGCAGCAATGTTCTTATGCGGTTGCAGTAACGTTGAAGAACTCAGCAAATCGCAGGCAGTAATTACTGGCAAAACGAAGGAGTATCTGGAACAGAGAGGATTTGATACAGCCAGGTTTGCCAGGAAATAATGGAAATATAGTGAGAAAATAAAGGAAATATAGTGAGAACCAAAATAATTTTTATGGAGTGAATAAATTGACAGAAATTGGAATAATAGCAGTCGGCGGATACAACGAAATGGGAAAGAACATGACGGGTATCAGAATAGATAACGATATCATTGTTCTTGACATGGGACTGCAGCTGGACAGAGTCCAGATACACGAAGATGTTGAAATAGATAAAATGCATTCAATGGACCTGATAAAGATGGGAGCGATCCCTGACGATACGGTTATGAGCGAGGTGGGTGGGAAGGTCAAAGCCATCGTATGCACGCACGGTCACCTTGACCATATTGGCGCGATACCCAAATTAGCGCACAGGTACAAAGCACCCATCATCGCCACCCCTTACACAGCGGAACTTGTGAGACATGAGATATCTGATGAAAAGAAATTCAAAGTGAACAACGAAGTTATCCCCCTGAAACTTGGTGGGATGTATGATCTCACGCCTGATATCCAGATAGAGTTCATAAGGATGCAGCATAGCATCGTGGACACAGCTTTCGCTGCTATCCATACGCCCGAAGGCGTTGTGCTGTATGCAAGCGATTTTAAACTGGACAGAACTCCCACTATCGGACTGCCGCCGGATTTCCAGAGGCTTAAAAAACTTGGAAATGAAGGTGTCAGGGCGATGATAACTGAGAGTACGAATTCCGGAAGTTATGGTAAGACCCCGTCAGAGCAGATAGCAAAAGACCTTGTACGCGATGTGCTTCTCGGAACTGAGGAAACGGATTCTGGCCTCCTGGTAACCACATTCTCGTCTCACATTTCTCGCATCAACGCAATTATACAGGCTGCCGAGGAAATGGACAGGATACCTGTGCTCCTTGGCAGGTCGATGGAGCGTTATCTTTCATTGGCCGAAAAAATGAAACTCATCAAATTCCCGCAGAACCTGGAAATACACGGAGGCAGGAATGCTGTGGAAAAAGCATTGAAACGCATTTCGCAGGACGGGAAAAGGAAATACCTGCCCATTGTAACAGGTCACCAGGGCGAACCGGATGCGATCCTTACGAGGATAGCTAACGGAGAAACACAATTCAGGATCGATAAAGGAGACAAGGTCGTATTTTCGGCAAACACCATCCCCAACCCCATAACAATGGCTAACAGGTATGCGCTTGAGACAAAACTGAAGATGGCAGGGGCACGCATTTATGATAATGTGCATGTCTCAGGTCATGCTTCACGGGAAGACCACTGGGAACTCCTGCGGATGGTTAACCCGGAGCAGGTCATCCCATCACATGGGAACATGATGATGCATTCAAGCTATGTGGAACTGGCCGAGGATGCAGGATATGTTTTCGGAGATACAGTGCATATAATGAGGAATGGAGAGGAAATGGTGTTATGAAAAACGTTGTGAAAGTTTTGTCAAACGAAGGATATGCTTCGCATATCCATTCATTCATAAGCCGTGGCGGTCTATGATAGAGCAAGCGCTCGGACTAAGAGCAAAACTCGTGGATGAAGCAATCCCGAAGTTCCTGCCGATAACTCCTCCTGATGAGATGTATCGTGCTATGCGGCATCTTCTTGATGCAGGTGGAAAAAGACTCCGACCGAGTGCGCTTTTGCTTGCAGCCGAGGCTGTGGGGGGGAAACCAGAAAATCTTCTCCCTGCTGCTGTGGCTATTGAACTTGTGCATAATTTTACCCTTGTACATGATGATATAATGGATGAGGCAGACCTGCGAAGGGGTCTTGCCACTGTACATAAAAAATGGGGCGTTCCAAAGGCCATCATTGCAGGAGATGCCCTTTATTCAAAGGCTTTTGAGATACTTTCGTGTACGAGAAGCGAGCCTTCGCGGCTGGTTGAGAGCCTTGAACTCATGTCCAAGACCTGCACCGATATATGCGAGGGGCAGTGGATGGATATGGATCTTGCTACAAGAAAAGATGTTACTGAGGCGGAATATATAAGCATGGTCGAGAAAAAGACAGCCGTGCTTTTTGCAGCAGCAATGAAGATGGGTGCCTCTTTATCTGGTGCAAATAATGATACTGCGCGGGCGTTGTGGGATTTCGGGCGAATGACGGGGATCGGATTCCAGATATATGATGATGTAATAGACCTGATAACGCCTGAGGAGATACTTGGAAAAGCACAGGGTGGCGACATTATAGAAGGGAAACGCACGCTTATCGTGATACACGCCCTCACAAAAGGTGTCTCAATCGATGCCCTTGGAAAAAGTAATGCCACGCGAAGTGAAGTTACAGCTGCACTTTCGACCCTGAAGGACTCTGGTTCTATTGACTATGCCATGAACCGGGCGGTTGGTTTTGTAGAGGACGGGAAAGCCGCACTGAAGGCGCTGCCTGATTCTGAAGCGAAGACCATACTTATAGGGCTTGCAGATTATATGATAGCAAGGAAGTATTAGAGCAATCTATAAGTCTAACGATTCTATTTAGTACCCTATGTTGTACCACCTTGCGTGCATCGAATGCCAAAAGAAGTTCGAACCTTCAGAAGTCGTCTATACCTGTACCTGCGGCGGTCTCCTCGATGTGGTTTATGATTACTCAAAGATACATCTTACAAAAAACGACTTAAAAGGACCGCTTTCTGTATGGAAATACCGCGCGCTTATCCCTGTTGAGAGAGAACCGATAACTCTGAATGAAGGCGGGACTCCGCTTTACCGGGTGGACAGGATCGCGAAAAGCATGGGTTTGAAAGAGGTCTATGTCAAGCATGAAGGCATGAATCCTACTGGCTCGTTCAAGGACAGGGGCATGACAGTGGGTGTGACAAAAGCTCTTGAACTCGGTATGAAAACCGTGGCGTGCGCTTCAACAGGCAACACATCAGCTTCACTTGCTGTTTACGGCGCTCGCGCCGGCGTCCCTGCCGTTGTGCTGCTTCCCTCAGGCAAGGTGGCTCTTGGCAAACTTGCGCAAGCTCTAATGCACGGCGCGAAGGTCCTGAGCATCAGAGGGAATTTTGATGATGCGCTCAAGCTCGTGCGAGACCTGTGCGACAGGGAAGGGTTCTATCTCTTGAATTCAGTGAACCCGTACAGGCTTGAGGGACAGAAAACGATAGCTTTTGAGATCGCAGACCAGCTTGGGTGGAAGGCGCCTGACAGGATTGTGCTGCCAGTCGGAAATGCCGGGAACATTACAGCGATCTATAAAGGATTCAAGGAATTCAAGCGGCTTGGTATCATTGATAGCGTGCCCAAGATGACAGGCATCCAGGCAGAAGGTGCAAGTCCTATCGTGAGGGCAATAAAAAACAACGCTGCAGAAATAACACCCGAAGGCAAACCCGAAACATTGGCGACTGCGATACGCATAGGTAATCCAGTGAACGCAATAAAAGCACTGACGGCGATACGGGAGTCGGGAGGAACGGCTGATACTGTAACAGATGATGAGATCATTCGGGCGCAGCATGAGCTTGCTTCTCTTGAAGGCATAGGCGTTGAACCTGCCAGCGCATCATCGATCGCAGGGCTGAGAAAACTTGCTGATATGGGCGTGATAGACTGCGATGAGACTGTTGTATGCGTGACCACGGGGCACCTGCTTAAGGACTCGGAGCATGTGCTGTCGGTATGCCCAAGGCCGATAGAGATAGATGCGACCATTGAAGCTGTGAGAAAGGCTGTGTTTGAGAATTAGGTCAGGAAATGAGGAAGCTCTTTTATGAGTATATATAGTCAAAGATACGGGATTACACAATTAAAATTCTTACCCGCAACTCTTATATACTCGTGTGTAGTAGTTGGGGGAGCCGGGCAACGCGGTTGCCAGGACAAATGTTGGTGAAAATCCAGAAAAAACAGTCTGGTTTTCAGTCAAAATATAATGCTCTCGCATATAAAAGCGCATGCGAGGGAAAGCGTTATATACGACAATCAACATATAGAGACTTCCTGCGTGGTAAAACACGAAGGAAAGTTGCGTTGAAAAATGCAATAAATCTTTATCACCACCTTATTCATGGTAAATATTTGGCGTCGGCCCAGATTGTAGGTAAAACCTGGATGTGAAGGGCTGTTTTCCAACCATGATACATAAAATGGAGACGAGGATTAAGTTCTTCGTCCGACGTTGACATGACAGTTCGATTAATTCCAATCGAGAGATGGGAATTAACAAGGAACTATTGTACCTTATATAATAGTTCCTCCTAAAATTCCGATAGTCAAAGCTTCGTATTACAAAATACGCGGACAAAACAAAACTTCAAACGTGTGCAGATATTCAACGAGATATCAAACAATTCTGGTTGATCCTGCCAGAGGTTACTGCTATCGGGGTCCGATTAAGCCATGCGAGTTGAGAGGGGTAAGCCCTCGGCATACTGCTCAGTAACACGCGGATAACCTACCCTTGGGACTGGGATAACCCCGGGAAACTGGGACTAATACCGGATAGATCAGAGATACTGGAATGTTCTCTGGTTCAAAACTCCGGTGCCCAAGGATGGATCTGCGGCCTATCAGGTAGTAGTGGGTGTAACGTACCTACTAGCCAGCGACGGGTAAGGGTTGTGAGAGCAAGATCCCTGAGATGGATTCTGAGACATGAATCCAGGCCCTACGGGGTGCAGCAGGCGCGAAAACTTTACACTGCGGGAAACCGCGATAAGGGGACCCCGAGTGCCAGCACCTAGTGCTGGCTGTCCAGCTGTCCAAATAACAGTTGTTAGCAAGGGCCGGGCAAGACCGGTGCCAGCCGCCGCGGTAACACCGGCGGC
>CBFFLL010000069.1:3619-12725 GCA_965642175.1 Candidatus Methanoperedens nitratireducens | reverse complement strand
GGAGGGTCAATTTACATGAAGCCCGCTGAATTCGATGATAAGGACGTGCATGCCATTGAGAATACGGTCGGTGTGAAAACAGTATCACCCCGCAGCGGCGCCGGGATGTCAGTAAATTTCAGGGATGAGGAGCGCTCCGTCTCATTAACGGCTGTAGCGCCGGGAAAAGAAGAGGGCATTTCAGACCTGATCGACAGGGGGCGCTTTCTCATGGATTCTGACAGGAGCGCGATCGTGATAGGCAGTGACATCGCAGATAATATGTTCAAGATGCCCCTGAATCCTGGCATGCGCCTGACTATTAAGAATAAAAATAATGATGTGAGCAGGGATTATACGATCGTTGGGATACTCGGCGAAAAGGAGCAGACTTCTGCATTCGGGGGTAATTCGAACATGGAGATCTTCACCACGCACCAGTCATTGAAAGACCTGCTTGATGCAAAGACCTATTCATATTCCCAGATTCTTGTGACCGCGGAATCCCAGGATGGGATAGAGGCAACTTCAAAAAGGATGGATGAAGCCCTCCGGCGATTGCATAAAGATGAGGCGTACACGGTTTTTATGATGAAATCCATGCTCGAAGGAATAGCTCAGGTGTTGACAATGATAAAATACGCACTCGGTGGCATTGGCGCGATAGCCCTTGTGGTGGGAGGCGTAGGCATTGTGAACGTAATGATGCTTACTGTTACGGAGCGGGTAAAAGAGATCGGGGTGATGAAGGCTGTTGGAGCCACGAAGCAGGATATACAGTTGATATTCATGCTTGAGTCCGGACTTCTGGGATTCGTGAGCGGGTTGATCGGTGTTACTATTGGCGCCGGGATAGCGATGCTGATATCCTCACTTGGCGATTTCCCGATGGCGATAAAGTGGACATCGCTTGCAACAGGGCTGGTCTTCGGCATGCTGACGACCACTATAGCTGGAGTATATCCGGCGAATAAGGCTGCAAGGCTTGACCCTGTGGAGGCGCTGAGGGCTGAGTGAGGGAAAGGCGGCAGAGTGGATTTTTAAGTGAACAGAGGATTGAAATTGAACACGGATGAAACGGATCGGACGGATTTTCAGCCATGTTAATGCTCACGGATACGAAATCCGCGCATATCCGTGTCATCCGCACGATCCGCGTTCCATCACCTGATCACTCTTAACCGGGTTTGCGCATTGTTATCATGTGAGAAGCTTCAGTCCTTTGAAAACAACAAAGTTGCGGCGCCGCGCAGTTCGCAGGGTCGCCTCCCCGTGCTTAGGGGTGCATTGTAATCGGTGAACCCGATATCATCACAAAAAAAGCTCTCCTGGTCCATACTCAGTATTCGGGAAAATAATGCGTGTTTTATTCAATAAACGATGAATAATACAATTTTGTGGCACTGAAATATTTAAATATTTTAAGTATAATATAACATAAGGTCAAAGGAGGCTGATATGGCATGAAAAGAATTAAAACCTTATTGCTGGTGGCAATGGTTTTGACCGCGGTAACGGCAGTTGCGGTTGCAGGAACTGAGGATTCTGTCAGTTCAGCGACCGATGTTATTACAGTTATTCAAATAACAAAGTAACCCGTGACGCGGTTAAGACAGAACTCAGCGATAAATACGTCTCAGGAACGCTTACAAAAGCAGACCTGAAAAAAGTGATAACAGCGGCTTACAACCGTAACCTTCTCAAGAGAGATGATTTGAGGTGGCTGCTTGGTCAGATGTATAAAGAAGGCGAGCTCACAAGGGCAGATATGAAGTTCCTTATTACTGAAGCTTATAAGGCCGGTGAACTCAAACGCGACGATGTAGCATGGATAATAACCCATGCATACAAGAACGGCGAACTCACTCGTGATGACGTGAAGTGGCTGCTCATGCAGGCATACAAGAACAATGAGCTCACGCGTGAAGACATACGCTTACTTATCACAGCGGCATACCGCCAGGGTGAACTCACACGGGCTGATGTCAAGTGGCTCATAGTGGAAGGTTACAAAGCAAGAGAACTTACCAGGGATGACCTGAGATGGATACTGCTCGAAGCCATCAAGCACGGCGAATTGCGAAAGACTGATGTGGTCTGGATCGTCAATGAAGGATACAAGGCAAATGAACTTACAACATCAGACATCACCGAAGCAGAGGTGAATTCAGCGCCTGTTGAGAGTGAACCTGCAGATGTGCCAACCGTCGAGACTATTACAGAACCTAACGCAGAGACAGCGTCAGAAGCCACAACTGCAAAGACATTTGATGAGGAAAGTACTCCGGCGCCCGCAGAGTCTGTCATAAAGACAAAACAAGCGTGGATGCTATACAAGTACGCCCTGCTGCCCATGGAGAAGCACAGGATCGGGATGGAAGCTCTTATTGGTTATGTTGAGTCGCTAGGTAAAGACGCTTCAAAACTTGTAACATTGAAGGAACAGTTCGTTTCCCTCGCAGACCAGTTAAAAGCTGCAGCTGAAAAGAACGATTACCAGGGAGGAAGGAGAATAATCTCGCAAATGAAAGACACTGTCACAAGCTTCAGGACTGAAACTAAATTGCTTATTGCAGGAAATAAAGGGTATTGTGGATTCGGCAGAGACCAAATATAAGGCTGGCGACTACACTGGGGCCCAGCAAGACCTTAAGAAAGCCATCGAGCAGCCGACTTCGGCGACCCCGACCCCGCAGGGGGGAGGGCTTGAAGGAAACATAAGCGTTCCCGGTGAAAAAGACCTGTTTGTAGAGGAACCGATGACAAGCGAAGATGAGAATGTCGATATGGGCTCATTGATCTGAGCCCTCTTTTTTTTATTTCTTGACTATAGTTATTTTTTCCAGCGTGATCAATCCTTCTTTGATCATCTTCTTAACTTCTGGCAATACAGCCTGTATCTTATCTTCTGAATCCACAACTTCGATCAAAATGGGAAGGTCTGTGGAAAGACGCAATATACTTGCAGAATGCAACTGGCTCTTTTTGCCATAACCATAAATTCCCCTGATGACCGTTGCTCCGCTGAACCCGTTTTTCTTAAAATAGTGAACTATCTCCTTGTACGCTGCTCTTCCCTCTATTAGATCGCTTTCACCGATATAAATCCTTAATAACGCATCTTCCCGTTTGTCCATTTCCATATTCATCCACTCGTTATCAATGCAAGCGATCGTCCCATATAAACTCCAATAATACTTAATCCAACATTGAGCATAATATTAATGCTTCCCATCCAATAATCATTTGTATTGAAAAATTCAAGGGTCTCAAACGAGAAAGTTGACATGGTAGTAAATGCTCCCAACACACCAATTGCCAGGAAATTCCTCATATCAGGTGAAACATAACCCGAATAGAAACTCATAAACAATATGAATCCAAGAAAAAATGAACCCAGGACGTTAACTAGCAGGGTGCCGTAAGGAAAATCTTCTTTTGTGAAAATCCCTGATACATAATAACGCATAACTGCTCCAAGGAATCCGCCTGCGCCTATTATCAGGAACATCTTTAATTTTATCAGAAACTCATCCTCGTATTTGTGTTTGAAGCATTCCAAGTATATAAGTCTAAACATGATTTATTCATCATAATTTCTTCCCCAAAACTTTCAGAGATGTCCAATAATACTTATCTAGTTTAAGAATAAAACATTGGTTTCATGGCAGAAAATATCACAATACCAATTACATCCGATGGCAAAATAACCATTCCAAGAGAGCTTATCGAAAAATTCGAGTTTAAGGACTTCGTGGAAATTGGAGAAACACATTGCAGCCAGGGAATAATAATAAAAAAGCATGAATAACAGATATATAAAATTAAAAAAATGGTCGGCGCGACTTCGCTCCTAGCCTATATAACTCAGGTCTTCATCTTTTCTCTTTATTTCCTGCATATCTTTCAAATACTTCTTGAAACCTTCATCAAATTTCTTTGCTTCATTTTCAATTTTGCCAAGGTCAATATCAATACCAAGAAGCTCAGATACTTTCTTTAATCCTGCATGACATGCTTTTATATCAACCGCATCAGGAAAGGCAGTCTCGCTAAGAAGCGCCATTCCTTTAATTCCTTTTCTCAAAGCATATTCTATTACAAGCCCATTGACCCCGCTTATTTGAAGGCTGCCATCTGCTATCTTCACACCATTACTACCTAAAAATTGAAGAAGTTCTGGCGAAGTCGCAAGCCCGAATACTTCCGGCTCTTCAACATATCCCTTTACCTGTGTTGCGATCACAGTATAGATCATGTCAACACCGCAAAGCTGTGCAGCTTCGACTATTTTCTCAGCAAGCTCATTATCCTTTGCAGCATAGCCAAACTGGATATCTCCAAGGAAAAATATGATATTTTCTTTTTCCGAGTAATAAAACTTAAAAGGGCTTACTTCCCTGTCAAATGGCACCACAAGGCCTTTTTCAAAAAAAGCTATTGAAGGTGAAAGATAAGGCATAGGGATGTCAGCGAACAATTCAGGCTTAAGGGATTCCATAAAATAATTAACTGTATTCCTGGCGACCATGCCCTTTCCCGGAAGACCCACTAACATACGGGGGTTTGACATTTCCGGCTTGTTTATGAATCTTAATTCCATTTCTTTTCCTGTTTTAATAACATTTAATGCCATCAATGTTTCATGCTATATAACTGTTCCATCTGATCGGCCGGCAAAATCCAGATTTATCGCTTTCCTGTTGAATATGCGACCATCTTTCTATCAAGTCTCATATCAGCAGGGTCATCTTCCTCGTCAAAATGAGGGATGCCATATTCATCGTTCATTTTCGAAACAATGGTCTCAAAGTCAGAACCGCTCATCAATTCATCAAGAAGTACTATAACCGGCCCGATTATCTGGTAATCGCAGAACCATTTATGGAGTATCAGGTCTACGTCATCGCCCACATAGTCGCGCATGATTTCTTTATAATACATTTCACTCTTGCAGCAATCAAGATAAACCAACTGGTGTGGTTTTTTGCGTGGGTGGTCAGGACCATTTTTCATGGCATCGGTAAAATAACTAACATCGTCGCTAAGGCTCAGATGCCTGCCGTATCCGCACTTTTATGATATTGCCTTTAAAATCGAATATCTTCTGGTATTCCTCAAGACCCCGTTCGCTGTCAGTCATCCGCAATCCGATCAATTTTATTTTTTTCTTTGCCTCAAGGAAGACCTGGAAATCAAAATTTGCGCCAAGCGGGTCCGGTCCTATAAGTAAAGTTCCATTGAATAAGCCTTCACTGAACAGCATGTCGTATCGTGGGGAGTCGTGGGTTATCCGGGGCATGGTTGGTTTGCAGTTATGATATTAGTAGAATGTTAATAAATACTTCGATGGACACTTATGCCTGCGGGCATAAGTGTATAAAAAAAATAAGCCCCCCACCTAAAAAACCTTCTACTTCTTTTCCCCTCTTATCGTTATTACAGTCTGCCTTATTGGGATAACCTTTCCGGCTTTTTGCATCGCTTCTTCAACTATATTCTGAAGCCCGAAGCAGCAGGGGACTTCCATATTCACTAGCGTGATAGATCTGATCTTATTACTCTTCAAAATCTCAGTGAGCTTATCCACATAAAATTCCGCATCATCAAGCTTAGGACAACCTATGATCAGCGACTTGCCTCCAAGGAAGTCTGAATGGAAGTTCGGGTATGCAAAAGGCACACAGTCAGCCGCAACGAGCAAGTCGGAATCCTTGAAATACGACGCCTGCGGGGAAACAAGTGTGAGTTGCACCGGCCACTGTCTCAGTTCCGAACTCTGCCGCTTTGCAACTTCCTCCGTGGCTTTTCTGGTTTTTGTTTCGTTCCTGAAATCCACTGCCCTGCTTCCCGGGCATGCACATGGTATTTCATGTTTGGGCACTGTTTTCTTTTCAACAGCCAGGTGTTTTTTCACCTCATGTTCATCGAACTCAGGCGCATCCCTTTCAATAATTTTTATAGCATCCTGAGGACAGTGTCCAAGACATGCGCCCAGCCCATCGCAGAACCTGTCATCCACGAGTTTTGCCTTGCCGTCAATGATCTTCATTGCCCCCTCCGCACAGTTTGGTATGCACAGCCCGCAGCCGTTACATTTATCTTCATCTATGAATACGATGTTTCTCTTCATATTTTCTCAGGATAAGATTGATGTTATAATTAATAAACTTGTTTATTTTAAAAAATAGTCTAATTTTTAAATTGGATTTTAAGGTATAGGCAATTTATTTATATGATTACTCAAATGTAAGTGCATGCGAGAATTCCTTGACCTCGACAAAAGGGACAGGCAAATATTATCCCTCCTTGAGAAAAACCCTGAGATGTCCCAGAGCGATATAGCTGAGAAACTGAAGATATCCCAGCCCTCGGTGAGCGCGCGCATGCACAAGCTCAAGCAGAAAGGAGCGCTTGCTCATGTTGTGGGCATGAACCTGAAAAAAGTTGACCTCTACATGGCAAAGGTAGACGTGATAGCAAATAATACGTCATCAGTTATTGATATATTCAAAGACTGCCCGTATTTCCTCAACGGCCTGATCGTTTCTGGAAAGCATAACTTGTGCCTGTTTTTCGTAGGCGAGGACATTGCTACTCTTGAAGCTATCGTTGACGGACACCTGCGAAGCAATCCTCTGGTCAGGGGCGCAGAGGTCAGCATTGTGATCGCCCCCATGAAAGACCTGATACTGCCCATTAAGATGAATTTCGAATTCAGCAGCACGCCGCCATGCGGCAGCGGCTGCAACTGTAAGGACTGCCCGCATCACATATCCAGCAGGTGCCTGGGCTGCCCCGTGACCGGCAGCTATAATGGGAAGATATGGAAATAACAGGGGCTGTCAAAAAGTTTGATGTTGGGGGTTATCATTAAATATTTGGAATTAAGAAACCGCAGATAAACGCCGATGAACGCGGATTTATGATAGCGTATCTGCGTTTATTTGCGTTCATCTGCGGTTTTTTGGAATTTAACACCAAAACATTTTAGACCAACATATAACAAAAAGGCTTAAATCAAGGTATGCCTTTTAAGGGGCACTGACACAGTTCGAGCCGCCATAACTCAGCTGGTAGAGTGCCTGGCTGTTAACCAGGATGTCACAGGTTCGAGCCCTGTTGGCGGCGTTCAAAAAAAAATGAGGGCCCGTAGCTTAGTCAGGTTAGAGCGCCCGGCTCATAACCGGGAGGTCACCAGTTCAACTCCGGTCGGGCCCATACAACTCTAAGCTCAATCGACTTTTTCTGTTTTTTTCGAGACAATAGGGAGGGTAAAGTAAAATGTGGTACCTATACCATAATTGCTTTCCGCCCATATTTTGCCCCCATGCATGTAACAAGCTTCAATGAACTCAATAAACTTCCCTGTGTGTTCCAATATCTATCAGCAAGATTTTCGTTTTTTCTTTATCTACGAATTTAAATACAAGCCTGTGCTCATAATTAATCCTGATTGCCCATGAGCCTTTTAAAATCCCACTTAATCGATGGGTTTTTAAGATTTGATGAAAAGGATCAGACACTAATAACTCAATTTTATCCTTGAATTGCTCTTTTAAATCCGGATGTTTCTGGCTCCACTTTTTAAAGATCCGCTTGAACTTCTCATCCCATATGAGTTCAATCATTCAGATCTTTCCACAGGTCATCAAGCTTTCCTTTCTTAACTTTTCCATCTTTGTAAGCCTTTTCAGCTTCAATAACCCTTCTGGAAATTTCCACTCTCTTTTCTTCTATCAACCTTTTAGAAAGGATATCCAATAGGTACTCTTTATCTTCAATATTTAATTGCTCTGTTTCACCGAGAATTTTATCAAGAGTTATCAATTTGCTTTTCATTTTACCATTATATTTCTCAGGACTTAGTATTTATATTCATGGATTGCTTGTGCACTCCACTCACGCCATACAAGCGGTTATTTATTTATCGAACATATTATGGTTGGAATGCTATCATTGACATTAAATGGACTTAAGCTGAAAAATCCCCTGATCCTTGCCGCCGGCATCATGGGCACTACCGGAGGCTCATTAAAGATGGCGGCAGAAGGCGGCGCCGGCGCTGTGGTCACAAAATCCGTCGGGATAGAACCAAAGAGCGGGCACAGCAATCCGAGCATGGTTGAAGTTGACTGCGGCTACCTGAACGCGATGGGACTTCCCAATCCGTCTTATAAGAATTTCCAGCGAGAGATAGATACGGCAAAGGAAGGAGGAATACCTGTTATCGCAAGCATTTTCGGAGCTAGCGCCGATGAATTTTCAGAAATAGCAGGCACACTTTGCGCCGATGCTTTTGAACTCAATGTGAGCTGCCCCCATGCCTGCGGATACGGCGCCCAGGTGGGTTCTGACCCCGCTCTTGTGGAAGAGATCACACGGGCTGTAAAAAGTGCAACAGGTGCCCCTGTCTGGGTAAAACTCACGCCCAATGTCACGGATATAAAGAGCATCGGGCTTGCGGCAGAGAGCGGAGGGGCTGATGCCGTCGTGGCGATCAACACGGTCAGGGCGATGGCTATTGATATCGAGAGCGGCTATCCCATACTTGGCAACAGGTTCGGAGGTCTGTCGGGAAGAGCCATTAAACCGGTTGCAATAAAATGCGTGTACGACCTCTACGAAGCGCTTGACATCCCGGTGATCGGTGTGGGTGGTATATCGGACTGGCGGGACGCAGTGGAGTTCATGATGGCTGGCGCAAGGGCAGTTCAGATTGGCTCTGCGGTTGGGAACAATATCAACATCTTCAAAGATATTTCATCATGCATGGAGACATTCCTTGAAGAAAAAGGATGGAATCTGGACGATATATACGGGATGGCGCATGAAGTATGAGACCTGTTAATTCGGTAATTACAAAAGTTGTGGAAGAGGCGCCGACTATCAGGACATTTTTCTTTGATACGTCTTTCGAGCTTATCCCCGGACAGTTCGTGATGGTCTGGATACGCGGAGTTGATGAGGTTCCCATGGCGCTCTCGTATGATAATGCGATAACAGTGCAGAAGGTCGGTCCTGCGACCTCGGCGCTGTTCGAACTGGATGAATGCGACTCAGTAGGTATACGAGGGCCTTTTGGCAAAGGATTCGACCTCAATAACGGGCGAATCCTTCTTGTTTC
>CBFFLL010000069.1:0-3609 GCA_965642175.1 Candidatus Methanoperedens nitratireducens | reverse complement strand
AGACGAAAGAGGAACTGCTGTTTAGGAAGCGGTTTGAAGCCGTGGGAGATGTGCGGATCGCTACTGATGACGGCACTGAAGGGAAGCACGGGTACGTTACACAACTGCTCGATGATGAAAAAAATTACGATCAAATTTACTGCTGCGGACCTGAAATAATGATGAAAAAAGTGCTTGATAAGGTCACTCCCTCAAAGTCACAGTTCAGCCTCCACAGGTATATCAAATGCGGTCTGGGGATATGCGGGGCGTGCTGCGTGGACGGGCTGCGGGTGTGCAAGGATGGACCTGTGTTCTCCGGTGATGTTTTGAAGAGGACAGAGTTCGGGGTTTACAGGAGGAATGAGTGCGGGGAGCGGGTCAAGATTTAAAGATTTATTTTGAGTAGAACCAGTGACACCCGGTCTTAGAAAATCCCATATCCTCAAGCAGTTTCACCAGAGTTTCGCCAATGAATGGGATATTCAGATACTTTAAAAACCTCGGCGTAAATAAAGCACACAATGCTCACCCAGATAATAACCGAAGGAACAACAAAGGTCGAAGTCCCAATACCAGATGAGACATCAAGCTTCCCCCCGTCCTCAGTAGCAGTATTTTACAACCCTGCCATGCGATTGAACCGGGACATCGCAGTGGCTGCACTTGCATGTTTTTCAAAAAACAACCCTGAATACACATACCTTGACGCACTTTCAGCATCAGGCATCAGAGGGCTTCGGATAGCGAACGAGGTCGGTCTATGCGCCACAATGAGCGACTGGGAAGACACCTCCTTTGACCTGATAAAGAAAAACATCGAACTGAACAGCCTCCAGAACTGCACTGCGATAAAAAGGAACGCCAATGTTGTAATGCTTGATGGCAGCTTCGATATCATCGACCTTGACCCTTTCGGAAGCCCGGCGCCATTCCTTGACGCAGCATGCTTTTCTACAAAACGCCTGCTTTGCGTTACTGCAACTGACACAGCGCCCCTTTGCGGCGCGCATAAGAAAGCCGGGATCAGGAACTATGGCGCAGTCCCGCTTAAGACGGAATATTACCCTGAGATGGCTGTACGCATCCTTATGGGCTCTGTTGCAAGGACGCTTGCCAGATATGATAAAGCAATGACACCCCTTCTCTCTTACGCATCAGCGCATTATGTTCGAATATTCGTCTCCGTAAAAAAAAGCATCGTGACAGCGGATGAATGTCTCAAGAGCATGGGTTTTCTTTACCACTGCTTTGCCTGCGGAGAACGGGGGTGGAATAACGGGCTTGCTGTCCATATACCTGAGAAATGCCCGGTGTGCGGGCACACGACGTCGCTGGCAGGACCCCTTTGGCTGGGAAGGCTTCATGAAAAGGAGTTTTGCGAACAGGTGCTGGAGGAAGTGAATGAACGGGAGTTCAAAGGCGCACAAAAGCTGATAACTTTGTGCAGGGATGAGCTTGATATACCGATGCACTACGATTATCACATGCTTTGCAAATGGCTTGGGATCACGGCTATGCCAACGGATGAACTGATACTTGCTCTTAGAGAGAAGGGCTTTCAGGCATCGCGCACTCATTTTACAGGGATCTCGTTCAAGACTGATGCAGGAGTGGAGGAAGTGAAGGCTGTTGTGAAGGAGCTTGCGCAAAAAAGCCATTGAAATAAAGGTTTCGTAAAAGTTCTTGATACAATACCTCACATATAAGGCAAAATCTTAAATATTTGCCTCACATATAATCCATCATGAGAAAAGAAGAGCTCCTCGAAATCCTCTCGGACTGGAACTTCTGGGCAAAAGAGATAGATACAGGCTTCAAAAGGGAAGACTACATAAGAAAGCTCATCCCGCTGATAACGGAAACCAACCAGATCGTGTGCATAGCAGGCATAAGGAGAAGCGGAAAATCCACGATAATAAGGCAGCTTGCAAAGGAACTGGGCGGCGACACGAACACGCTTATAGTGAATTTTGAAGATGAAAGGTTCATCCAGCGAGATCTAAAGCTCCTCAGGGACATTTATGATACCTATCTTGAAAAAGTAAAACCCACAAAGAAGCCATTCATTTTCCTTGATGAGATCCAGAATGTCCCGGAATGGGAGCGCTTTGCCAGGGGCGTTCATGAGCGAAAAGAAGCGAATATCATTATTTCCGGCTCATCATCAAAGCTCCTGAGCGCCGAGCTTGCTACTTTGCTGACAGGCAGGAACCTAACCTTCTTCGCTTATCCGCTATCATTTAAGGAGTTCTTAAAATTCAAGGGGATTCCTGCCGTCACTGAACTTGAAATACTGGCAAAAAGGGTAGAGATAAAAAGAGCGCTTGATGAATATATGGAATTTGGAGGTTTCCCCGAAGTTGTTCTCTCAACTGAGAAAAAAGGGATACTGCTGGGTTATTTTGATACCATACTCACAAAAGATACAATTGAAAGGTTCAATATCAGGGAAAGGGAAAAAATCAAAACATTATCAAAATTTTATCTTACGAATATCGCATCGCCTATGAGTTTTCAAAAGGTCTCTTCCTTCCTGAATATCCCGCATGCAACTGTGGACAGATTTTCTGAATACCTGCAAACAGCATGTCTCGTTTTTTTCATAACAAAATTCTCTTTCTCTTTGAAAGAACAGGAAAAAGCCCAACGAAAAGTATATTCGATCGATAGCGGGTTATCGAATGCCATCGGTTTTCGGTTTACGAAAAATTCTGGAAAACTTATGGAGAACATAGTCGCTACCGAGTTAAAAATAAGACAATCCTTTGAGCCAGGAACAGAGATATATTACTGGAAAGATCAGTCTGGCAGGGAAGTTGATTTTCTGGTTAAAGATGGTCTGAAGGTTAGTGAACTGATACAGGTTTGCCAGGACATGTCGGACATGGGAACAAAGGAAAGGGAAGTCAAAGGTCTGGTCAGGGCGATGGAAGAGTTCAACATAAAGAAGGGCCTCATAATAACAGAAGACTTTGAAGGGGATGAAAAAGTCAAGAATAAAGAAATAATATATGTGCCGTTATGGAAATGGCTTCTTTTAAGGTGAACAGGAAAACGTCTTATTGTCTTCCGCAAATCATATGAAAATCAACCTTAATCGATTGTTATGCAACAAATCCGCGTTCATCTGCGTTTATCTGCGGTTCCGTTTTCTTCATGCAACACAAATCTCCAATTTTCAGAAGTTTGGCGGAAGACTATAATCAACTTTCGGTCTTATTTCAAACGGATCGTGAGTTTTTATCCAGGGAACTTTCTTAAAGTCTCTTCCGTTTTCTGTATATATTGAGAATACATTGTTTTCCCTCATGGTTGCAGCCAGCAATGCATCCCAGTAGTGAATACCGTAATTTTCGTTTATATCGATCGCAGATGTGACCGTTAGCGCATTGAAATTAAGGATGTGCCATCCCTGGAAATTGATGATATATTCTATAAATTTTTTTGCAATTTCTTTTGTTATTGGTTTCTCAATTTTTTTTGTAACTACTACATAGAATTCCGAAAGGTTCTGAATTGATACAGCAAAATCCCTCTTTCCACTCCAGCAATCGCTAACTATCGATTTGCAGATACTATGCTTTTCAGGTTCACTTTTATCAAAGACATAAGTAAGCAAATTTGAGT
>CBFFLL010000068.1:0-12901 GCA_965642175.1 Candidatus Methanoperedens nitratireducens | reverse complement strand
GTAAGCCCGTGTTGTTTTCTTAGTCTTTAATCGGTCATATGTTCCTGCTTCAATCCTCATGCAATCAACTCCCGTTTTAATAAGGTCGGGTACATATTCAAGCATGCACAGCTCACGCGAATTCAGAATATATGTTCTTCCATTACGGTCGGTTTTTACAGGAAAGACAAAACCTTTTTCATCTTTCAGGCATACTTCCCCAGGACCTTTTGGAAATAAACCTCTGACAAGTCCGTGCTCTGAGACCATTAGAGGGAAATTACCTTGTACGATACATTCTGTTGAGCCATAAGACGTCAGGTTACTTATTTCTTTCAGAGTGAGTTCAGGCGAGAGGGTTACTCTCTGGCTGTAATTTAATAGATATTCCATTGTCAGCCTGTTGAAAATATTGAATGGATAATCGATTACAACTGACGCTATAGTTTCCATTCTGCGAAGATGATAAAATACACCTGGATTAGCAATAAGGAAACCATCTGGTGATAAGTCACTTTGCGACCTTTGCGTTCTTTGCGGTGAAAAAAAGTTCGAAATCTCATTAATATTTTTTACGATCCGCGGTATGCTGAAAAATACTTTGACACCTTTTTTCCGGCCATATTCAATTGCGTGACGGTAATCATCCCATTCAACAAATCTGCGTTCATCGGCGTCATGCCCGCCGCAATGCATAGACACGTTTCTCCACGTATGGCTTGAGCCATACGTGTGGGCGACGTCAACTGGCGCAACGGTTGACGTGGATGCGCCCTCCAGAGGCGCGACTCTGGGCGCCTTCATCTGCGGTTTACCATTCTTAAAAATGTCACAAGCAATGTAAACCATATCCGCGCCGCCGTCAACTGCAGCCTCAAAAGACTCAATTGAGCCGGTATTTACAGCTAATATCGGACGTCCGGATTTAACATGTTTTTTCCCTGATGGAATGATCAGTTTGCTGCATTGTCGTTTCCACTTTTGAGTTCGTATCTGCATAAGCCCATCTATCCCTTCCCTGCGAAGAGAGTTGATCTCTGAAACTGGTATGAAAATGTTATCATCCATTTCAATAGCTATCTCTCGCGCTTCAAAAATAGTGTTACCGAGCTTTTTCAACTGCTCTGCTATCGCGCTCTTTGAAATTGGTTTACTTTCTGCTCTGCTGGCGCAACTGCCCTGGGTATTGATCTCATTTTCAGCGTCACTGACCCGGAGTTCGACCGGCTCACCAACATGGGCTATAAAAGACATATTTACTGGAATTTTTCTGATATTTTTTACTTCAAGCGTTGCCATAAGTAATGAGTCGTATGTCTTGAAAACAGGATCTCCTGTTTCGACCTCATCCTCAAGAGGCACTTGAACTGTTGATCCCCGACCCGCAGTGTTAACTATCTTTTTGCCGATAAACATTCCATTCACAGTCATGCCCGTATCCCTCCCACCAATCCCGATGCCGTCCCCTGTCCGAAGCGACGCTGTGAGGTTTATTGATACCATCCTTTTTCGCGGCTCGTAATCAACTGCCGTTCCAATTCGGGTTCCCCTGTTATGCGGGTACTTGCGGCTCATCAATTCGCGGCCTGGATTCCCGAAAAAGTATCCTGTAGTTAATCCCCTGTTGAACAATTGGCGCAGGGTGTGTTTTTCCTCATCTGTTACCCTGAACCTGGAAGGCGCCTCAACATACCTGTCAATGAGATTGCGATACACCCGCACTACGCCTGCTACGTATTCGGGGCGCTTCATCCTTCCTTCTATCTTGAATGAATCGATGCCTGCCTCTATTAGATCGGGAATATGCTGGCTCATGTTAAGGTCTTTCGGGCTCAGGAGATAACCTTCAATTTCGTGTGCCCGGTATTTCTTCCTGCAAGGCTGGGCACAGTATCCCCGGTTACCGCTCCTTCCGCCTATCATGCTGCTCAGGAGGCACTGTCCTGAATAAGAAAAACAAAGGGCGCCATGTATGAATGTTTCAATTTCCATACCTGTTTCGGATTTGATCAGTTTTATTTCCTGAAGCGACATCTCGCGGGAAAGAACCACGCGCTTTACGCCCATATACTGGAGGAGTTTCACTCCCTCTGCATTGTGAATTGTCATCTGTGTGCTGGCGTGAACAGGAAGCTGTGGTAGCTGCTCTCGCAATAATTTCAGGACGCCGATATCCTGCACGATAACTGCATCGGCGCCTGCATTGCATAGGAACTCGAAGTAGTCGGCAGCTTCGTCAATCTCGGAATCCTTAATGAGCGTGTTCACGGTCACATACGCCCTGATGCCTCTTGCATGTGCATAATCGATAGCCCATTCAAGCTCCTCGCGGTTGAAGTTCGAGGCGTAATGCCGCGCGGAAAAAAGGATACCGCCGAAGTACACAGCGTCGGCGCCATTCTCGACTGCTGCGATAAGGGATTCTTTGCTGCCGACAGGGGCGAGAAGTTCGGGGATGTGCATGAGGGGATATTATAATGTGAGGGGTTTAAAAAGGTACGTGCGAAATCAAGTTCTTTCATATTGATTTATATATTTAACCTGACGATATGCATAAGTAAGTATAGAACATTGTTACTAAAATAATTCTGAGGCTGGAGCCATTAATGCAAAAAGAAGCAAAAGCGCGCATTAAGATCAATAAACTCCTTGAACAATCGGGATGGAGATTTTTTGATGATGAAAAAGGAAAAGCCAATATCGTTTTAGAGAATAATGTCAAGATCACCAGGAAAGATCTTGATGAGTTCGGGAACGATTTTGAGAAAACAGATAATGGTTTTACGGATTTTATTCTTCTGGATGAAAAGAGCTTCCCATTTGTTATTGTAGAGGCGAAGTCAGAAGATAAAAATCCTCTGGATGGAAAAGAACAGGCGAGAAAATACGCTCAATCTCAAAATGCGAGGTTCGTAATCCTATCAAATGGCAATTTACATTATTTCTGGGACTTGGAGCGTGGAAATCCCAGTGTAATAACCAAATTTCCAACATTAGAGTCGCTTCATCATACCGGTTCTTTTCGGCCCAATCCTTCCACGCTTGTTAAAGAAATAGTCGGAGAGGATTACATTGCCCTGATCCAGAACCCCCTTTTTGATAAAGACCCGCGCTGGAGCAATGACAAAACAAGAGCAGACTATATACGCGAATCCGGGTTTAAATTCTTAAGACCATATCAGTTAGATGCGGTTCATGCTTTGCAGGAGTCTGTGGAAGATGGAAACGACAGGTTCCTTTTTGAAATGGCGACTGGAACAGGAAAGACACTGATTTCTGCCGCAGTTATCAAACTTTTTTTAAGATCAGGGAATGCAAAGAGAGTGCTTTTTCTTGTTGACCGGTTAGAACTTGAAGACCAGGCGAAGAAAAATTTTATTAAATGGTTAAAAAATGATTACAAAGTTGTTGTTTATAAAGAAAATAAGGACGATTGGCGAAAAGCTGAGATTGTAGTTTCCACAGTCCAGAGCCTTTCTTTTGACAATAAATACCAGAGGCTTTTTTCACCCACCGATTTTGATCTATTGATTTCGGATGAAGCCCACCGCTCGATCGGATGGAACAGCAGGGCTGTTTTTGAGTATTTTGTTGGCTATAAACTCGGTCTTACTGCCACACCTAAAGATTATCTGAAGTATTTAGACCCCGATAAAGTAAGTAAGAAAGACCCGCGCGAATGGGAAAGGAGACAGCTCAGGGACACCTATATCACATTTGGCTGCGAGAGCGGGAATCCGACTTTTCGTTACAGTCTTATTGATGCTGTGAAGGATGGCTATCTTGTGAATCCGGTTGCTGTTGATGCACGAACCGAGATCACCACACAGCTACTTTCAGATAAGGGTTACTCTATTATTATTGAAAACGCTCAGGGGATGAAAGAAGAGCAGATATATTATCATAAGGATTTTGAGAACAAATTCCTCTCTGAAGAAACAAACAAGATATTCTGCAAGACTTTTATTGATAATGCTCTTCGCGATCCAATAAACAAGGAGATTGGCAAAACTATCGTTTTTTGTGTTAGCCAGAACCATGCCTCAAAGATAACACAGGTAATGAATGAATTTGCAGATAAATTATATCCTGGAAAATATAATTCAGATTTTGCCCTTCAGATAACGTCAAATGTTCAGGATGCGCAGCAATTTTCTATCAATTTTACTGATACAAGTAATAACTTATCCGGCAATTCGCGATTTCTGGAGGGTTATAAAACAAGTAGAACAAGGGTATGCGTAACGGTTGGAATGATGACGACAGGTTATGACTGCCAGGATATTTTGAATATTTGCCTTATGCGCCCTATATTTTCTCCAACGGATTTTATCCAGATAAAAGGAAGAGGTACGAGGAAATTTGATTTTTCATTTTCAATGAAAAATGGGAACGATAACGAAGTTATTAAGAAAACTAAAGAGAAATTCAAGCTTTTTGATTTCTTTGCGAATTGCGAGTACTTCGAAGAGAAATATAACTATAATGAAGTTTTAAAATTACCTCCCAGGGGTACATATACAGGAGGCAGTGACGGTCAGGAAAGGACAAGTGAATATGAGAATCTCAGTTTAGACCCCCTGACAAGCATTGAGGAATACGCTATCGGCATGGATGGGATGAAGATCGACCGCATGTTCTTTGATAGATTTGAGACTACTGTGAGGACTAATGCTTTCATAAAAGAGAATTTTGAAAAAGAAAATTTCGATGCCATTGAAGAATATATAAAAAGTAAGATCTTTGAAAAGCCGGGTGAGAATTTCAATCTTGAGAAGTTGAGAAAATCGTTGAGAATAGACCGCCGCCTGAGTTTGCGAGAGATCATAGAGAAGATATTTGGAAGGATTTCTGTATTTAAGACGAAAGAGGAATTGCTTGATGATGAAGTTGAGAAATTCATATCCATACATAAACCGCAAAGTAGGGAAGTACCCCTCATAAGGAAGTTTTTAAAAGCATATATTGTGGACCATGAAGTGAAGGATATTATGGAATCTAAAGAATTCGGGCGTTTTGCGACAAATTCCCAGTTCTCTATGGAGGAGTACCGGGAAGTAAGAAAGTGGTGTGAGATGATACCTGAGTATGTGAAAGATTATGTATCGTTAAATAAGTTCATGTAGTGGTGTTGAAGAATATGTTGGAATACATAGAATTGAAATTTAAAGGTGTTTCAAGAGGCTGCTCATGGAATATAAAAACCAAACCGCAGATGAACGCAGATGAACGCAGATACCTGCTATTTGGTTTTTAGAAAAAGAAGAAAAAGTCTTTGCTTATTCAGGCATTAAGAAGTATAAGATATGCAAGTAAATCATAATCATATTTCCCACATAACGTCAAATAATTTGAGAAAAAATACAGCAAATGATAGCGGTTTCCCATATTACAAATCTGCGTTTATCTGCGTTCATCTGCGGTTAAATTTTTCAATAAAGAACAGAGTATTTGAAAATTATCAAATGAAGGTCAAAAAATGTTAGATCAGGAAACAAAAAGAAAAATCGATAACGCCCGCGACATCCTTGTGGGAAAAGTGCCAGACCCGAAATCCCAGGTCGAGCAGATAACTATCGCTCTTATCTACAAATTTATGGACGACATGGATAAAGAATCGGTAGCGCTTGGAGGTAAAGCAGCATTTTTCAAGGGGGAATATGAGAAATACACATGGTCGCGCATTTTTGACCCGAAACTGGGAGGATTTGATCTCATAAAACTGTATAGTGAAGCCATCACGACGATGAACCATAACGAGAATATACCGCAGCTTTTCAGGGATATTTTCAAGAACGCCTTCCTTCCATATCGCGATCCTGAAACCTTGAAAAGTTTCCTGAAAGAAATAAACGAGTTCAAATACGACCACAGCGAGAAATTGGGAGATGCTTTTGAATATCTCCTGTCTGTCCTTGGCTCTCAGGGTGATGCAGGGCAGTTCAGGACACCGCGACATATCATTGATTTTATTGTTTCTGTTGTTGACCCGAAGAAGAACGAATCGATCCTTGATCCAGCCTGCGGAACTGCTGGTTTCCTGATATCCTCTTTCAAGCACATACTCCACGAGAATACGAAGGAGAGAAAAGGGGACTGCCTTACAATGGATGAGCGCAAGAGGCTGATGAACAACCTTGTCGGATACGATATATCCCCTGATATGGTGAGGCTCTCGCTTGTGAATATGTACCTTCACGGCTTCCAGACCCCGAAGATTTACGAATACGATACGCTCACGAGCGAGGAGAAGTGGAATGAAACATACGATGTGATCCTTGCAAATCCTCCTTTTATGACCCCTAAAGGCGGCATCCGTCCACATAAGCGCTTTTCAGTGCAGGCAAACCGCAGCGAAGTCCTGTTCGTGGATTACATTATGGAGCATATTTCCACAAACGGCAGGGGTGGAGTGATCGTGCCAGAGGGGATTATTTTCCAGTCCGCGAATGCCTATAAGGCGCTTCGCAAGCTGCTTGTCGATACTCATCTTTTCGCTGTCATTTCCCTCCCGTCCGGCGTTTTCCAGCCCTACGCAGGCGTGAAAACAAGCATCCTCATTATGGACAGGACTCTTGCAAAGCGCACGCACGATATCCTTTTCGTAAAGATCGAAAGCGACGGCTTTGACCTTGGTGCGCAGAGGCGCCCGAACGGCAAGAGTGACCTCACGGTGGGGCTTTCGGCGCTCTTGAAGTTCAGGAGGAGTTTGCATGAGGGGAAGGAGTGCGAGTTCAGCGAGGAGGAGAAGAGGCTTGCGCAACGGGTGGCAAAGGGGAGAATCGCGGAGGGTGGGGATTATAATCTATCGGGGGAGAGGTATAAAGAGGTGGCGGCGAGGGAGAATGGAGAGTGGGAGATGGTGGAGTTGGGGGAAGTTTGTGAAATAAATCCAAAAAAAGCAGAATTAAAAGAACTAAATGGTGACATGGAAGTTTCTTTTGTGCCTATGAGTGATTTGCAGGGAAAACGAATTTATTTTGAAGTAAAAGAAAAAAGAAAATTGTGCGAAGTCATTAATGGCTACACGTATTTTAAAAATAATGATGTCCTTTTAGCAAAAATAACTCCCTGTTTTGAAAATGGTAAATCTGGGATAGCAAAAAATTTGACAAATGAAATCGGGTTCGGATCAACCGAATTCATTGTTATTCGACCATCATGCAAAATAATTTCTGAATTGATTTATTATTTCATTTCGGATGAGAGATTTCTAAAAATTGGAATGAACAATATGACAGGTTCAGCAGGTCAACAGCGGGTCCCGGCAGATTTAGTTAGACATTTCAAAATCCCCCTCCCGCCCCTGTCAGTCCAGCAGGAGATTGTTGCTGAGATTGAACGAGAGCAAAACCAAATAGGACAATTAAAGACACAAATTGAAATCCACGAACAAAATATTAAAAAGAAGATTGCAGAAGTATGGGACTAATAGATATAAGAGAAGATAAATAAAAATCCTGCGTATCCATCAAATCCATGTCATCTGTGTTGCGTTTCCCTGGCTGTTGGCTATAACCCACGCAAAAACCACAGACCAAAAACATCCAAATTATCAAAGAATGTGATGATTCTATCAGGTGAACAATTTACTATATTATCGACTTCGTTGCCTTCTCGCCTTCGACTCAGTTATAATAATATCAATTGAATTGAACAGATTGCTATATATACAATAGCTATATTATAAATCATGTTCGAAAATGAATTACTTTAGCGCAAAAGAACCGGCATTAGGATATTTGTACCAAATTAGATA
This sequence comes from Candidatus Methanoperedens nitratireducens, assembly GCA_965642175.1. Lineage (GTDB taxonomy): Archaea > Halobacteriota > Methanosarcinia > Methanosarcinales > Methanoperedenaceae > Methanoperedens > Methanoperedens nitratireducens_A. The sequence goes on along the minus strand of CBFFLL010000068.1, from coordinate 5,163 downwards.
TGCTTTATATTTGCTATTAAAATCTGACAATGAATCATCCGACATCTTACTTTCTTTGGAAAGTCTTGATGATATTGCGATTGAAAAACCAAAAGAAGGAACGGATTTATATCAGACAAAATATCATCCCAAATCCATAGCTAATTTAACTGATGCTAGTCCAGATTTTTGGAAAACAATTAGAGTCTGGAGTAATGGCATAAAGGAAGGGACAATAGATTTACACAATACAATTTTCACTTTAATATCAACGGCTGAAGCTCCAAAAGATTCTATTTCCTATAGATTACGCCCAAACTTATTAAAAAGTAGAGATGAAAAGTATGTTTTTGAAAAGATGCTTGAAATAGCTCAAAATTCGAAAAATAAAGCAAATCTAAATGCTTATGAAGATTTTTTAAATCTGACGGATGACCAAAAAAAATCTTTGATAAGCAAAATCCAAATACTTGAGTCATCTGTTGATATTATTTTAATCAAGAAAGAAATATTAAATCAATTAAAATATACAACAAAAAAAGAATTTTTAGAGCCTTTTGATGAAAGATTGGAAGGGTGGTGGCTTGATTTATGTATTCAGCAATTGAGTGAAAAAAGACAATACATATCATCTTCGGAATTGCAGAATAAGATTTGGGAGATACAAGATCAATTTAAATCTGATAACTTACCCATAGATAAATTGAATATTAATAATATAAATGAGGAAAATTTAGAAAAAAATCAAAGATTATTCATTAATCAATTGAAAATTATCCATTTAAGTGAAAAAAGACTTTCAATTGCTATCCGTGATTTTTATCGTACTTTTACTCAACGTTCAACATGGGTCAGACAAAATTTATTGTATCCTGATGAAGAAGAAAATTATGACAGTAAGTTAATTGAAAATTGGGAAAGAAGATTTGAAATCATGAAAGATGAGTTTAGCACTCAAAGTTCAAATGATGATTTGTCGAAGGTTGGGAATGCGTTTTATACATCATATGAAAAAAGCCCACCACAGATATATATAAGACCCAGAGTAACTAATGAATTTCTTGTTTTAGGGAGTTATCATATGCTAGCAAATGAATTGAATATTGGATGGCATCCCAAATATGATGAATTGTTGAGTATTAAAACAAAAGATCGAACATTATGAAAACTTGGGAACATCGACCAATTATAACTGCAAATTTGTACAATCCAGCATTTTGTGGAGAAATAATTTGTAGATGTTTATCCAAATATTATGATACCGTAACATCAGGATTTCCATATCCACTAACATTCTTGATATTACCAATTGTTTTGCACTATAATATAAGAGAAAAAATGCCAAGCAAAATAACAATAAAGTCAATGCATGATTGGTTAGAGGAGAATCAATCAGTAAAGATTGACTTTGCAAAGAAAACAATTAAATTATTACCAATAACTAGAGAAACAATATTGTTTTTATTGCAGGTAAATACAATTCAATTTTCTGATATAGGTAATTTACAATTGCATGAATATAAAAAGAAAAAAATCAAAGAAGAGAGTGACCATGAGATATCAGATATTTTTAAAAAAGCAGAAATGGTTGGTAACTGGTTCGCAAAATCAGGTAATGTCCAAACTATTTATGCATTTTGGGGGATAAGGCCATGAGCATGCAAATTAAGAATATTATATTATATGGGGCAAATAATAAAAAAAGAATGTTATCTTTTAATCTAGGAAAAGTCAATATCTTAACAGGTGAGTCAAAAACCGGAAAAAGTGCTATTATTGACATTGTTGAATATTGCCTCGGAAGCGACAAATGTAGAATCCCCGAAGGAATTATTAGAGAGAATGTGTTATGGTTTGCATTAATAATTCAATTCCCAAGTGGACAAGCTTTTATTGCACGTAGAAATCCTTCTTTGTTAAATGTTGGATCCACTGGTAAAATTTACTTTGAACAAGCAGATGAAATAGAAATACCAGATGTTTCTAAACTAATTGAAAATTCATCAATAGATGCATTAAAAACATATTTATCCAATAAGCTTTATATTACTCCAAATGTACATATAACGCCTGAGAATCAATCTAGACCTGATATAGAAGGAAATTTTCGTCATGCTTTAATTTATTGTTTTCAACAGCAGGATGAAATTGCATCAAGAAAATTTATTTTTCACAATCAGTCCGATACCTTTGTAAATCTTGCGATTAAAGATACTTTACCTTACTTTTTAGGAGCTATTCCTGAAAATAATTTAAAGCTTGAACAAGAATTAGCCGAATTAAAAAAAGAACTTAGAAAGTTAGAAAAAGAATACAATGAAGCATTAAATATCAAAGAGGAGGGGGTAAGTAAGGCATTTAGTTTGATTAATGAAGCTCAAGAGCTTGGTCTTTTGACATTAAATAAAAAGCCAGATCATTTAGAAGATGCGATTATTTTACTTAGAGGATTAAATGATTTAGAACTTAATGACGATGATGTTTTATTTGATAATAGTCAATCAATATTTTTACAAGATGAATTGAAAAACCTAAAGGAAAAACTACAAGGTTTAAATGAGGAAATTAATGCTGTTGAAATCTTCGAAAGTGAAGTAGATAGTTATTCAAAAGAGAACAAACTTCATCAATTAAGGTTAGAATCAATTAATTTATATGAAGAAAAAAAATATAATCCTAATCAATGTCCATTGTGTTCACAAGAGCTGAAAGTGTCGGTTCCTACAATAAAATTGATGCATGATTCACTTGAAAAGTTAAAAAACAATTTAGAAGTAACGACAAAAGAGAGACCAAGGTTAAGAGAATATATCAATGAACTAAAGAAACAAAAAATTGAAATCCAGAATAAAATAAGAGAAAATAAACAGGCAATTACTGCAATATACAAAGAGCAAGAAGCAACGAAAAAATTTAAAGAACTTAACATAAGGAAAGGACATGTTATAGGAAGAATAAGTCTTTTTTTGGAAAGTGTTGATTTAACCGATGACTTTTCTGAATTAAAGAGTAACATAGATTCAAGAAAATTTAGAATTTTGGAATTAGAGCAAAAATTGAATCCAGAGGAAAAAACTGAAAAATTGAATTCGATTTTGAATATAATTAATGTTCATATGAGTGAATGGGCTAAACGATTAGATTTAGAATATGGTGATGCTCCCATAAGATTTGATTTGAAGAAAGCTACACTTTTTGTGGATAAGGAGGAAAAATCAATTCCTTTGCAAAACATTGGAAGTGGAGAAAATTGGGTAGGTTACCATTTACTAATTCATTTGGCTTTGCATAAACACTTTGCCAAAAATCATAGACCTGTACCAAGTTTCTTATTTTTAGATCAACCTTCGCAGGTATATTACCCTCCAGATCAAGATTCAAACCTAAAAGGAGAATTAAAAATAGATTCAGATAGACAAGCCGTGTCCAATATGTATAACCTTATATTTGATGTTGTGGAAACACTATCTCCTAAATTACAAGTAATTATTACAGATCATGCTGACTTAAAGGAAGATAAATTTCAAAAATCAGTAATTGATGATAAATGGAGAAATGGTATAAAATTAATTCCTATTGATTGGTATAAAATTACTACGAGTCCGGCAAATAAGATTATTCCATAATTATAATATAACATTGATCGAGGTTTACGCTGGAGGATGCAAAAGGCGAGGATTACAGAAGTTTGGGCCAATAAATGGAACTGAAAAATAAACCACAAATCCGTGCGTATCCGTCCGATCCGTGTAATCCGTGTTCCGTCACCTGACTACTGACTCTTTCGCCGAGGACTATTAGCTACATCATGGTTGTTACCATCATTATCATAGTTATTATGCACAAACTATAAATATAGAAAGCTATAAATAACCACCTATAGGTAAAGGGACAAACTTGTCAAGTTGTGCCGGTGCGAATGCAAATGACAAAAATTGAGCGTTGCGGGCTAAAAATTGCATCTAATCCAATATTTAATTTCACGAATATGGTTATTTCATCGATGTGCTGCATGATTGATTTAAGTATTTATCTTGGGAGAATAGGAGGCAAGTCTAATGATTGAGAGCGAAAGAAAAGAGATAATTAGGACTAAGATTAGGCCTAAAATTGGCATAATAAAAAGTGAGTTGGCTAAAGTCTCAGATATGGATATTAGAAAAGAAGGCGAGAAGCTGCACAGGGATCTCAGCATTATTTCAATCGAAGATTTACTCAGGCCTTTTACAATTTAAATGAATGAAAAATAAAAAGCCCTCGTTCCCCGAAGTGCGCCTTTTCGGTCAGGCAATGAATGAATTGGGGCATTCTAACATTGCAGAATACTTATTTAAATATCTTAATGATTTAAAAGCTAAAACATATGTTATTGAAACTGAATACATTGACAAAGATTACTTGATTGATTATTCTAATTTCTATGCACGTTCTTTTGATGTTAAAGAAAAATTTACAATACGATTACATTTCTTTTCAGCATTTTTTCCTAAAGAAGATATTAAACAGGTACTAATTGAATGCGATGAAAGAATTTTAAAAGAATTAAATGATCAGTATCTTGGTTTCATCGTAATTAAACCAATTCCTGATTCAAATGGTAATCCAATAATTGGTCGCACCATTTTGAAAACTTATCCTTTAAAAGATAATAATGAATGTCGCTTTTTTGTAACTGGGCAGCACGAAGTGTCTTTTTTTGGTATCCCTTTAAAAATTGAATCATTGCCTTTTCAAACTCAAGATGAAGCGGTAGGAGCGTGTGCTACAGCTGCATGTTGGATATCCTCGCATCCTTTAAGCAGTCTTTTTGGAATTCCAAAGTATTCTCCTTTTGAAGTTACTGAAAAGTCTGTTTTTTTCCCACTTCCAGGGCGTAATTTCCCCTCAGAAGGATTATCATTATATCAGATGAAAAATTATTTTAATTCAATTGGATTAGAAACTGAATTCATAGATGTCAGGAACATTAGAAAATATGAAGGATATACAGATGATGACGATATTGTAGCTGATATTGTCAAAGCCTATACAAAAATAGGGTTGCCAATTATTGCCACTCTGAGATTAGTAGGTCATCAAAAAAATCATGATTTTCATGCAGCCGTGATTAGTGGCTATCGCCATAAGCACGGCATCTTGAAAGAATTATATGTGCATGATGACCGAATAGGTCCATATAGTAAG
>CBFFLL010000067.1:0-12996 GCA_965642175.1 Candidatus Methanoperedens nitratireducens | reverse complement strand
TCCACGCTCCAGACTTCAACCTTGATCTCACCCTATCATGCGGTCAGGTATTCCGCTGGGATAAAAAGGATCAATGGGCAGGAGTGGTCAACGGAGCCGTCGTCAGGGCAGAACAGGAAGGCAGCGAACTTATCATTGAATCAACCCTTGACAAAAAATCCATTCAGGATTATTTCAGGCTGGACGACAACATTGAAAAGATATACTCTGAGATCGGAAAAGATGAACTGATAAACTCATTGATCAGGAAATACCACGGTCTTCGGCTCATCCGCCAGGACCCCTGGGAATGCCTTGCATCATATATCTGCTCAAGCAACAATACCATAAGGAACATAAAAAATTCCATAAGGCTGATGTGTGAATGTTTCGGGAACAGGATCGAGGAAGGGTATTACTCTTTTCCCACCCCTGAGGCGCTTGCGCAGGTTGAACTCTGCGACATGACTTCATGCAGGATGGGTTTCCGTGCGCCAAATCTTCGAAGCGCCGCATCCATGATAGCGGACGGGGAATTTGACCTGAACGGGATAAAAGACCTGTCTTATAAAGAAGGACGTGAGGAACTTATCAAAATTAAGGGTGTTGGGAACAAGATCGCTGACTGCGTGCTGCTTTTTGCGTTCGGGAAGCTTGAGTCCTTCCCTGTTGATACGCATATCGAACAGATCATGGAAAGGTTCTATTCCAAGTCATTTCATGATGCAAAAAAGAGCAAAAAGCGGGATACTATAGCTGATTTTGCAAGGGGGTATTTCGGGAGATACTGCGGTTATGCGCAGGAGTACCTGTATCTGGAGGACCTGGAAAAATTATGAAAACATCAGATTTTCGAATATTCTATATACCCAAAAGCCAATCCTGTTATAATGAAGCTTATATACATCGCGATATTGCTATTACTTTTCGTTCCTGCTGCAGCTGGCGTCACAAATTGGTATAACTATGAGGAAGGTATGGTTGCAGCAGGTTCGATGCAGAAACCTGTTATCATTGATTTTTACGCTGACTGGTGCCAGCCGTGCGTTGCGATGGAAGAGGGAACGTACCCTGACCCACGGGTTGTCTCTGAACTTGCGGATTTTGTTGCTATAAAGGTAGATACACAGAAGCGGATCGATATTGAAACAAATTACGGCATCGCCTACTACCCCACGGTTGTGTTCCTTGATACAAAAGGCAGGGAAGTTTCAAGGCATATTGGTTATCTCGGACCTGAAGAAATGATAGAGGAGATAAGACTGTCCCGCGGGAAGTTACCAAGAGAATCTCCAGGATTTGACGCCCTATTCCTCTTATCTGCATTCATTGGTGTTATGGTCACCGTTATGTATAAACGTGTATTTTCACGCAATGCTTCCGACAAATACAAAAGAAGTAATGAAAGGAAATAATTTCAGGACTATACAACCCCATTCAGTTCCGAAACATTTATATTGATTAAAAATAAAGAATTAAATAGGACAGGAAGTGTTTAAATTTGGATGAATTTACTTTATATAAATTTATAGAGTTTATTATATTTGCTTTGTATTTGACATTTATATACCTCGCTATCCAGATATGGTTCTTATGGAAAGATGTCAATAAAGATGATCTTAAAATAAATGCATTTATAAATGAATCTTTTTTTAAAAAGAACTGCATATATGTTTTTTCCTTCTCTGTATTCTTCATGGGACATGAGATTATTGAAGGGACAAGCATGACCTATGCGATGATCTATTTTGAATTACTGGAAATGCTTGGATTTATCTGTATTGTATTATTTGCCCGTGATTGGCATTCAGTGTTAAGATTATCAGTTAATAAAAAACCCCTCCCCCATGAGCTTCCAGAGTTCATGAGATAATTTTTCATACGAAACAGACCTTTGCACTCGTTACTTATTTATACTCAGCATATAATTATAATGAGTGGACTGATATCTAAAATGATAATAGTCGGTGAAGAAGAAGATGAAAGTGACTCTAGTCCGTTTCTTTTTTTAAGGCAACCAGTGTACGATACCGTACTTAATATCAACCATGACTACCGCTATCTGCGGATGGGGTATTATGTATCAGCGCATGCTGAAACCTATGGAGTAGACGTCACACCGAATTGTACAGAAATAATGGATGCATACAGGAACCCTCTGCTGATCGAGAAGGCAAGAAGGAACGGTTTACCTACATTTGGTTACAGGCTTGTTACAAAGTCCATGGACGACCTTAACACGCCTGTAATGATGTTCGCGGTAAATCCTTTTACCAATAACTCGATGAAGATAGTAAGCTCAAGCTCTAAACTGGAAGAAATGATAAAAAAAATGAGCATGAACGCCAGGTTCCCGGTATCACTGCATCCTGTAAAAGGCGAGGTTCATGAAATCGTGCAAATGTTCGGTGAATCTACCAGTGATGAGACCTCAGAATTCACAGAAAAGTTCTATAAGATATTCAATATTCCAATATGTAAGTTAATAGTGCAGATAGAAGACGAGAATGTCATCCTTAACCACTGTGAACCGGCTCTTAAAAATGAAGTTAAGTGGGACATAGTTTATGAAAAGCTGCAAGAAATAAAACGGAAGAACTGAACCTGTATGAAATTAGCATGTTTTGTAGAAGCCTACAACTTTAATGATAAATCAGAGCGAATCGCTCTTTCGAAATTCAGATCGACTGCTGAATCTCTCGGGCACTCGTTCGATTTTATGTTTAAGGACAAAATTCCTGAGATACCGCTTTACGATGCTTTATTCATAAGAGCAACAACTGACCCGAGCAGTTCGGCATATATAGCCTCAAGGCTTGCACAACAGAACGGCCTCAGGGTAATCGATGACCCGCACTCTATAAGGACGTGCTCGAACAAGGCGATACTTCATGATCTGTTCGATAAAAACAATATACCATCTCCAAAATCTGTGCTGTTCACAGGTGAAGACAATACAATTGAGAGAATATTCGACATGCTTGGAACACCAGTTATTATTAAAACACCCTATACCCGTTTCTCCTCGCATGTTGAGAAGGCAAATAACAGGGAAGAATTTATCGAGATCTCAAAAAGATTCCTTAGAAAATCGAAAGTCATGATAGTGCAGGAATATATACGATCTGATTTTGACTGGCGTGTTGGGATACTTAATAATGAAATATTGTACCTGTGCAAGTACTGTATCCCTGAAGGGGGTTGGAAAGTAAAATCAAAGGTAAATGGAAGGAACGTTTGGGGCGATACGATCGCCGTGCCAAAGGAGTCCATATCACATGAATTGAAAGATATTTGCATAAGTCTTTCAAAATGCGTGGGTGACGGACTTTACGGACTTGATGTGAAGGAAACAAAAGATGGATACAAGGTCATCGAGATCAATGATAACCCCAGCATCTACAAGGGTTTCGAAGATGCAATAGACCAGGACATCTATGAAAAGATCATCAATGCGCTAGCATCATAATTTTTTGATGAAACGCAGCGCATCGTCGCCGTTCTTGTAATATTTTTCCATTCTCAGTTTTACTGAATATCCTTTTGAGATATACAGATTTCGGGCTGCAATATTATTAACGCCTGCTTCTAACGTGAAATTCCTGTATCCCTTCTTTAACAACAACGCTTCACTTTGCTTCATGAGCAAACTCCCGATGCTGATGCGCCTGTATGAAGGATGAACGTTCAGGGAATATATCCTGGCATTTGAGATGTGCTTTCTTAACAGGATAATTATAGAACCAACAATTTCCCCTTCAATTGACGCAACAAGGAAAAGAGATTTTGCTTTTTTAAGCAGATATCCTATCTGCTTTTTATGGAATGTCTCTTCTTTAAAACATATTTTCTCAAGTTCAAGGATGGCAGGCATGTCCTCTTTTTTAGCCGGGTGAATGCTCGGTTTCAAGGAACTGCCACGCGCGACCTTACGCATTCCTGTACCTGCTTTACCACTTCAGGATAATCCCCGAATATATGACCCAGATCCACCGTACCCACCACGTCCACAACGCCAAGAGCTGCGATCCCGTAACCGTCTTTATTCCTTATCGGGACGACAACGACCGGGATGCCGGTATATTTGCCGCTTGTGGGGATCTTACGCACGAGCTTGTTCTCCTTTAAAACCTGTTCCAGCACCGGGCCTGAATAATCAGTATCAAGGATTTTTCCCTTCTCTATCCTTACGCCTTTTTTGTTAAGGGTTCTCATGGTTACAGGAAGACCTAACAGTTCATGTACCGCAAGAGCAAAGGGAGCTATCTCTTCACTTTGGGAATCTGCAGAGATCTGTATACTTGTGAAATTAATCATTATTCTAGTGTTTATGTTCATTGATGATATATTTTATTGTTTTCCGTTATATTTTACGCGCAATTTCACCTCATAATAACAATTACTATAATTATAAAAACAATTCGATATATTTATGTAGATAAAGATTAATGGGTAGATTGTTGATTATGAACGTCTTGAAAAACAATTGGATAAATTCTGTATGGGGGCATAACTTAAATGCCAGTCATATCGACAGGACAAAATACATAAAATTCATAATTTTATTTGGTGTAATATTCACGTTACTTCAGATATCAGACCTGATCCTGACACATCTTGCACTCAAAAATCCTGAAATAAAAGAACTCAATCCACTTTATGGTAAGGACTGGTTCGTTCCTGTCAAATTGACAATGGTATTTCTCATAATGTTCACGATGTCCCATATACCTGAAAATAGCCACAGATTTGCAAAAAATACAATGGCAGGGTTGATTTTTATGTATGTGTTCATCAACCTGAACAACCTGTATTTCCTGCTGGTTTCGTGAACCCGGATAATTATAGGTCAGATACTTAACTATACTTATACGATAGGCGTACCTTCTTTTTTTGTCAATTCCTTGAACTCTCCCATTAACTTCCTTGTTATCTGACCGGGTTTGCCGTCCCCGATAATGCGCCCGTCAACTTTCGTCATCGGGGCTATCTCAGCAGCTGTACCTGTAACAAAAACTTCATCCGCAGTATAGATATCGAACAGACCCATATTAATCTCTGCTACCGGTATCCCATCTTTTACGGCTAGTTCTATGGCAGCTGCGCGCGTTATACCGCGAAGATTGTTAAGGGTCGGCGGCGTAATGATCTTGCCATTCTTCACAACAAAGATGTTGTCGCCTGAACCTTCAGATACGTTGCCGTGGACATCGATCATTATCGCTTCATCACCGCCTTTAGCGTTCGCTTCGATCTTTGCAAGTATGTTGTTCAGGTAATTCATCGATTTGATGTTTGGCGGCAAAGCCTCAGGCGCATTTCTTCTTATGCCAACTGTGACACCAGTCAGACCTTTCTCATACAGGGAGCCATACATGGCACCCCATTCCTGCGTGATGATGAACACGTTGGGTACCGGACATTTCCTGGGGTCCAGACCCAGATCGCCGTCGCCCCTTGTAACGATTGGGCGTATATATGCGTCCTTCAACCCGTTCTTCTTCAGGGTCTCTATGATGGCTTTTTTCATCTCTTCTTTTGATAGCGGGACCTTAAGGTCTATCGCTTTTGCAGAGTCATACAACCTGTCAAGGTGCCCATCAAGCCTGAATACCCTGCCGTTATATGCCCTTATCCCTTCAAAAACGCCATCGCCGTATAAGAATCCGTGGTCGTAAACTGAGGTTCTTGCCTCTTGTTTTGGTACCAATTTTCCATTGAAATAAATTAACTGCTCCATGTAAATCCCAGTTCCTTAACGAAAACAATGGATATATGTGTTTTGATTGGCGGGGCATGAAATATGATCCAGGTCATAAAGTATTATTTTTCGCTGATACATAGGTCATAATACTCAAAAATTGATTAATATATAATGCACCTCATCAACATAAACATTATTATGATATTATTACTATTCGAAATGGGTCGGGCTATTTTTTTTTTTGTTAACTTTTCATAGAGGGTTAATATTAAAACGTAAGATTTATATTCCATGAATACATTTAATCGCAGGGTGAAATGTTATGAAAAGTCTTTCAGTAAATGTCCTTGACAAATCGGACGAAGAATTCGCGGATACACTCATAGACCTGGGATTAAAGAGAAATGTAGCAAAAGTACTTACATATTTGAAAAACGTTAAAGAAGTTACTTCCAGGGACCTTGAAATGGGGTCTGACCTGAGGCAGCCTGAAGTGAGCATAGCAATGCGCGAACTTGAGGAACTCGGCTGGATAGCGGAGAGGGAAGAGAAAAAGCCGGGAAAAGGTAGACCGTATAAGATATATCAACTCAAGACAGGCATTGACGAAATTATCGAATATCTGGAGAACCAGAAGAAAAAGGAATCACAGGCTATGATGGCAAGTATCAAACGCCTGAAAGAATTAAGTAAATGATTTCTTCAAAATAGTAGGAGGGTGGGGAAAAGGTATTTCTAAATATTATGAAAAATACCCGAAAACTTTTGGTAATTTCGATTATATGTCCTTGCCCTCGATAAACGGCATCTGATGCCTGATCGCATATTTCCTTGCATCCTCTTTGGATAGAGCTTTTCCAGTGCAACTGTCAAGCATCTCGCATACTACCATCGAAGGAGGAATTCCTGCCATCAGTGCAAGCTTTATCGAAAGCTCAGTCTGTCCGCGGCGCTCATCAAGAAGACCTGACGCTGCGCGAAGAAGGGCAACATGGCCAGGAGACCTGAATTCCCTGCCAAAATCCAGCTTTTCCCCGTTCATGACTTTCTCCACTGCCTCTGCGACCTTTTTTATAGTAAACGCCCTGTCGTTATCGGTAATGCCGGTGAAAGTATCCCTGTGGTTTACCCAAAGGGAGAAAGATGAGCGTGAGTCATAGGGAATATCACCCTTCTTTTCAACCATTGAACGTAACGATCTATGACCATTAAGTGAAACGCTTTTTAAGAGTTCAGACATAAAAGGTAGCCCCAGTTTGTCTGCCGCATCTCCATGAACTGCAACGCATATCAGCCCTCCGCCATCACATCGCATGCGAGCAACGTCAGCCGGGGTCGTAGATAGCGCAGGAATGACCAGGTCAGTCTCACCTTCACGGTCATCCGCATCGTATAGTAGTATCATTTTACCATTTCTGAGAGCTTCTTTAGCTTTTTCAAGACTCATTTTATTACCTCCACTTCAACAGCGCTGCCGTCCCTGATATTTAGATGTTTCCTCAGGTTCAAAGGCGCGATTATCTCGATTATGTCTTCTGGATAGTGCGTGCGCTCAGGAACGATAACCGATCCTTTTACATCATCTATCATGACATTAAAGCAGGAGCCGCTACCGAAAGTCCTGTTCTCTGTCGTGAATCCTGAGATTTTAATATGTGCACTTATTCCTTTTCGGATCTCGATACTGGCAGGGTCAAGTTTGATGTTCAGCGTGCCCGGAAATGGCGTAAACCCGAGTTTTTCAATGAACTGCTTTCTGTACCCAACAAGTGAAATGTAATATTGGCCTTCTCCCAGCCCTGTAATTACCTTTCCTGTCAGGAATTTTTTATGCCCATTCCCCGAAAATATCGCCCTATATTCATTAAACTCTTTCTGCAGCGCCCCAAGCCCGTTCTTTGTTATATTGACAAGCTGCCCGTTGTGCAATATCTGCCTGGTAATTAACATTTCATCTTCAAGGCTTTTTAGCTTTCTTGCAGCAGTCTGGGGACTTGTATCTATGTGAGATGCGAATTCCACAGAAGAGATTTCCAGAGGCTTATTATGCGCCCCCAATAATGCAAGTTTTTTAAGAGATGATATATCCATAAGACTACCCATATCTGAGTTGCATCTCAAATATGGGGTTTTCAGGTATAAAGCTTTTCATTGGGCAGCAGGATACGACCCAAGTATCTTGAGCATCCCGACTTTACTTTTTATCTTTTCAAGGGTCTCCATAATTATCCTTTCCTCGGTGTGCCCTTTAAGGTCTATATGGAAGAGGTAATCCCCAAGAAGCTTTTTTGTGGGGCGGGATTCTATTTTTGTTAGGTCGATATTTTTTTTCGCGAACTCATCCAGTATCTCAAATAGCGCGCCAGGTCTGTTCTTTTGAAGATTTAAGATGATAGAGGTCTTATCATTTCCAGTTGCATGCGGTGTCTCTTTCCCGATCACAATGAAGCGTGTATAGTTCTCTTTAACGTCCTGTATGTTTTCTTCGAAAATCTTCAATCCATATCTTTGTGCCGACTCAATTGACGCAATGGCTGCCGTATTATTTGAACCTGAAGCAAATTTCGCAGCAAGGGAAGTGCTCAGAACCGGACGGATTTCCGCGTTTTTGAAATTATCTTTAATGAACTTCCTGCACTGGGAAAGAGCCTGGGGATGGGACATGACGACCTTAATATCTGAAAGCCTGCCCTTTGCAAGCAAGCAGTGGCTTATCTGAACGATAACCTCGCCAACTATCTTTAACTGGTGTTCCATCAGGAGATCAAGAGTAAGCGGGATAGACCCTTCCAGTGAATTCTCGACAGGCACGATACTGTAATCCACTTCGTTGTTCAAAAGCGCCTCCACAGTATCCTGGATATCGTCGTAGTAACGCAGCTTTTCGACTTTATTCCATTGTTTAGCAGCCTTTTCAGAGTATGAACCCTCAGGTCCTAAAGTCCCGATAATCATCCGTTCTATATATTGAAAGGCACAAGAAATACTTTGTTGCCAGGGATTGTGTCTGTAGAATCCAGGGATCATGACGAAAATGTATTTAAATAATGATAATTATAATCATGTATAATATGTTATTTAATGGGGATTAAATGGCAAAAACCAATCATCTTGCAATGATACTGACGATCGGAATCACAGTGTTCCTTATAGGATATGCCCTTGAATCTTTCAGGATTGGAACGTCCCTGCTGCGCGATTACTTTCAGATATCAACCGAGCTTTTGCCCCTTGTCCTCACTTTTTCTATATTTGCGATCACATGGCTTGTATTTAAAAGAAAAGCTAACAACAAGTCCCCATTCCTTCCTGACGTGTTCGCAAAAGAGGCTGGAACTGAAGAAAGTACAGGATATGTAGACAACCAGTCCCTATTCCTCGGGCTTGCTTTTTTCATTATCGGTCTCATTGACCTATACCACATCCTTTCTTATCCATTTATGCCGGATTTCATAACGCCCAACTCGCTTGAGAAGTCCCAGGTCTTCTGGTGTGCGGCCCGTATCGTCACAGCAGTTTTATTCCTTGCAAGCGCGTACGTTCATAACGATACATTTCAGGTGCTACAAAAAAAACCAGTACTGATAGCCTCGGTCGCTGTTATCTCATTTTCATCCATAGCCCTTTTTGCAGGGATATATCCGGAATTATTCCCCGCGCTCATATCCTCTGATGGAGATCCAACAAAGGAAAAGATACTTCTTCTTATTACAACTGCAATTATACTCTTTTATACAGCCTATCTTTACACCATCAGAATACATGAAACCGGAAATAAGATCCTGATTTGCCTATTATACGGTTTTGTCCTGACAGCGTTCAGTGATCTGATATATCTGTTCCTTGAATACCCCGGACATCTGATGAAAGCAACAGGGTTATACTTTTTTTACATGGGCATGTTCAAGACTTCGATCGATATGCCATATGAGACAATGGTAGAAGCTGGAGAAAAGCGCATCCAAGAGGCGCAAGAGAAATACCGTAACCTGTTCGATAGTGCTAACGATGCTATCATATTAACTGATCCTGATAACACTGTAACATCATGGAATAAGAGCGCAGAGAGGATATTCGGATGGACTGAAACTGAGATACTTGGAAAGAAATTCCTGCCCATGTCATTTGACCAGAAACTGCAGCCTGATAGCGAACAGATCATCCGTAATGCCATTTCAGGCGGTACTGTTACTGGAATTGAGACTATACTCAAACGAAAGGACGGAAAGGAGATAAATGTCGGTATGACATTATCCCCATTGCGCGATACAAACCAGGAAGTGATAGGCCTTTCAGGTATTTTCAGGGATATAACTGAGAAAAAGCAGGCGCAAGAACAGATAGAGAACTCACTGAAAGAAAAGGAGGTGCTTCTGCGGGAGATCCATCACAGGGTCAAGAACAACATGCAGATAATCTCAAGCCTCTTGAAGTTGCAGTCAGGATATATTAAAGATAATAAATACATTGACATGTATAAGGACAGCCAGAACCGGATCACTACCATGTCCCTTATCCATGAGAAGCTCTATCAATCCAAAGACCTCAGCAGGATCGATTTGGGTGGATATATTAAAGAACTTGTGGAAGGACTGTTTATTTCCTATAATATAAATCCGGGCAAAATTACGATGAATATCAATGTTGATAGTGTTTCCATGGGGATCAATTCTGCCATTCCGTGCGGATTGATCATCAACGAACTTATCAGCAATTCGTTGAAGTACGCTTTTCCGGATGGCAGGCCAGGAGAGATCAGGATATCTCTGCATTCTACAGGCAACAGCAATTTCGAACTTATTGTGGGTGACAACGGTGTAGGTTTGCCAATAGATATGGATCTTAAAAACACAGAATCATGGGGTATGCGGATGGTCGCTATACTAATAGAAAACCAGCTTCACGGTAAGTTCACTATAAACAGGGATAGACGGACGGAATACCATATTATATTCAAGGAAGTGAAATGATGGAAGCCAAAAAGATAATGGTAGTTGAAGATGAGAGCATTATTGCAGAGGATATACGCATGAGCCTTATTAAAATGGGTTATGTTGTTCCTTACGTTGTATCTATGGGTGAAGTTGCTGTTGAAAAGGTTAAAGAGGACAAACCTGACCTGATATTGATGGATATAATGCTTGCCGGGAAGATGGATGGTATCGAAACAGCCAGCGCTATCCGCTCGATGTTTGATATCCCGGTGATATTCCTCACAGCATATTGCGATGAAAATATCCTGGAGCGGGCAAAAATAACTGAGCCTTTCGGATACCTGATCAAACCATTCAAGGACCGTGATCTTCACATAACTATTGAGATGGCGCTCTATAAGCATAAGATGGAGAAGGAGTTAAGAGGGAGCAAGGAATTTTTTGAGAGCATCCTGGAGGGGATCGTTACCGGAGTATGGGTATCAGATAAAAATGATGTTATCGTCTTTGCCAATAAGGGTATGCAGGCGATAATTCCAGACCTTGCCGCGGGGGTAAATGTATTAAATGCCTGGGAGTTTTTCAAACCCTATTATATGAAAGCCAGGGAATCATTGGAGCAATTTCATTATGAGGGCGTCCCGTTCGTCGTACCGGGCGCAGGGGGGAAATATCATTCTGGCTGGCTGACTCCCCGTATTGAAGAAGGCAAGTTCAACGGCATGATGTGCACGATCGAAAGCATACGTACGAAAGCATGATCTAATTCAGACGCGATGCAGGATCCGTTTCTGGCAAACTTTTAAAACAAGTTCAAATATATATGGGGTGATCGCTTTGAAACTTAAAGAATATATTCCATTTATCGGCATGGGGTTCATGCTTCTTCTTGTGCAGTTGATCGCTCTTGCTCTTACTGAACCTTTTAAGTTGAACGAGATAAAGGCATTTTCCAATCCAGAAGACCCTGGCAACGTACTGGTCTATATGGCGATCATCCTTGTCTTCACGGGTTTTATTTTCCTGGTCATAAAGTTGAATAAAAAATGGATCATCCAGGCGATTATGTTTTTTGCTGTGGGTTCAACACTTTATTTTGTGTTCATACCATTCTTCTCTGTCGGTCCTTACATTACATTAACAATAGCACTTTCACCTGAGAATATACTCGAACTTGGTACTGTTTACTATTCGCTTTTCATTCTTTCAGCAGGCCTTACCATCCTTCTTTATAAGTATCCTGAATGGTATGTGATCGATACTGTCGGTGTGATAATTGGCGCTGGTGCAAGCACCATGTTCGGCATTTCTCTTGAGATAATACCAACGCTTCTTCTCCTGGTCGCTCTGGCGGTTTATGATTATATCGCAGTGTACAGGACCAAGCATATGGTCGCGCTGGCAGAAGGAGTAATGGACCTTAAGCTTCCTATCCTGCTTGTTGTCCCTAAGCACTGGAAATATTCATTTCTTACAGAAAAGTTTGATAAAGAGAATCGCGAGGCTTTCTTTATGGGGCTTGGCGATGCAGTAATGCCTACTCTGCTTGTGGTTTCTGCGAACTTTTTTGTGGAGGCAAGTTCCTATAGCGTTCCATTTATCGGAAGCATCAATCTTCCGGCTCTTGGCGCTATAATCGGTACGTTCGTGGGATTTGCAGTCCTCATGGGGCTTGTTATCAAAGGAAAGCCGCAGGCAGGTCTACCGTTCCTTAACTCTGGAGTTATACTGGGATACGTGGCTGGAAGCCTGCTTGCAGGGTCAGCGCTGTTCTAATGCCAAAAGATTAAATAATCTAATGCAATCATAGGGAAACATGTCTCAAACGGTTTCAGAAAAGATTTTTTCAAAAGCATCGGATAAGAAAGTAAAAGCCGGAGATTTCGTGCTTGCGGATATTGACCGCGCCATGACCCATGATATCACAGGACCTCTTGCTGTAGAGGGATTCAGGGAGATAGTGAAAGGCAAGAAAAAACAGAAGGTCTGGGACCCTGAAAAGATAGTCATACTTTTTGACCACCAGGTGCCCGCTGATTCACTTGCTGCAGCCGCGAACCACATTATGCTGCGCCAGTTCGCAAAAGAGCAGGATATCCTGAATTACGATGTTTTCGAAGGTGTGTGCCACCAGGTGATGCCTGAGAAAGGACATGTAAGACCTGGAGACCTCATTGTGGGGTCAGACTCGCATACGTGCGCCTATGGGGCGCTGGGCGCATTTTCCACAGGCATAGGCAGCACAGACATGTCTTTCGTGTTCGCCACAGGAAAGCTGTGGTTCCGCGTTCCTGAGACCATGAGATTTGAGGTAAATGGAAAACTCCCGCGGCGTGTGCACTCGAAGGATGTTATCCTTCATCTTATTGGCGATGTTGG
>CBFFLL010000066.1:11538-13107 GCA_965642175.1 Candidatus Methanoperedens nitratireducens | reverse complement strand
TAAATTTTTCAGTTTGTGTTCCGTACAAAAATGTGACCGGATAAGATCAGCAATAGCTATTTTTATATAGATTGATAAATAGTGTGTGTCTGATAACAAGGGGGTAAACGATGGAACAAATAATCGAGGTCAGGTCGCTGTCAAAAAGCTACGGGGATTTTAAGGCTCTTTTTGATGTGTCTCTTGATATCGAAAAGGGAACCATATTCGGTCTTCTTGGTCCCAACGGGGCGGGAAAGTCTACTCTCATAAGGGTGCTGTCATGCCAGTCCCGACCCACATCAGGGCATGCATTCATTGCAGGACTGGATGTTGTCTCTCAAAAAAAGGATGTTCTTTCGATAATCGGTGTCGTTCCGCAGGAGAACAGCTTCTACGAAGATCTAACAGTGAATGAGAATCTCACGTATTTCGGTTCATTATACCGTGTACCTGGCCCTGAAATAAAAGAACGGAGCAGCAATATCCTTTCGATGCTCAAGCTTGATGAGAAGACAGATAGCAGAGGCGGCACACTGTCAGGGGGCATGAAGACGCGCCTTAATATTGCCTGCGCACTGGTGCATAAACCCCGCGTGCTTATTCTCGATGAACCCTCTGTCGGGCTTGACCCTGTGTCAAGGCAGGCGCTGTGGGACACGATAAGAGAAGTGAACAGGGAGGGCACGACGATACTTATCACAACTCATTATATGCAGGAGGCTGACGCGCTGTGCGACAGGATCCTGATAATGAACCGCGGAAAGATCGTTGTTGAGGGAAAACCCGGGGAACTTAAGGAAGCTGCTGGTGAAAAAGTGCTACAGATAACAAGCAGTCCCGGAAATTATGGGATAATAAAAAGCAGTTTAGAGCACATTCAGGCGATACGGTCGTGCAGCATTAGTGATACAGCATTGAAAATAACATTGGGTGAAGAACTGCCTGCACAGGATATCTTTGACGTTTTCAAATCTCATGGTGAGAAAATAAACAGCGTTGAATCCTCAAGTCCAAGTCTTGAGGATGTGTTCATACATGCGGCAGGGGAGGCATGGCATTGAGCTTCTCTGTTATTAAAAAAGACCTGAAGGTGTATATCCGCCACAGGAAGACGCTGATGCTGATATTCATCGCCCCGATACTTATTATGGTATTGATAGGGTCTGTCTTTTCAGGCGCCTCTGAAGGCGGTCTCATGGACGTAAAACTGGGCGTCGGCGGAGGGTCGGATCAGGGGAAAAAGATAATTGAGGAACTCAACAGTAGCGGAATGTTCATAATAATTGATGAGAACACCTCTGACCCTGCTGTCATAGAGGAAGGGGTCAGGAAAGGAAGATATAGCGCAGGCATCTTCATCCCAGAAGATGAAACGCAGTCCTTGAAACTCTTTATTGATAATTCAAGGGTCCAGATAGCTCCGATCATTTCAACAGCATTCGTTTCAACCACCGAGAAAATGTCATATGAACTCACATTCGGTTTCATAAGCAAACTCTGGAAAAATCTGAAACAGATGGAGGAAGAACTGAAACCGTTAAAGGAAGGCGTCGTGATGATTAACAGAAGCATTGTTGGTCTCAACAG
>CBFFLL010000066.1:0-11528 GCA_965642175.1 Candidatus Methanoperedens nitratireducens | reverse complement strand
TCGACGTTGACAGCCTCAACGGGTCAATAAGCGTGATGAAAAATTCACTTGGACATATGAGAACAGACCTCTTAAAGAGTGCCGAAGATATCAATGTTACACGCAACGAGCTTCGGGAACTGGACAGGAACGTGAGTTCTATCCAGAATGATACTACGGAATTAAGGGACGACCTGAAGCTCGTGGTGGATAATATCGATGCCGCTGACGCTTCAATGCAGGATGTCCAGACCCAGTTGCACATGACATATAATCTTACATGCAGCATCGACCCGTCAATCCAGCAGTGCGTTTCCATGGCGCTTGCTATCAGGCAGTTGAGGGACACAAGGGCGCTCATGCTTGAGAGAACCGGGCGCATCAGGACGCTGCATAACAATCTTGCGACCATTTCCCAGAGAAGCGCCGAACTGCATGAAAAACTGGTATTAACTGATATAAAACTCCAGAAAATGCAGGAGTCGATAAGTAATTACACATCTGAGATATCAAAAATCCACGGTAACATCACCAGCATCGAAACGGCTATTGATTCACTCGGAAATGTTAAAACCCAGTCAGCCAATGTCTCAAACCAGATGGAGAAACTTGCCGCTGAGATGATGAACAGTTCCTCTGCCCTGACATCTGACATTGACAGGACAGGTCTTTTCATTGGAGAAGTGATAGCAAGATCTCCCGCAGTTATCGCCGCCCCTATAAAGCTTGACAGAGAGCCAGTGTTCAAGGGGAGGTCTTATCTTGATTTCCTGATGCCTGGCATAATTTCAATCGTATTGATGTTCATTTCGTTCCTCCTTGCATCCATTACCATTGTGCAGGAGAGGTCTAAGAAGACACTGATACGGACACTCCTTACTCCGCTCTCTCTTGGTATGTTCCTTTTTGAAAAAACCGCTGCTCTAATCATTATCTCGTTTTTGCAGGGGATCATACTTATCGTCGTTGCCTTTGTGTTCTACGGCATTTTGATCCCCACCGGTCAACTGGCTTCGCTGTTCCTTGTCATCCTTGTTTATGCCGCGGCATTTATCGGTATCGGTATGGCGCTTGCCACGCTAGCGGAATCTGAGAATACTGCCATGCTGCTGACGCTTGTTCTGAGCATTCCCATGCTCTTCCTTTCTGGCGTTTTCTTCCCCTTTGAAACAATGCCTGAATTGATGATAATACTTGGGAACGTCCTTCCCATCACTATGGGCATCAGGGCGCTTGAGACAGTGCTGATATACCAGAAGGGATTTGAGGCATTTTATGTGTACCTGATACCGCTTCTGGCGTACGGGCTTGCCGGAATGGGGACTGCTTATGTACTGTTGAGAAAGGAAATCGTGGATTGATCTGACATTATAATATCTGTTCAAAAAGGTTAAAAGGTTCAATTTTGACAATTATGTGAGCTTAATAAAACCCTTGTTAAATGATAAGGCATTCTATCATGCCTTATTCATAAGGTTGTCAAAAGCAACATACATTATCCTCTCGCCTATAAGACAAAATTATGACTTATCGGGAACTGCCCTCCTTGAAGATAGTTGCCAGCCATGAGACCGAGTTCCTTTCCCGACTTGCTGACAGTAACACTGCTGCCTGTTGTCTTGAATTTTCCGAGAACATACCTCCAGGTTTAACGAACATGTCGAGATTATAACCAAGATCGTCCTTATTTAAAGGTTTTGGGTCCTGGACGTACGTATGAGCAAAGAAATCCCCTTCGTTAAGTCTAATCAGTACCATATCCGGGTAATCAGGGTCGAATTCACCTGATATTTTTACATCCCCCATTCCAGAGAGGGTACCTGTGACACTCGTCTTCTTGACAAGTGTGTCTTTCTCACCCCATTCCCCTACCCAATTCACCCTGACCTTCGTTTCGCCTTCGAACTTCTTACCCCATTCTTGTTTCTGAAGCGTAATTTCAAAAGGAATAACTGCACTTACACTGCACTTCCAGTAACCGCCAAGACCAACGGAAAACCATTCCACAGTGTTTGAGTTGATATTGTATTCACCTTTGTATTTCATGTTTGTTGAAGAAATACTGGCTGATGTTGATTGTTGTATTGGCGTTGTTGAAGGAGTTGCCGGTGTTTGTGTTTCAGTAACGGTTTGTGTGGGCGTTGGAGTTGCTGTGGGAAGAACTGTGGCAGTAGCTATGGGTGTTCGTGTTGGTTCATATTTAGCAACAGAATTATGATTGTAGTTTGTAATATACACTTTCAGTTTTTCACCTACCTGTATCATATTATCCCGATCCTCATTTTCGACTGCAGCATTATATTCATTATTCAAAACATTAGCTTCTTGTCGAATTTTAGCTTTTTCATCACCAAATAAAGCAAATATCACATTGACGATATCAAATACTGATAATAATTCTGGTGTTGGTTTTGATATCGATGTTTCATTAACTGTTCCTGTTGGCTTTACTGTTGTTGTATTAAAAGTTTCAACGACAATTTCCGGTTTATTTCCATCAGGAATTACCACAGTTTGGTTTGCTGTTGCATCAGCAACTATGGTCGGTGTTTGTTTGATAAAAATTTCTTCGGCATTCTCTCTCTCTCGATCTTTTTAAGAATTTCAGGTGGCAACTGTTTGTTGTGGCTGATTCAAGCATGGTGATCGCTTCGCCGCCATACAATGCGATAAACCTGCTGGGGTATTGTTCTGCAGCATCTGGTATTCCAAACACTGACTGTGTTTCGCCCATGTCAGCAGGTACATTCATTATAACCATCTTGTCTATACCCTCGTTGTCCATGTTTTGAATTATTTGAGACAGCGACATTCCACTTGGGTTTATATGGGTATGAACGTCAATATATCTGACTTGATTATCAGATACAAAAATATTATCTATCCCCAAACCCATGAAAAAACCCATGACCACCCATCCAGTTGTCCGCCTTGACCACATCTCATTCATAAGGGATCATACAACCATACTTCATGACATATCCCTGTTAATAGAAAAGGGACAGCACTGGGCGATCATTGGACCTAACGGCTCAGGAAAGACAAGCCTGATAAGTATTATTAATGGATATCACCATCCTTCAGAAGGAACTGCTCGGGTGTTGGGGCGCAGGTTCGGAAAAACAGACCTGCGGGAACTGCGCCTGCATATCGGGGAAGCAAGTTCCGAGATAAAGAATATGATCCACACGCAGGATTCAGTCACAGATATTGTGCTATCGGGAAGTTTTGCAACTATAGGTCTTTATGAAACTCCTTCCCTTGAGGACAAAGTTAGGGCAAGAATGCTGCTGGAATTTTTCGGATTATCTGAAAAGGAGAGCAGACCTTTCAATATACTTTCAAGCGGAGAACAGCAGAAGACGCTTCTTGCCAGGGCGCTTATGCCCCAACCTGAACTGCTTGTTCTGGATGAACCCTGTGCCGGGCTTGATATAGGGGCAAGGGAGGAACTGCTGGACGCCATCCAGAAGATGTGCGATGCTCCCGGGGGTCCGACCCTTATACTTGTCACCCATCATATCGAGGAGATAATACCTGCTGTTACTCATGCTCTGGCGCTGCGGCAGGGAAGGGGGGTGGCGCAGGGAGATAAAAGGGACGTTCTTACAGGGGAGATGCTCTCCCGGACTTTTGATCTGACTATCGAGGTGCATGAAAAATACGGCAGGATCTGGCCTGTAATATTGAAGAACCATAGGTAAACCCCGGACACCATATATTAACTGGACGACCAAACCAGCTTTATGCAAAAGGTACAAACAACCCCGACAGTTCAATATTTCAAATTCATCTGGACAGACCTATAGCTGTTTTCAGGTCGATTATTTTAATCTTTTTTACAGGTTCAAAATGACGACAGTCATATGTCAGAACATGCTTGATATTTTCGACCATAGCAGTTGCGGCAATGATCGAATCAATTGTTGGGACATTATATTTCAAGCGGAGTTCGCCTGCATGCACAGCAATGTCCTGGGTAACATCAAGAAGAATTATCTCTGAGCACATTAATTGCCGGATTGTCTTTTGCATCTCATCGAAATCTTTTTTTCCCAGATTCTTTATCAATTCAGTAAGTGTAACGACCGAAGAAATCCCCATGATCTTTCCATCATCTATTGCATCAATAAGCTCAAGATCAGCAGGATCCTTGCTTAACATTGATTCAATCTGCATTGTATCTATCAGGATCTTATTCATATGATCATCTCTTTTTAGTCTTCTTAAGAGCCTCTTCAATCAGCTTTTCTCTTTCTTTTTCTCTTTCTTCTTCAAGGTCTCTATCTTCGATTATTTCTTTTGCAATATTTTTGCTGTCAAGTTCCGGCCATGTACCCCAAAGTGATCTGAGTTTTACTTTGGGTGTTAGTTTGATCGTGCCATCGTCTTCTTTTATGAACAACGTCTCTCCGTATTTAAGGTTTAATTTTCTCCTGATATTTACTGGTATAACTATGTTAAACCTGGTATGATATTAATCTTTTTGTAATAATCTGATATTCTCTTCACTATTTGCAGGACACTACCCAAAATTTTATCATATAACAAAATATTACCGTTCACTTATGGCATGGTCAGAGGTCGATATTTACAGAAAGTGCGTCGAAGTAGACCTGCACGATTATTCCCACAGGACTGCAATTGCCGCTTCGCGCGAGAAGATAAAGGAAGCTTATGATCACGGCTTCAAATACATAAGGCTGATACACGGCGCGGCAGATATCAGGAATAAAAAGGACGGAGGCAGCATCAAATTCGCCCTTCACGCCATTTTAAAGAGAGGAGAGCTTGACAGGTGGGTTGATAAAAACTCAAAGAACCACAGGTTCGATGGAGGTTCGCTGCTCATTGCACTTCGTCCTAATCCGGCGCCAGTTGATGGGGAATGGAAAGAAATGCCGACATATGAATATATATGATGAAAATGCAAAGAAAAGCTATTTTAAGCCCTCCTTATATGAATGGTATGATGAGCCAGCCTGCAGTTTCAGTGATAATCCCCTGCATGAACGAGGAAAAAACAATAGGAAGATGCATCCAGAAAGCCCGGAATGCCTTAGAAAAGGAAGGGTTTGAAGGGGAGATAATCGTATCTGACAATTCAATTGACGGTTCAAGGGAAATAGCAGGAAATATGGGGGCTAAAGTTGTTATTCCCCTGAATAAAGGGTACGGCAATGCCTACATGGAAGGCATAAGATATGCCCGCGGCAAATATTTCCTTTTCGCGGATGCTGATGATACTTATGACCTGTGCGAGATGCCTAAGCTTTTAAGACAATTGATAGAAGGGAAAGCAGACTTTGTCATGGGCACGCGGCTGAAGGGTGATATCAAGAAAGACGCAATGCCCTGGCTGCACAGGTATATCGGGAATCCGGCATTGACACTTATCCTGAACTTACTCTTTCATACCCGTTTTAGCGACACCCACTGCGGCATGAGGGCGATCTCGCGTGAATCGTATCTGAAACTTGATATGAAAAGCGAGGGGATGGAATATGCAAGTGAGATGATAATCGAAGCGGCAAGGAAAAAGGTGCGAATGGCAGAAGTGCCTGTTACATATTACCCCAGGCTTACACCTTCAAAATTGCACTCATGGGGTGATGGATGGCGCCATCTGAGGTTCATGATGCTCTATAACCCCACGCCATTTCTGTTCATCCCAGGTCTTTTTGTCTTTTCTCTTGGCGTATTCATGACAGCTGCACTTTCCATGCGGGGGAACGTGGAGACCACAAGCCTGCATTCCTTCATCCTGGGCAGTATGCTGGCTATAATAGGGGTACAGATGATAGCCACAGGCGGTTACATGAAAATCTATGGTATCATTCACAACAAGATAGACAGGACCGGGATAACAGCTCAACTGCTGGATTACCATTCACTTGAGGTCGGTCTGCTTCTGGGTCTTATCTTATTCTCTGGAGGCATAATCTCAGGCGCAGGTGTTATCTATAAATGGGTCTCCTCTGGTTACGGTTCTCTCTCAGAGGTGGGAAATGCCGTGATCTCGATGGTGCTTGCGGCGGTTGGCATACAGATAATATTTTCCACACTTATAATTAGTATATTTTTACTTGATAAAAAGGATGATTGATTTGAAGATCGGGATGATATGTCCTTTTTATCCACCGCATCATGGCGGGACAGAAAAATATGTATTTAACTTATCCCGAATTTTCAGTGAATCGAATGACGTCTCAGTTATTACAACCCGGGAAGACTCAGATATTCCATCAACAGAGAGGGACAGAAAACTTGAGATCCTTCGATTCAGATATCATTTTAAACCTTTAAATAATCCAATATCCTTTTCTCAAATAGGACATATAATCTCAAATTATAAAACTTTTGATATACTTCATTTTAATGATATATACGCTTTTTCATCTTATTCTTCCCTGTTCATTAAAAAAATCCCCAGAGTACTGACATTTCATACCTGGCGAATAAAATATGATTCCCTTTTTAAGAATCTGTTATCTTATGGCTTTGATAAAGTTGCATTCGATCTGATCATTAATAAAATGGATCGTTTAATAGTACTTGTTGAAAGCCAGAAGGAATACCTGGAAAAGAGGGGTGTCAGTCCTGAAAAGATATCTGTTATCCCTAATGGCATTCAAACCGGTTTTTTCGGGAGGGATAAAGACGAAGCGAGGAAATACTTCAATATCGGTACTGATTTTGTCTATGGGTATTTTGGACGCCTGGTCGAAAGAAAGGGTTTAATATTACTCCTGGACGTATTTTCTGATTCGAAGTTTGACCTTTATATATTTGGCAATGGCCCTCTTAAGCCGTTGATCTTAAAATATTCCAGCAAATATCAAAATATCCACTTCATAGAAGGACCTTTTTCAGAAGAAGAAGTTGCACTTATCTATTCAGCCATTGATCTTTATATACTGCCATCTCTCTCAGGTGAAGGATGCCCGACCGGATTACTGGAAGCTCTTTCCAGCGGAACAATGTGCCTGGCTTCAGACCTGCCGGAAAATGTCTGTACCCTTAAAGACAAAGGACTGTATTTCAGAACCGGAGATATAAAAGATCTTGAAGAGAAAATAAAGAGTTCAAGATATGAAGATATGGATAAAAATGATCTGAAAAATTATGCCAGGGAGTTTGATTGGAAAAATATATCTGAAAAAATAATGAATGTTTATAGTGAGATATTATGACATTGAGGCATATTGAATGAAGATCGCCATTTTCCATGATTATCTTTCTGCCATAGGAGGCGGGGACAAAGTAGTCCTGACCCTTGCGCGTGAGCTTGGCGCTGATATCATAACGACTGATGTGAATATGGATTCTGTAGAAAAGATGGGTTTTGAAGATGTGAATATCATAAGTCTCGGTGGAACAGTCAA
The DNA here is from genome assembly GCA_965642175.1 of Candidatus Methanoperedens nitratireducens. Lineage (GTDB taxonomy): Archaea > Halobacteriota > Methanosarcinia > Methanosarcinales > Methanoperedenaceae > Methanoperedens > Methanoperedens nitratireducens_A. The sequence goes on along the minus strand of CBFFLL010000066.1, from coordinate 4,164 downwards.
AATTCCTCCACTTAAACAGATATCAGCATCAATTAAATTCGCATTATGCGATTTTTCCAAAAAATATGATTTTTTCATATTTTCAAATAACTGGGCTCATTTTGCATCAAAGAAACACAGGCCAAATCTAATGTACTGCCAATCTGCGCCTGTGCGTGTTTTTTATGATTTCTACGACATGTACCTTGATCAGTTGTCTTTTTTCCCTTCGATAATGTTCAGGATCTGGGTAAAATTGCATAGAAGAGCTTATGAGCATTATATGAAAGATGTTTGCATCATAATAGCTAATTCCATAAGCGCGCAAAAACGTGTGAAAAAATATTTGACCAGGAATTCGATAGTGATCTATCCTCCGATAGATATAGCAAAATTCAAATTTGAAGAATATGGGGATTTCTGGCTGTCGGTGAACAGGCTATACCCGGAAAAGCGCCTGGAATTGCAGATAGAAGCTTTCAGGAAGCTGCCGATGGAGAGGTTATTGATCGTGGGAGGATATGCCGGGGGAGATAATTCCTCGAAATATGCCGATGATCTGATAAAGGATCTCCCTGTTAACGTGAAACTGCTTGGAAACGTGACCGATGACGAATTGATCGATCTTTATGCAAGATGCAAAGCTTTCATAATTACTTCTATTGATGAACCTTTTGGCATGGCTCCTGTCGAGGCGATGGCTTCTGGAAAGGCGGTCTTGGGGATGAGGGAGGGGGGGTGTCTGGAGACCGTTATTGATGGTTCGACCGGGTTACTTGTTGAACCTGAGGTCTCTGAGATCGTCAGTGCAATAAATATAATATCCAGGGAACCTGCTAAGTACAAGGAAAAATGTACGGAACAGGCAAGGAAGTTCAGCGTTGATATTTTTCTTGATAAGATGAAAAAGGAGATCGATAAATTCCTTCAAACATGAGCCCCGGCGCGTCCGCACATGAGCAAAGAAGGCAAACTTAAATAATACTTCAAGTAATTATAAAACAGGATATTAAATAGGAAAAGAAGGACATATGAAAAACATTGATGGTGTGATAATAAAAAACCTGAAAGTCATCCCTGATGAGCGGGGCTGGCTCATGGAGATCTTAAGGTGCGACGATGAGATGTTCAAACAGTTCGGGCAGGTCTATTTGTCCACGGCATACCCTGGCGTGGTAAAAGGCTGGCACTATCATAAGAAGCAGACTGATAATTTTACATGCATCCGTGGAATGATGAAAGTAGTTCTATATGATGCACGCAAGGAGTCACCCACTTATAAGGTCATAATGGAATTGTTCGTGGGCGAAAAAAACCCGATCCTGCTCAGCGTACCTCCCGGCGTGTACCATGGATTTAAAGGGATAGGTACAGAGACCGCGTATTTCTTAAGCATCCCGACACTGCCGTATAATTATAAAGAGCCTGATGAATATCGCCTTCCTCCTGATACAAAGGAGATCCCTTATGACTGGGGACTTGCGCCCGGCTTGAAGCATGGATAGAGAGGTCATGACATTGAACATTCTCGTAACCGGCGGGCTGGGGTTCATAGGGAGCAACTTTATAAGGCATATGCTGGAAAAATATAATGATCACAGGGTGATCAATCTTGATCTGCAGACCTATGCCGGGAATCCTGATAACCTTAAGGATGTCGAAAAAAACCCGAATTATTCGTATGTGAGGGGGGACATCTGCGACCCTTCGGTCGTTGACAAAGTTATGCAAAAGGTTGATACTGTTGTTCATTTCGCGGCAGAGAGCCACGTGGACCGCTCCATTGAAGACGCTTCGGCGTTCGTCAGGACCAACGTCCTGGGTACTTTTGTGCTTCTTGAAAGTGCGCGAAAATATAAGGTCGGCAGGTTTATCCATATTTCCACTGATGAGGTCTATGGCAGCAGGGAAAGAGGTTCATTTAAAGAAAAAGACAGACTCACACCTTCAAGCCCGTATTCTTCAAGCAAAGCTGGCTCAGACCTGTTTGCGCAGTCGTATTATATAACGCATAAATTACCTGTCATTATAACAAGATGCACCAACAACTTTGGACCTTACCAGTATCCTGAAAAACTCATACCCCTTTTTATCACGAACCTGCTCGAAAACAAAAAAGTACCTGTATATGGAAGTGGTAAGAACGTGCGGGACTGGATATGTGTGCTTGACCACTGCAAAGCCGTGGATTTTGTGCTGCATAATGGCATTCCTGGCGAGATATACAATATCGGGGGCGGGGCTGAGAGGTCAAATATCGAAATAACGAAAAAGATCATCAAGATCCTGGGTGCGGATGAGTCCATGATAGAGTATGTAAAAGACCGAAAGGGTCATGATTTCAGGTATTCTCTTAATTGTACAAAACTGCTCAAACTGGGCTGGGTGCCGGAGCACGGATTCAATGAGGCGCTTGAAAGCACGGTTAGATGGTATGTTGAGAACCGATGGTGGTGGGAAAAATTAAAACACTGATATTCGGGGCAGGAGGGATGCTCGGCACTGAGTTGTGCGAGGTCTTTCCTGATGCTGTGAAGCTTAAACAGAGGGATCTTGATATCAGGGACAGGGAGAAGGTCATTGAAACAATAGAGACCAATAAACCTGATGTTGTGATAAATGCAGCGGGTTACACTGCTGTTGACGACTGCGAGGAGAACAGGGAACTGGCATTTGATATTAATGGCGCTGCGCCCGGGTATATTGCACAGGGCTGCAAACGTGCAGGCGCGATACTTGTTCATTACAGTACGGATTATATTTTTGACGGCTCAAAGAAGGAATATGTTGAGTCTGACTCTCCCAATCCCATAAATGCCTATGGAAGCTCCAAGCTCGCGGGTGAGATGAATATTATTGAAAATATGGAGGATCACAGGATCGTGAGGACTTCGTGGCTGTATGGAGCCCACGGCAGGAATTTCGTGGATACGATGCTCATGTTATCAGGTAAGATGGATACTGTGAAAGTAGTAAATGACCAGTTCGGAAAGCCCACATACACAGCTGACCTTGCCCGGAAAACAAAAGAGCTTGTTGGTTTACCGGCAGGAGTATATCACATCACGAACGAGGGTGTGTGCTCATGGTACGAGTTCGCATCAGCGATTATAAAAAACACAGTGCAGTGCACAAGCGATGAGTTCCCGAGGAAAGCCAGGCGTCCGAAATACTCGGTTCTTGTTAATACGAAAACAACTCCTATGCGCCACTGGAGAGATGCTCTGGATGAGTATTTGAAACGTAATGAGGCTATCAGGAGTAATAAATGAAAGGTATAATACTTGCAGGAGGCACGGGCTCCCGCCTATATCCTCTTACAAAAGTCACGAATAAACATCTTCTGCCGGTGTATGACAAACCCATGATATACTACCCTCTGCAGACGTTGATAGATGCCGGGATAAAGGATATTATGATAGTATCTGGCCGCGGCCACGCCGGGCATTTCCTTGAACTTCTCGGTTCAGGCGCAGATCTTGGCGTGCATCTTACATTCGAGATACAGGAAAAAGCAGGAGGCATCGCAGAGGCTCTAGGGCTTGCAAAGGATTTTGCAGATAACGGGGGTGTGACGGTGATACTGGGGGATAATATTTTCGAAGATAATGTCCGTAACGCGGTTGAGACATTTAAACAGGGCGCAAGGATATTCCTGAAAGAAGTCCCGGATGCAGGAAGGTTTGGAGTGGCACAGATAAAGAGTAATAAGATCATTTCCATCGAGGAGAAGCCTGCTGCACCCAAATCTGATCTTGCGGTTACGGGGCTGTATATCTATGATGCCGGGGTATTTGAGATAATTCGCACCCTCAAGCCTTCAGGCAGGGGTGAACTAGAGATCACGGATGTGAATAATGAGTATATTCGGATGGGTGAGATGGATTTTTCGATGTTGAAGGGGTACTGGAGCGATGCGGGGACTTTTGAATCACTGTTCAGGGCGAGTGAAATGGTGAGGAGTATGGGGTCGGGGACATAATATATTCCATCGAAGGATCGCATCTCCAATCATATCAGTGGAAAGCTATTGAAAATGGTCCCTGGCCGACTTTATTTACAGCGCCGGGGTTTAGCAATGGCATCTGGAAAACCAAAGGTCGCGGTGAAAGAATGAAGATATCTCGAAACTTTGATCGATGGTTCGACCGGGATACCTGTGGATGCAGAGGAGACAGATATAAT
>CBFFLL010000065.1:0-13218 GCA_965642175.1 Candidatus Methanoperedens nitratireducens | reverse complement strand
CTGAACTTGAGGAAATATTCAGAAAACTGAAGATCAAAATGCCAGGTTTTGATGTGAAGGAAAGTATACCTACAGATTTTTAACTATTTTTTAGGGGTATTGGCTCTATGCATATTGATTATGGAAGTTTTTCGAGGAAATTTTACTCAAAGTTGGGTTAAAACGATTTCGTTTCGTATTGTTTCACGATATTTGACCTGCTGAAATGAGGCATAAACAGGATGACTATGATAGGACAAAATATGTGAACAGGCAAAACAAAGAACTGGGATAATAAAGTTGGTATCGTCACAAAAAGACGTGGCGACAAAGTATTTGTTGTATGGGAGGGGATGAAATTCCATATTGAAGATGAGATGGACATAAAAGAGGTTAGATCAGACGATGGAGCTAAAATCAATAAATAATGACGGTTTCACTCTTGGAAAGAGGCTGACGTTGTTGGATGGCAATAATCTCTTGTGCCGACAGTGTGGCGATAGGCTGTTCTGGAGTGGAGAACTAATTGATTTCCGTCCATTAGGTTTTAAACAGATAAATCGTAAAATCGCCTATGTTAGCTGTGGTAGAGAAACTTATTATGATATTAAAGAGCTGAAAAAACATGAAGTGAACTTTGTAGAGGTATGGGCTGAACCTTGAAATTTATCCCTCAATTACTTCAACCATTCAAACCTCCTCTACCGCTTTTCTCTGCTGTTTTTCCAGCGGAGCAATAATATCATTGAATCCGACTTTAAGGGAGTATATCTTATACGGTCTCCCTTTGCCAGGCTTTTTCTCCTCCCGCTCATTTATCCAATCTCGTTCCTTTAACTGCCTCATAGCAATACTTACTTCAGGCTGACGTAAGATAGTTTCCATCTCAAGCTCATTTGACGTAACTTCATTCACTTGCTGAAGATAAGCAAGCACTCTTGCGACAAGTCTGTTCATGCCAAGAGAAATAAGTGCTTCTACGATTTCTTCGTCTTTTTTATCAAGCTGATTAATATTAAGTTTTTTCATAATATACCTATAAAATATTGTGCAATTAGATATATTGTTATTATATTAATCTTTCGATGACATTCTTGTGAAAGTTCAGGAATTGCGCTTGCTCAGGCAACTGCAAGCCTGTAGATGCAGAATAAGATCCTCTTATAATTAAAGAACAAGGTTAATTAACTCATCATTACTATAATTATTATTTACATGGATAGATATATAAATCTAGCTGCCCTGTTATGGCAGCCTCAAGTAAGGCTTTTATAACAGCTATTTTGGGGAGGAGAGGAGATGCACATATGTTAGAAACTCCACAGGAGAGGGTTAGATTATTGAAAGCTGGTATTGACGGCAAAACAATAGAAAAATTGTATATAATTTATAACAATTTTAAGATAGTGCACATTCCCCTGCTTTTTGAGTTGGTTGAAATTAACACCGAAGAGAATAAGAATTCTGTCTTAAACCAAGAGGCAAAATGACCAACAATTCTTTGAAGAGAAAGGATACAGTGAGCCAATTAGATGCAAGGACTGTCGGAGTAAGAAAAAAGCCCAACAGAGACCCGGTGGCTTCAGGTGATATTGATTAACCTGTCTTCATTCGATACAGAAAAGCGCCCCTGTATCAACATTTTTAAGCTCAATAAGGCATATTATTTCAAGCATTTCTTCAATGACCCTGAGATATTCAGGGAGCTCGAACCGTATTATGAAAAGGCAAGTTATAGGTTTAAAATAGCATCGGCTGGCGCAAGAAATTAAGTCGTGAAATATCTGGATAGGAAAGGCTTTGACCCAAATATAATAGAAGACGCTGCACCTTTTACTGTGGAAATAGGTAAGTATCAGAATTACGGCGAGCTTCTCAAGAACTCAGGAGAGAGTTATCAGCTACGGGACAAAGTTGTGCTTGTTATGAAGGATATGGTTTGGGTTGAACAGGCTGTAAAAATGGGAGCGGTGTTAAAAACTCATATTTGATGTATTGACCGTTACCTCAGAAAGAAAGGGTTAGCAGATATTAGATTAGAACAATTCGAATGGAATAAAACTCTGGAATATGGACTCAAATGCTTTAGGATTTCAATTCTAATGTGTCACTGGTGTGAGTAAAACATTAAGCGCTATCTTCTTGCGCCACCTCAGTGGTTGCATGGGGTTTTATGGATGTGGGTACAATATTATCTTGGGTTACACTCAGCATTTCTTCTATCATTTCATCTGTACTTAACAGGAATCGTACTCTCTCCATGTCTATCTTCCCCAGGCTCTTCCATGAATTTTCCTCGGGGAAAAACTTCATTAAGCTGGGTACTGCTCCCAAAGTCTTCTCGATATCTTTAAACGTATCTTCACACGCTAACATTTCTTTTGTCATCTAATCAACTCCTTTTATTTAAATTCATGATATGGATCATGTATATCTATTTTATAATAATTATGAGACTAATACTTTTCGATAACAAAGCTGGTAACATATATGATAATAATCTTGTGATTTTTGGAAGTCTGATACCCACATCATGCCTACAGTCGACATAACTGAAAAGCGCCCTCGTACTTCAAGCTCAGCGGCGCCTATTATTTCAAGCAGTTCTTCGATGACCCTGAACTATTCAGGGAGTTCGAACCGTATTATGAAAAGCAACGATTCATGTTCAAAATGGGAACGGCTGATTCAGATTCTACTACGGTTCTATCTGGATAATTCATGGAATATAATGACAAACAGATTTTAAGATAATCCATTACATCATTTTGGTTATGGCAATTCTCCAATCTTATTGACCTTTCTGACAAATCACCTTTCAAAGTAATCATGTCAGGGATAGATATTTCAATCTCCAATTTTTTCACCTTCGGACATTTCATTATAATTTACTTAAATATCGATTCTTACGATAGTGCATATTCAACTACCGCATCGAAATTCACCCAATTCTTCTTATTTTGTCTTTCATTGATTTCAACCAGCTCAATAACGACATGAGAATTAACAATTTGGAAATTGTTTTATTATTTTTTCCTCGGCAAATATATGAATTATAGAAATACATGATAATGTAAATCTACATAATAATCATTATAACAATAATGATATAAAGGGTTTTCGGTAACAAAACACGAATCAAATACTATTTCCATGAGGTCATCAGGGTTTTTCTCACCCAGCCCTTTGAGCATATCCTCAGTGGCTTTCAGCAGTTGCTCAGGTTTGAACCCATTCCTTACCGCAATTGTAATTGTTTCAGGGGACTCGATGTGTTTCACATCCTTCATTTTTCCGAGCGGTTTTGAACAGAGGTCGCATTGCACCTGGGCACTTTCGTCCATGCCCGACATCTGCATGAATGTTTCAACTATGTTCAACCCATCGTCTCCCATTTCAACCAAAAGGGTTTCTGAAGGAACATCGATTCGAGCCATTATTTTATTTTTCGAAAAAAAAAATTACCCAAGCCTCTTTATGATCTCATCCACCATCTCACTTGACTTCGCGTTCCCCCCCATATCGTAGGTAACCTTCTTTGCCTCTGATATCACTTTCTCAGTTGCCTCAAAGATCGCTTTTGAGTTCTCATGCTCGCCCATGTAATCCAGAAGCCACGCACCTGCAAGAACGGTAGCCACAGGGTTAACCTTGTCCAGCCCGGCATATTTTGGTGCAGAGCCGTGTGCTGGCTCAAACATTGCATAATTGTCCCCGATATTAGCAGAATAGATGAGCCCGATGCTGCCAACAAGGGCTGAGCATTCCTCGCTCAGGATATCCATGAAAAGGTTAGTCGAGAGAAGGACTTTCTTGTTGAATATCTGCGGGTTCTTTATAAGCTGCTGCGCGATGTTGTCGATATGGTATTCCTCCAGTTCGATGTTGGGATAATCCTTATTGACTTTTTCCACTTCCTCAAGGAATGCACCGCATGTCATCTTGAGGATGTTGCTCTTATGTATCGCAACCACAGATTTCCATCCCCGCCGCACAGCTTCATCAAATGCATAACGCGCCACGTTCCTGCATGCAGGACGCGTGACCTTTCGGATAGCGATGAAAACGTCATCTGTCAACTGTACTTCCTTCCCGAAATACAGTCCTTCCGTGCCCTCCCTAACGCATACGAAATCCACATCCCCCAGAGGTTTCTGGGTATTAGGGAATGATTTTATCGGCCTCACGTTAGCGTAAAGGTAGAACTTCTGCCGGATGGACACAGCAACGCTCCTGGGGGAGCCTGCGCCGCCCGGGGTTGTGGTCGGACCTTTAAAACATGCGTTCGTGTTAGATAATGTATCCCATGTCTCAGGAGGGATCAGAGAATCCCCGCCGTTTTTTTCCCACCATTGAGCCCCTGCCTCACACATTATAAATTCAACTTTCGTACCTGCGGCTTCAACTACCCTTAGCATGCTTGTGACAAGCTCAGGACCTACGCCGTCGCCTTTTATGACTGCTGCTTTCTTACTCATGATGATCTTCTCTTTTGCCCAATGATTAGCTCAAATTGTATTAAGTTTATCCAGACATTTTTATCGTTACGGGATTGGCGTATTCAACGTGGCGCTGCCTCTGAAACTTAAAAAAACCTTAAAGAAACAATATGCGATTATGCATTTCCTAAGGAGATATGGTTTCAGCTATCGTTTTCAGCCTGCGGATGCTTCAACGATTGCTACATCTACGTTCTCATCTGCATATATCCTGATGCGTTCCCCTTTCTTCAAAATTCCTCATGAACTGAACTTTTTGCGCAATTTTTTTAAATCTTCTTTTCGTACCTGAGGAAGAATTAGATGGGGGTGAGAGTTGACTACTTGCCTCTGCATTATCTTTCATTTTACCTTTGCGCCTTCTCACCAGTACTGCTGCGGCTGCCAATCCTATCAACACAAGAAGCCCTGTAAATCCGGGCGTCCCCGTTTTTGCGACAGCAGGGGCAGGATTATTAGGCGCCCTTGTCGGTGTTGGCTGTGTACCAACAATTATCGTTGTCGAAGCCTCTCTCTTGCCGCTCGCTTTCCACCATCATATTATATCCTAAAAAAATATAGAGGCTGTCCCATGGACAAAGACATCATAAAAGGCATTAAGAAAAACGTATTAATCCTTGGTTTTGTCAGTTTCTTCACCGACATAAGCAGCGAGATGTTGTACCCCATAATCCCGCTCTTCCTAACAGCAGTTCTTAACGCCCCGATGTCAGTTGTGGGTCTTATCGAGGGCATAGCAGAAAGCACAGCCAGCCTATTGAAAGTGATATCAGGATGGCTCTCAGATAAGTCCGGGAAAAGAAAACCTTTTGTAATATATGGATACAGCCTTTCAACCATAGCTAAACCTCTGCTTGCATTCGCGGCAACCTGGAATTTCGTGCTTGCCGCGCGCTTTCTTGACAGGTTCGGGAAAGGTCTGCGTTCTTCTGCGCGCGATGCCCTGATTGCGGATTCCACAGAAGCGCAGTACAGGGGCAAAGCCTTTGGGTTCCACCGCTCACTCGATAGCATTGGGGCTGTCATAGGTCCGCTTATCGCTCTTTTGCTGCTGTATTATCTTGATAAAAATCACTGGAATATTGACGGGAGTTACAGGATCATTTTCCTTATAGCCTTCATCCCTGCCCTTATCAGTGTTCTGCTGCTGTTATTTTTTGTTTCGGAGAAAAAGGGGGAAAGAAAAGACGGATTCAAGTTAAAACTCTCGGATTTCAGCCGAGATTTTAAGATTTTCATCATGATATCGATATTCTTTGCAATAGGTAATTCAAGTAATGCATTCTTGATACTTCGGACAAAGGACATCTTTGAGAACTTCGGCGGCGTTCCCCCGATCATCACATCCACGTTTGGCTCTCTCGGGATCGTTGCAGTTGTAATATTGACCTATGTTGTCTATAACATCACATACTCCCTCGCTTCAATGCCTGCCGGCATGCTCTCGGACAGGATAGGGCGCAGGAACGTGATGATAGGCGGCTTCCTGATATTTTCCATTGTCTATCTGGGTTTTGCTCTGGCGAACGAAGGATACTTTGTATGGATACTCTTAGCAGTATACGGTTTTTATATGGCTATGACTGAAGGGGTGAGCAAGGCCTATGCTGTTGACCTCGTCCCGGTGGATAAAAGGGGGACTGCTATTGGTTTATACTATACTGCTACAGGGCTCATGGCGCTTACTGCGAGCATAATCGCAGGGTTACTGTGGGATTTAGCGGGTGCGAGCGCACCGTTCCTGTTCGGGAGCGCAACTGCGCTGATAGCAGCAGTGATGCTGGCGGTGCTTATGCCGAAAAGAAACCACATTAAATAATAGTTCTTAAATTTTCGCGATCACTTTCGGGACTATATAAGATAATTCTTGATCCTGTAGGATATGACTATAGCTTATGCGAAACCGTCTTCGTTATCCTTTATATATCCACAAAACCATATTCGCATGTCATGAAAACGATCATTATCGGAGGAGGACTTGCAGGACTTGCAGCTGCCTACAGGCTTGCAGGCAGGGATGAAATAACCATCATAGAGAAGGAACCAGAACCTGGCGGCATGGCTTCAAGTTACGCGGTAAATAGCTCGAATACAAACACGGGAACATATCATATCGAGAAATATTACCACCATATCTTTGCAAGCGACATGGAACTCATCTCTCTTATTGAAGAACTTGGGCTTGGAAGCAGGCTTGAATGGCTAAGGGGGACTACGGGATACTTTTTCAACGGCAAAATATACCCCATGAACACGCCTCTTGAGATCATGCGCGCCCTGCCGCTTCTGGATGTTGTCAGATTGACATGGCTCGTTCTGAAAGCTAAGTCAATAAAAGACAGGACACCATTTGATGAGATAACCGCGAAACAATGGATACTTGACACTGCCGGGGAATCGGTCTATAACAATTTTTTCCTTCCCCTGCTTTCAAGCAAGTTCGGGGACAATAAAGAAAAAGTATCAGCAGCCTGGCTGCTGGGGCGCGTGCAGATACGCTCGAACAGGGGGGCAAAAGGGGAGAGGCTTGGGTACATGCGCAGGGGATTTTATGCTCTCCTTGAAGCAATGACTGAAAAGCTCAAAGAGAAAGGATGTAAAATAATAAAAGGCAGCGTATACAGGATCGATGTCGTCAACGGGGCTGTCAAAGGGGTTGTTGTGGATGGAAAGCGTATTGATTGTGACAGGGTAATATCAACTGTCTCCCCGCATAGCCTTGAAAAAATAATAGATACAAAGCTTTCAGGAATTGACACTGACATAAATTATCAGGGCACTGCATGTGTTCTTTTTGGACTCCGTGAAAAGGTTATGGATGATATCTACTGGCTTAACATCAAAGGCGATGTCCCTTTCGGAGCCGTGATAGAGCACACCAATTTCATTCCTGGATCGGATTATGGGGAACATCTGATGTATGTGACTTCTTACTTCCAGAACCCTGAGAGCGTATTGTGGAAAAAGAGTAATGATGAGGTCGTTGAACTATATCTTAAAGGTCTTGAAAAGCTCTTTCCGGGATTTCGGAAAAATGTTAAATGGTGGCGACTGCGCAGGGATTTGGACACTGCACCAATTTATGAAACAGGGTACGGAAAAAAAGTGCTTCCATATAAGACAAAAATCAAAGGTCTTTACCTTGCAGGTATGTTCTCAGAGGCGAACTATCCTGAGAGGAGCATGAACGGGTCTATTGTTGCAGGGTTTAAGTGTGCTGAAGCGGTGAATAATAGCGAATAAGAACAATTATTACAGCAGGGTTTTTATACATTACAGGTAATCACCATAATTGTACTAAAAACAGTGATAATAATACCACTCAGGTGATATGGATGATCAAGGAGAATATTAACAGAGGTCGTACCTTTGGGGTATCGATCGGAATAACGGTATTGATTTTAATGCTCGTAATGCCTGTAGATGCGGCGTCTGGCAACAGGGTATGGGAGCAGGGAATGCCGACTGAATATACATGGGATTCGCACAGCTTTGCCGGGTTTTATTATAATCTTGACGAGAACCTGGGTACTGAGGAGCTTACCATAAGGAACATCAAGAGGACCATAAACAGGGGAGATCTTACTTACAAGACCCTGCCTATCGAGGTTGAATTCGAATACTATGGATTCGGCAGGTACCAGGTCATCGGGTTCATGGCTGATAAGTATTTTGCCGGATATACCCGGAACAGCGTCATTTCCAGTAACGAGGCAATAAGCGTTCTTGGCAGCAGCCAGCTCCATAAGGTTCTCCTTGACGATGAAGAAAAGCGAGTCATAAACGAAGGGGGAACTATGACATTCAAAGAAGGGTATGTGCTGAAAATGACAGAAGTTGATATCAGCGCAGGACCTGGACAGGTAATGGTTACCCTGTTCAAGGACGGGGATGAAGTTGACGCCGATGTGGTCGCAGGTAACGATAACTACATATATGCTGCAAAACTGGGCGGAGTGGACAATGTGCCGGTGCTTGCTGTTCACTTTGACTCGGTATTCAGGGGGAGAGAACTGAATGCAGCCTTTGTGAGGGGCGTATTCCAGATATCCGAATCATTTACACAGATAAAGAACGAAGATAGATACGGCGAACTAGAGATAAGCGCCATCAGTTCAGGCGGAATAGAGATGAGCAACCGGAACTCATTATCACTGTCGTCAGGAAATACTGTTGATCTTGTGGGAAACCTGAAAATAGTAGTGGCTGACAGCAGCACGCTGCGCTTTGCCCTTTCCGTGGAAAGGACTGGCGCGTTCGAGATGAGGGGTACAATATATCCACCGTCAAATCCAAAGACATATGAATGGAACACCAGGAACTTCGGTCTTAACATCGGCGGCACGAACCTGGGCTTTTACTATGATATGGACCACGACGTGGGAAAAGAGAAACTAACGATCGAAAGCATTAGCGGTAGAACCATCCCAAGGGGGAAGTTAAGATACTCAACTTCTGCTGAAGAGGTTAGCTTTGATTACTCGCAATTTGGCACTTATCAGGTTATAGGGTTCATGGTAGACAGGTATTTCGCGGGCTATACTGCAAAAAGCTTGATATCTAACATGGAATCAAAAAGTACGCTCGGCACCCTTCAACTGCATAAAGTCCTTCTTGATGACGATACAAAGCGCACGCTTTCACAGGGCAGCACTCTGACATTGAAAGAGGGATATGTGCTTAAGATAAAAGACGTAGATATCGGCGCAGGAACTGGACAGGTATTGATATCATTATTGAAGGATGGGGTAGAAGTGGATTCCGACGTCATAACCGGAAGCGATAGTTACATTTACACTAAAGAGGTTGGCAACGAAGATGAACTTCCCATAATAGCCGTTCACTTTGATGCGATCTTCAGGGGCAGAGAAATGATCTCAGCTATGGGCAGGGGCGTTTTCCAGATATCTGAGACATTCACATCTGTTAAACCTGGTGACAGGTTCGGGGCAATGGAGGTCGAGGCAGTAACTTCAAGGGGTATTGAAATGGTAAGTGCTAATACACTGGGACTGTCTTCAGGTAACACAGTGGAGATCATGGGAAATATCAGCTTCAAGGTGGCAAATTCAGGCGATGTAAGATTCTATCCTTTTGTTTATGTTACACCAGACATGATTTCAGGTCAGCTTTTAATTGATGCGCCTTCTAAAGCCACTGCTGGCGAGGCTATCAATGTGAAGGTCACAGCAGGAGGAAAACCTGTTGAAGCGGCATTTATAACCATTAATTCAGACATGGGGCAGACCGACAGTAATGGTGCGCTTAAACTGACCCTGGAAAAAACCATGAAGGACGGCACTTATAATATAACAGCCACCAAACTCGGCTACCAGAAGACCAGCAAAGAACTGGTTGTCCAGGGCTATGTTAAGAACAGGCTGAGCATTGAGGCTCCTGCAAAAGGGAACCAGCTCGGGAACATAACAATAAGAGTAATGAATTTAGACATGCCTGTGAGCGGGGCTGCAGTGAGTTTCGATAATATGGCTATCGGGGTGACTGATGCTTCAGGCATTCTGAATTATTATCTTAATGAGAGCGGGACGCACACTATATACGCATCAAAGAGCGGGTTTGTCACATCAGCAAGGGACATAGAGGTCAGGGTGCCTTTTGCTGAGTTCCGGGCTCTTGATATCAGGGTCAATGATGTGATCTTTTCGAACGAAAAAGCAGAAATAAGGGTTAATATCACAAATATTGGAACCAAGGCAGCTATCCTTCCTGTTGGGCTAATAATCAACAGCACAGAGGTAGATTCGATACCAGTGGAAATCGCAGCCGGGGAAGTTAAGGATGTGCTTTTCAATAAAGAAATAGCCCTGCCTCCGGGTAATTATACTATCGAAGTGCTCGGGCAGAAGAAACCGGTCGAAGTAAAGGAGGGAGAGTTCAATGTATTTCTGGCGCTTGGAGCAATAATCGCCATAGGGGCGATAGTGATATATCTGTTGACCGCAAAAGGCAAGTTAAGTCTTGATATGTTTAAGAAACAGTCTGAGGAAGGCGAAATTAAGGACAGTGAAATTTGGGATAAAAAGATCATAAAATAACACATTACTTAATGCTTTATGGAGGAAAATATTTGAAAAATGGAGAACTGATCAATTTATTGAATGAAGCTTTTGTCCATGAGATCGAAGCCACGATGATATACGTGCGCAACGCCTTCATAATGCCACAGTGCGACCCCAGCAGGGTTACTGAGGCTATAGCCATTGATGAGATGAGGCACATGAACTGGCTTGCCGACCTTATCGTGAAGCGCGGCGGGAAGCCCAGTATGGAGCATAAGGAGCTTGATTTCGGTGGTGACACTCTGAGAAGCCAGCTTGAGCATCAGGTTGTACATGAGACCGAGGCTATTGAGATGTATAAAAGGCAGATAGGTCTTATCGATGATGCTGAAGTAGTTGGCGTGCTGAAGCACATATTGGATGAGGAGAAGCGGCATAGAAAAGAATTCAGAATGAGGATTGAGAGGATGTGATATTTTTTCAGGGCGATTTTTATTTTATCCCGTAGAGAGAGGGCGCCTGGCAGGTTATGATTAGGGGCAGAAGGGGGCGCATTTCAGGGGGGCGCGGCGAGGGGATGGATCCGGATAGGGAAGGTATTTCGAATTCTTCTAATGATGAGGCTGGCTTGCTGTATTATTGCTGATCCTCTCCTTTCATTAACTTCATGATTTCTGATCAGATTCATAAGAATGAATAATACCATCAGGACAACTTTGTTCGACTTCGTCTAATATTTTGAGATCAATGTTCTCCTAACAGTCACGAGCGCGGCTAATGCTGGCGTTTAATTCAAAGCCTATCAGCAATACAAGGGAGGCGATATACAACCAGAGCATGACCACCATCAATGTTCCAATGGAACCGTATAATTTGTTGTATTGACCAAAGTTATTTACAAAATACGCAAATCCCATTGATGAAATAATGGTAAGTATTGTTGCCAGGGTAGAGCCTGCGGAAATAAAACGGTATTTTATTCGCTTACTTGGCCCGTAGTAATAGAGAAAGGAATAAGCAAAAAATAAAAGCAAAAGAATGATCAGCCATACTCCGATCTGAATCAGGGTAAATGTTAACGATCCTTTAAGCCATCCGTATTCAACCAGGATGTTTAGGGCAGTTCCGCTAAAAATAATTAGTAGAACGGCAGCAAAAACCAGGGTGCTTAAAATAGCAACCAGACCAAGCGCGATCAACCTTTTTTTCCACTCACTTCGGGTTTCTGTGCTGGAATAAGAGTAATTAAAAGCAGTCATCATTGCAAGAATACCATTTGTAGAATAATATAAAGACAAAGCAAAACCTAATGAAAGTAAACCACTGCGTTGCTGCTTCAAAATATCTTCAATGGTTGATTTAGTTGCCTCAAATGCATTATGGGGCAATAATTCCTGCAGTAATGTAAAAATTTCATCCTGAAAGTTTTCTATAGGGATGTAAGGAATAAGGGTAAATATAAATATCAATGCAGGAAAAATCGCCATCAAAAAGTTGAACGCCAAAGAAGAAGCACGCATAGTGATCGCTTCTTTTTGCATAGCGCTTAAAAAATAACTAACAACGTAATAAAGGGGTAAACGATCAAAACCAGGGAAACTGATCTTTTTCGACCATTCTGTAATTAGCAGAAATGGATTTGAGTCCAGAATGTATTGTTTAATGTTGAATTTCATCTTTTTGTACTTATTATTTTTTCAATCCAGTCAAATAGTAGCTTTTATTCTCAAAAAATCTTTCTGTTGCTGTTAATACTGTTCTATGTTCTTCTGATGCCAGACTCTTAATATGCGCATATTGGGGAGCGCCGGACGGGTTATGATTTATGGGCAGCAGGGGGCGCATTTCAGGGGGGGGGGCGCGGCCTGGGATGGGCTGGACGTGGGTGCTTTACGTGCAAAGGAAAGGCATGTTGGGTTAAGGCAAAGGCGCCGTTATGACTGAAATTTTAAACATCTCTCATGGATTCCAGTTCTTTCATCATAGAATCCCTAACATTTGAAGCTATTCTAAAACACTCTTTAGCTTCTTCTACTGAGGGAATGTAAAACTCATCGGGATATCTGACCTCAACTGCGTAAAATGAGAGATTCCCCACATTTATGTTTTCAAAAATAGTGTCCTGTTTCTGCGTCAGTAACCATTTCATTCTCCGGTTGGGTAAGCTCATGCTCTGCGACCTTAAAATCATTATCTGCTTTGATGATCCATTTCCTGATATAATCATCAATCATAACGCAACGCCCTCTTTCATGGCGTTCCTTACAATGCTGCCCGGCTTGTCTCTTAAAACCTGAACCTCAGAGTCGGATTTTATTACTACATCCACGTCTATGCCGGATTTTGCCAGATATTCCCTTATCTTTTTGGACAGGCTCATTTTTTCTTTGATCTCAAACGTAGCTTCTGTTATTATGAGTATATCGTAATCACTGGAACGGGTAAAGTCCTTTCTGGCTCTTGAACCAAAAAGAATGATCTTCTTAGCTGAATAGCCTAAATTATGGAATATTTCAGAAATTTGTTTTTTTATAATGCTTTCGGCATTTTTTATCTCTTTCATTGATGTTTTATATATTAGCCGTGAATGATTTAATGTTAACTCTTAACTGGCAAGATAAATATCTCATCAACCTCTAATATGCTTTCAACAGATATCCCAGGTTATCCCAGGTTATCCCAGGTTATCCCAGGTTATCCCAGGTTATCCCAGGTTATCC
>CBFFLL010000064.1:0-13297 GCA_965642175.1 Candidatus Methanoperedens nitratireducens | reverse complement strand
GCTCACATAGCATACCATTGGGAGACCCTGTCCCTGCGTTCCTTTTGACATATATATGTCCTGACGTGCGCCTGTTATCGGGTCTTTCTTGACCTGGGCTGATGCGAATGGCACTCCAACACCGTATGCATATACCAGACCGCCAAAGAACATCGTTACCGCCATCATTGTCATTGAACCGATCGCTCCCGCAGCCAGTACCAGAGGCATAGGTGCATCTGGAACACTGGCATACATGTAGCTTGCTGTTAACAGGCCAACAAGACCTGAACCTGCGGCTAACTCAACTGTTCCTGTGCCTATTCCTGTTGCCTGAGCCATCGCAGCAGGCGCTCCTCCCACAGGAACGAAGTGAACAGCAATGCAAATAAGAGTGCCGCTGATAGCTATAAAGAGTATCTCTTGCAAACTTAAAAGTAATAATTCAGTAGCCATTATGCTGCAGCCTCCGTTTCATTTTTCTCTTCTTTATATGGACCATATGCGTTCTTGATGCTATATTCAACAAGCCTGTGCGCAATGGCCAGTAAAACCACAATAATAATTCCTATGATTATTGTCATCCAGAAATCCTCTATCGTCTTGGGCTGTATTATTGTTGCAGGCCAGCTGCTCAGGAAAACGACTAAACCAAGTCCCAGACCAGTAACTGGTCCTCCATACTTAGCGCAGAACCAGACGTTATCTATGCTGTTCCTCAGCCCTGATTCGGCTTTTATCACGATCCTGCCGGAAAGCGCCGTGTTAAGTCCGCACCCGAATTCGCGGTTCTGGAACTCCCTCTCAGCCCCGTAATGGACATCGCCCACAGAAGAGCCTATAGCTCCTGCAGTTATTCCCCATACCAGTGCGAGGAAGGGAATGGGAAAAGGATGCCCCAGCATTTCATACTGGATATATGCCAGGGATACAAGACAGACGTTCATTATGAAATTATGTGATATGATCGAGGGCGTAGTATATCTCATAATATCCATGTACAGAGGCTGCTTGAACCTTGCCTGGCTGGCTATCCTGCCTGCGTATGAAGTGGTCGCAAAGATGCCCAGCACCATTGCTCCTACTAATGCGCCTAACGCAATTGATGTCAGCAAAAAGACTCCCTTGTCCAGTAGCACTACAGTTACCGTACCTGAGATCACTGCGGACATACCGTTGCTTACAGGTTCGCCTGAGACCGCTTTGTTGTATATTCTATGCAGAAAATTCATTTGAGGGGCTAATTGTACCTGGGAGTTGGGGTTGCTCTGGGAACCTACATCGGATTCTAAATCCTCAAGGCATCCCGCAATAGTAGCAAGCGCTCCCATGAGTGCAAGTATAGCCATACTCATGGTCAAGTCTAATACCATTTATTTAATCCTCCTTTATTATCCTGAAATCACCATTAAAAACTAATGTTGGATAGTTTTATTGAACTATCATATTATACGTTATAAATCTTTCGAAATGTAGTTTATAATTTAGTTCAAAAGTAAATAAGAGTAAGATAAGCGGGAAGGGGAGTGGGGTGGTATCGTAAAAAAAACCCGCTTATCTTGTTCGTTTTTTAGCGAACATGTCGGTATAGGGAGGACAACACTAAATAGTTTTCGTTACATTACAATGTTTTTTTATGTGTAGGGGTAATATTTATTAAATATCATTACAATTACTACATCATGCAGCATGATATATTGTATAAACCAGCGTATACTCTGGTTGAGGTAAAACTGGAAGCGGGAGAACGGATAGAAGCAGAATCAGGGGCTATGGTATATATGTCCCCCGGAATCGAGATAGCTACAAAAGCAAAAGGCGGCGTTTTAGGAGCTCTTACAAGAGGTATCCTTGGTGGGGAATCTTTCTTTACCAATACCTTTTCTGCAAAAACAAAAGGTGTAGTGGGTCTTGCTCCGCCCTATCAGGGGGACATAACTCATCACAGGCTCAATGGTGAAACACTCTATATACAGAACGGAAGCTATATGGCATCCTCTCCTCAGCTTAGCCTTGATACCAAATGGGGCGGCGCTAAATCCTTCTTCTCCCGCGAGGGACTATTTCTCCTGAAGATGAGCGGGACCGGGGATGCGTTCATCTCAAGCTTTGGGGCGATACATGAGGTCAAGATGAAAGAAGAGACCTTCATCATAGATACTGGACACATGGTAGCTTTCACCGAAGGTCTGGATTACAGCGTTAAGAGGGTTGGTGGTCTTAAATCAACAATACTCAGCGGCGAGGGTCTTGTGGCAGAGTTCAGAGGGACAGGGACACTATACTTACAAACAAGGAGCATGAATTCATTCATAGGCTGGTTAACGCCGTTCCTGCCCAGGGGTGGATGAGAGATATCTAATAATTCGGGGAATAACCCGAAAGCACAACCATTACATTGAATCTGGTTTCCAAAAAAAAAGAGAAATAGGCGCTTAGCGCTATTTCACCATCCACATTGAGGCATCCTTGAAATTAACTATACTGCCGTAAGTACTTGTACCAAGCTCAGCATCATTCAAAGAACCTGTAGCTATAGCCTCCCTCATGGTTGAACTGCTGCTATACTTACTTACATAGTCGCCATTTCTTGATGTATACTTGTAGCTGCCTTTTGTGGCATCCCCTATGCCGGTCCACTCTGCCTGAACAGTGATTGTCTCCACAACAGCACTATTCCAGTCATAAACATCTACATTGATAGCAGAGAGAGTTGCTGATCCAAGTTTTTTATCCATGGTGAATACATTCTCTGTGGTAAATGTATAACCCCATTTGCAGGTGTAGTATCCATATTCATCTGATGAGCAAATAGATACATAGATATCTGCTCCACGATCGGTCTTCATTACATTCACATACTTTTCAGAACTGCTGTCTGGTGTCTGTTCATACCACACTGCATCTGCTGATTCACCATTTTGTCTGTATATTGATTTTTCTTGTAACGCTTCTGCGCTCATGGTCACAGAAAAAAGGACCAGGAGGGCAAAAACCACCCTGTATATTTGTTTCATATTTAAACTCTCCTTATTAAGCTTACATTCATGTAAGCCAGGATTAACGATGAAATCATAATATATTTAGAATTATTTACTACGAATGTATTAAGAAAATAACCCTGGTGTATTAACAAAAACGCAAAATCGTAATACACTTAATACCTGCATATGAATATCAAGTTAAAGTAACACTGTTTTATCTGCAATAAAATGCTATGGAACAATATCATCCAGCTTCGAAAATTCCCACCCTTTGTAAGCGCATATTCCGTCTTTTTCTCAAGTATCGTTTCCAGTTTGTTTAGTCGCGTGAATCAATTTAATATAGTTAAAAGCCTTTTACATCATCAGATATGCCAAGAGTCGGAATCGCGGATACAACCTTCTCCCGCATCAACATGGGGAAAATTGCTATCGATGAGCTTAAAAAAGGAGCATCCCTCCAGATAGAGCGCTACACAGTACCGGGAGTGAAAGACCTGCCCGTTGCCTGCAAGAAACTGATTGAGGAGAAAAAATGCGATATAGTGATGGCCCTGGGTATGCCCGGAGCTCAGGAAATAGACAAGATGTGCGCCCATGAAGCCTCGCAGGGTATAATTCATGCGCAGCTTATGACGAATACGCATATCATCGAGGTCTTTGTTCACGAGGATGAGGCAAAGGACGGGAAAGAGCTTGCCTGGCTCATGGAGAGGCGCACGCGCGAGCATGCGCAGAATGTTATAAAGTTATTGTTCCACCAGGAGAAACTGCAGCGCGAGGCTGGTACGGGGCAGAGACAGGGGTTTGCGGATGTGGGTGCAATAAAATAGAGGGGTATAAGTTTATATAATCATGAAAATACTTTTAATTATGAATAAAGGCAGTTCCAGAGAAAATATTAAAGTAGGATCAAGTGTAGGCATCGTTTTAAAACAAGATCAGAAGAGTGGGAAAATAACGCAGGGTATTGTAAAGAGAATTTTAACTAATTCTTCATCTCATCCCCATGGAATAAAGGTTGAATTAATGGATGGCCGGGTCGGAAGGGTTAAGGAGATCCATCAAAAAGTTGCAGGAGCCATTTAAAGAATAAGCAGCCCTTTTTGCCAGTCATTTATTATCTTTACAGCAGTCCTTGTTTCATCTATCTCGCCCTTTTTCTGCAGGTAGTTGCTATGTCTGCCTATGAGAATAAGTGTATCATAGGAATCCTGTCCTTCTATTGTGACATTATAAAATGATTCCAGTGCAGTCTTGTTTTGGGCGCAAAATTTCTCAATTATCTTCATCGCAACAGCTGTTGGGTCCTTAAGGTGTGTCGCATCCTTCACTGCAAGAAAGCCAAGTATTGTCTCATCGTTCTCATCAAACGGTATCACCCCGGGAGTATCCATGAACCTTATCCGCGAACCGGCCTTCACAAGTTGCTTTCCTGTTGTGTGGCCGGATATTGGGGATGTTCCGGCCCTGTGCCTGCCTGTCACGGCATTGATCACGGATGATTTACCTGTGTTAGGATAACCAACTGAACCGACCAGTATATCGCGCCCTTTTATGGCTGCGATTTCAAGGATCTTGTGTCTTAAGATCGTCGTCCCTGACCTGTCCTTACTGGATATAAATACAGTCGGGGCGATTTTTGACAGGCGGATCTTGGTTTTATCAAGTGTTTCCTTTGATACAAGATCACATTTGTTGATGACTATTATGAACGGCTTCCTTGAACGGGCAATTTCATTTTCCACTTCGCTATTTCGCGTCTCGTCCGGAAACCTGGCATCTACGACCTCAAGAAGGATATCGGCTTTCTTTATAACATCCTTTACGATATTCTGATAGCTTGCCATGCCCTGTTCTATGCAGCATGAGAATATAAGGATGAGCCGATATGACAAAATTATCATTATTAATAATGATAAGCTTTAAATATAATGAATAATCATTATAGATAGGTGATATACATGGAGACAAGACAAATACCAGAAATCGTAATGAAGAGGAAAGTCTGCGATTCGTGTGGTGATAGCACTTTCGAATTTGACCTTGATACACACGGGGCACATGAATATATCTGCGGCGCCTGCTCTACCTGAGCATATGCTCAGGTGAAGATTCTTTTTTCTCTTATTATTACGTTGTCAAGCACATCGATTCCTATCATCTTTCCCGACTCTATTAATTTTTTCGTTATCTCTATATCCTGGTGTTTCACCTATGTCCCTCATACTCAGGTTTTTTTGAAGGATACAATTCACACATTTTTCACAACATTGTATATCATGTGGTGATTTCATATGCAATATAGTAATAATGTTTAAATCTCTCGTGTTTTATTATGATTTTAACGGATATTCTGGATAAGGCAAATAAACTGACCCTTAATAGGTTCAAAATTGGAATGAAAATTGCTTATAGCTTTGTTGTTGTCGATATACTGATGCTTATTGTCGGTTACCTTGGTCTTTATGGTGACAGCATCAGTAGCTTTATTGATCCAAAACAGATGCTTATCCTCTTCATAATGTTTGCCATAGTTTCTTCTATCTTTATGTGTATAGGTTTAACCCGTTCTATCACAAAGCCGGTAGCTGCTATGCTTCGTATCTCCAACAAAGTCGCAAAAGGCGACCTGACGGTCAATTTGAAGAGTACATCAAACGATGAGATCGGACAGCTTTTTACTGCTATCGATATTATGACTGAGAACTTAAAAGGCGTCATCGGAAAGGTGCAGGGCTCGGCAATCGTGGTAGCTTCCGCAGCTTCGGAACTCTCAGCATCAAGTGAGAAGATGAAAGCTTCCACGGAGCAGATTTCCAACACTGCGCAGGAGCTTGCAAATGGGGTAAGTCAGCAAGCTTCTAAGACGACAGAAATGAGCAGTACTATGAGCGAAATGTCGGAGAGCGTAAAGCAGGTCGCTGCTAATTGCCATAAAGCGTCCGAAAGTGCAGGAAATGCCAATAAGATAGCTCAGGATGTAGTGAGTAAGATATCAAACGAAATCGCACAGAAAATGATAGAAATCAAGTCGACTGTAGATGATTCAGCTGTTGTAATAAAAGACCTTGATATAAAGTCCCAGAAGATAGGCGAGATAATCAGTGTGATAACTGTTATCGCCGATCAAACAAATCTTCTTGCCCTGAATGCAGCCATTGAGGCTGCCCGGGCTGGGGAACATGGAAGGGGATTTGCAGTTGTAGCTGATGAAGTTCGGAAACTTGCAGAAGAATCAAGAAAATCAGCCAGCCAGATTATTGCACTCATAAAGGAAATCCAGCAGGGAACAAAACAGGCCGTTGACAGCATGGAGAAAGGGACGAAAACTGTTGATGAAGGAATTAAGGCATTTGGAAATTCGACATTTGCTATTAACAGCATCGTCAAAGCGTCTGGAGAGGTGGCTGAAATGGTACAGGGGATTGCAACGGCGGCAGAAGAGCAGGCTGCGTCTATTGAAAAGGTCGCAGTATCGGTTGAAGATGTATCAGCTATCAGCGAAGAATCAGCAGCAGGGACCCTGGAGGCTTCAGCAGCGGCAGAAGAGCAGGTAGCATCAATGGATAAGCAATTGAGAGCAATCCAAGAACTGGCGAAACTTGCAGAAGAATTACAAGCAGAAGTTGGGAAATTCAACCTGGGGACTGTATCGTCAGCAACAAAATTCTAAACAAATAAAACCCGACACGAACTCACACCGTTTTTCTCAGCTTCGCTATCATATCCCGCAGTTCTGCCGCTTTCTCAAACTCCATGTTCTTCGCAGCCCTGTGCATAACAGACTCAAGCTCTATGATGTAATTGAACATCTCCTCTTTAGGCGGAAGCACCGCTTGAGGTGCCCGCGGCTCCACTGCTTTCAGAATTGTCTGCGGCGTGATATTATGTTCCTCGTTGTACCTTATCTGCATCGCTCGCCTGCGGTCGGTCTCATCTATCGCCCTTTGCATTGAACCTGTGATCCTGTCTGCATACATCACCACCCTTCCCTCTATGTTCCTTGATGTCCTGCCAATTGTCTGCATAAGCGAGCGGTCTGAGCGCAGGAACCCTTCCTTATCAGCATCAAGTATAGCCACAAGCGCTACCTCAGGAAGGTCAAGCCCCTCGCGAAGCAAGTTTATGCCAACAAGCACATCGAATTCCCCAAGCCGCAGCCCTCGAATAATATCGATGCGTTCAAGCGTCTCTATCTCAGAGTGCATGTACCGCGCCCTGATACCCATGGTGATAAGGTACTCAGTCAGGTCTTCAGCCATCCTTTTCGTGAGCGTGGTAACAAGGACCCTGTGCAACTTTTCGGTCTTTGCGTGTATCTCAGCCATCAGGTCGTCTATCTGCCCTTTAACCGGTTTAACTACAATTTCAGGATCAACAAGTCCTGTCGGTCTGATTATCTGCTCTACCACCTGCGCGCTGTTTGCAAGTTCATAATCAGTAGGCGTGGCAGAAACGTACAGCACCTGATCGACCCGTGCCTCGAACTCCCCGTACGTAAGCGGTCGGTTATCATAAGCAGATGGCATCCTGAAGCCATACTCCACAAGCGATTCCTTTCGCGCATGGTCACCAGCGTGCATTCCCCTTATCTGCGGCAGCGTGACGTGCGATTCATCTATCACCACAAGATAATCATCAGGGAAATAATCAATAAGTGAGTACGGCGGCTCACCGGATTTCCTTCCATCCATGTGGCGGCTGTAGTTCTCGATCCCCTGGCAGTACCCGATCTCATGCATCATCTCGATGTCGAACTTTGTCCTCTGCTCCAGGCGCGCAGCTTCAAGTATCTTGCCCATTGATCTTAGTTCATGCAGCCTCTCCTCAAGTTCAGCTTCTATAGATTCGATCGCAATATCGATCTTTTCCTGCGGCATCACGAAATGCTTGGCAGGATAAATTACAACTCCCTCACTTTCCCTTATCGGTTTCCCGGTCAGGGGGTCAAATTCAGATATTCTCTCGATCTCGTCCCCGAAAAGTTCTATCCTCATCCCGGTTGAAGCATAAGAAGGGAACACTTCAATGGTATCCCCGCGCACCCTGAACTTTCCTGCAGAAAAATCCATGTCGTTGCGCTGGTACTGCATATCCACAAGCCGTGAAAGTATCTCCCTTCGCTCATTTTTCTCACCAATCCTCAGTATCATGGCCATATCATGCCATTCCTGTGGAGAGCCTATACCGTAGATGCAGGAGACACTTGCAACCACGATCACGTCGCGCCGCTCAAAGAGCGACCGCGTGGCTGAGAGCCGCATCCTGTTTATTTCCTCGTTTATGGATGCGTCTTTTTCGATGTATGTATCAGTTTGCGGGATATACGCTTCAGGCTGGTAGTAGTCGTAGTAGCTCACGAAATACTCCACCGCATTTTCAGGGAAGAATGCCTTGAACTCGGAATATAACTGCGCAGCAAGCGTCTTGTTATGCGAGATCACAAGTGTTGGTCGCTGTATCTTCTGTATTACGTTCGCTACAGTGAAGGTCTTGCCTGAGCCTGTTACGCCAAGAAGGGTCTGGCGCTTCATGCTCTGCTCTATTCCCTGAGCAAGCTTCTCTATCGCCTGAACCTGGTCGCCCTTAGGTTCAAATCCTGAAACGAGTTTAAATGTCAGCGCTTAACCTCCTCTTACTTATTGATAACGGTTTGCTCTTCATACATATATATTCATTATTGCCCTGCAGCATTATCAGTATTTCCAAATGAAGGTCACATAAAATTTTTTCAGGTAATTGAATATACCTTCGGAAAGTCTTATTTATAGCTAAGTGAAAGTATTACTGATGAAAGACCTCCTCTCCTGGGACCAGACCCTTTTCAAAGACAGCGAACTTTTCGAACTTGACCATGTACCTGAACACTTCCTGCACAGGGATGCGCAGATGCAGTCTCTCCTTTACAGCGTGCGTCCTGCATTGAGCGGTGGAAGACCTCTTAACTGCCTTTGTGTTGGCGCCCCGGGCACAGGCAAGACCACTGCGGTCATCAAGGTCTTTGATGAGATAGAGAAGCACACGCCCAAAGTCATTCCAGTGCTTGTGAACTGCCAGGCTTATTCCACAAGATATGCGGTTTTTTCACAGCTATTCCATAAACTCATAGGATATGCGCCCCCATCTTCAGGCGCTTCCTTCAAAAAGGTGTTTGGCGAAGTGGCAAAATATCTTGTAGAGAACGAGAAAGTTCTCGTAGTGGCGCTTGACGACATGAATTATCTTTTCTATGAGAACGAGGTAAACGAGGTACTTTATTCGCTCCTGCGGGCACATGAGACCCATCCTGGCGCGCGCATTGGCGTCATAGGGATATTAAGCGATACCGGGGTGCCCCATATTCTTGACCCGAAAGTGGAATCTGTGTTTTTACCAGAAGAGATAACCTTTCCGCAGTATTCCATTGGCGAGGTAAAGGATATCCTCTCCAACCGCGTAAAAATTGGATTCTACCCCGGTGTTATCAATGAAACCGTGCTCGATCGGATATCAGAGCATACATCAGCCCTTGGCGACCTTCGCGTGGGGATAGACCTCCTGAAGCGTGCCGGGTTAAATGCAGAGCGCCGCGCCAGCAGGACAATAGGGCTTGAGGACGTGGATAAGGCATACGAGAGCTCGCGGCTTGTGCATCTTTCGTATGTTATGCGGACGCTTAAAACTGATGAGAAAGCACTTCTGGGTCTGATAGCGGACTCGCCGAAAACAAATTCAGGAGAGCTTTTTGAAAAATTCCATTCACAGACGAAACTGGGATACACGCGGTTCTATGAGCTGCTGAACAAACTCGGCTCTGTCAGGCTCATCGATGCTGATTTCACGGGTAAAGGCTCCCGCGGGAGGAGCAGGGTAGTAACGCTTCGGTATCAGGCAGATGAGATAAGAACAAGATTGTAAGTAATAATAAGGTGTGAAAAAAAGCTTTGAACATGCGCCGGTCGGGAATCGAACCCGAGTTTAAGCGTTGGCAACGCCTAGTGATAGCCGCTACACTACCGGCGCAAACCGGATGTCCTTTTAGGGGCATTCCCTAAATACTCTAATCCGTATTAATAGTTTTTCTAATCGAAGTTCGTAGAAAGGAACTCATCCTCAAATAATTGGTAAGCCCGACAAATAAAGGTTTGTTCCGGTATCATTGTCTTTCGCTCATACGAACTGTCCCGCCACAAAACCTGATGCCCATGCCCAATGCAAATTATATCCTCCCAGTTGCCCTGTCACATCGATGACCTCGCCAGTAAAATAGAGTCCTTTCACCTTTCTTGACTCCATTGTTTTGGATGAGAGTTCATCCGTATCAACTCCGCCGAGAGTGACCTCAGCCGTCTTGTAATCCTCGGTAGAGTCCGGCTTGATCTCCCAGTTATGCACCTTTTGAGCGATACCCTTGAGTTCTTTATCATTATATTGATTGACCGGTTTTGACTGGATTTTTGAAGCGCACCAGGCCTTTGCAAGTCGCGATGGAAGATACTCTGAAAGCAGGTTATGCATATCGATCTTACTTTTGGCAAGCTGGCTTGCAACAAAAATACCGTATATATCAATTTCAGGCAACAGGTCAATAACAATGGCATCACCCTCTTTCCAGTAGGAAGATATCTGGAGTACCGCAGGACCGCTAAGTCCTCTGTGTGTGAAAAGGACGCTTCCCCTAAACTTCATATTTTTGCATTTGATGGATGCGTCGATAGAGATACCGCTTAATTCACTGAATATTTTCAAATCTTGTTTTGAAAAAATAAATGGAACAAGCGCGGGCACAATCTGTGTAACTTTAAGACCGAACTGCTCTGCTATCCTGTGACCTCTGCCTGAAGCGCCTATCCCGGGATGAGACAATCCCCCGGTAGCGATAACAAGCGACTGTGACTCAAAAATACCGCGATTTGTCGTTACTATGAATGAATCTTCTTTTTTCACATCTAGTATCTTACAATTAAAGAGCATGGTCACGCCCGCATCATTACTTTCCTTATTTAGCATCCTTACTATTTCCTCCGAACTTCCGGCGCAGAACAATTGACCCTGTTCTCTTTCTTCATATTTTACTACGTGTTTTTCAAGCAGGGCAATGAAATCGGAAGGTGTAAAACGGGAAAGCGCGGATTTGCAGAAATGGGGATTATTCGAGATATAATTTAAAGAGGATATATTGATATTCGTAAAATTACAGCTTCCACCACCGGAAATGAGGATTTTTTTCCCGATATTTTCAGCATGGTCAAGAACAAGGGCCAAGCGCCCTCTTTTTCCCGATTCGATTGCGCACATCATGCCTGATGCGCCGGCGCCAATGATGATGACATCTTTCTTGATCATATTTTTCTCAAGTATCGGCTAATATGTTCTTGTGTCTTATGCCCAGCTCATTTATCTGTGAACCTTTAGAGCCGTTTCGTCATCAAGGACGTTATCCCTGGCTTACCTGTCCTCTCAGGTCCGGATGGAAGACCAAACAATTCCACATCTCCAGAGCCTCCGAAGAACTCTTTCTCCCATCGTTGGGTTATTTCCTTGAATATCCGCTTATAGGCAGGACAATGCGGGTCAACACCCTTTACTTTGCCTTCAGTAGGCGCTATGGCATTGTAGGGGCATCCACCCCGGCAGAATTTGATGTACTTGCATTCCCCGCAATTCTTATCCACATAATCCTTGAACTGGAACATAAGCTTCCAGGCTTCAGACCTTGCCAGCTCCACAATGCTTGGGTGGTCATAGACGTTTCCCATAACATATTTTTGCATGCCAACAAAGCGGTAGCATGGATATATGCTGCCATCAGGACCCACTGCAAAGGTATCTCCCATGCAATCCACGAATGTACAGACAGTGCCTCTACTGGTCAGGACGCATTTGCACAGGTGGTCGATATTCATAATTTCGATCTTGCCAATGTTTTCCAGGTATTTATCCAGAAGATATATCAACAAATCTCCATACTCTTCCGGAGCTAGCGCCCATTTTCCAGGATCATCGGAACGTAATGATGGCAGCGCGGGATGTAATTTGAGATTTAGATTATTCTCAAGGAAAAAATTAAAGATCTCCTCTTTGAATTTTACAGAATGAGATGTGAATGTGCAGATAAAGCTCACCTTGAGCCCCGCCTCTATTGCAATTTCAAAGCCATGCAATGTTTTCTCAAAGTATCCTTTTCCTCTTTGCAGGTCTGTGATCTCTGGCGGACCGTCCAGACTGGAGCCTAAGGGAATATCATACTCAGCCAGGATCTGTGCAATTTCCGGGGTCATTTTCCACAGATTTGTCTGCATGGCTAAAGCCGGTTTCAGATGACTCAAACCTTCAGTCAATAATGGTAAAGCTTCCCTGTAGAATTTAGCGCCCGCAAGAAGCGGCTCACCGCCGTGGAAGGTAAAGGTGACAGGTTCATTCCTGAAATCCTTGAGCCAACTGACCACTTCTTTGATGGTTTCAATGCTCATTACAGGAGAACCTTCCTCTGAACTCCAGCAATAACTGCATTTGGAGGGGCATCCTAATGTGGGAATTAGCATCACGTGAAAAGCCATAAGACTCCTTCGGTTTAACTTCTTAGGACTATTAATAGTTATCCTGAAATATTCCCGAAACATCTATCTACATTTTATTCGCCCAAATTTGACCGTTCTAATTAATACTGAATGATTTTACAATTTTTTTCTCAACTGTCAAACTCAGGTTATTAAGGTCGCCGTTTTTTTCATATAGCTAAACTTTTAAGCGCACCAAACTATACCCAGGCGCGTTCAAAACTTGCTCGGGTTGGGGTCTGAATTTTTGCATTTTAAATAATGGTACACTGCCTTTGAAATAGCCTCTTTAATGGAGGATTCTCTTGTTTTTTGCTTTAAAGCAACTGAATCATCAAAAGGCAATACCGATTGGACATGAACGATTTTGGTCATCATTTCTTTATCTCCTTCGTTTTTATTTTAAGAATAGTAATTATATATTAATAAAGGATAAAGCTTTCTGAATAATTTATTAGATATACACATGCACAAAATATATATCATCTAAATGTATATCATCTAAATGTATATTATATATGTAAATAAATTCCAGTGGAAATGAAGGGGTTTATAATTTCCCCGATTCCCCCAACTGCTCAACCTTTTTCGAACAAGAGCAATTAACAAGGTAACTTTTTAATCTCTGCCATCAAACGCCCTATTCGATAAAGCATCTGTAAGGGTATTATTATCTCTTTTGATCCATTTGAAACTTATTTTCCCAAAATTTGCTGACAATCTTTTTGCCTCATTATATAAAGGTATGAGATTCTCACTTTTCACCCTGTACCGTCCTGTGATCTGTTTAAT
>CBFFLL010000063.1:8674-13327 GCA_965642175.1 Candidatus Methanoperedens nitratireducens | reverse complement strand
CACCAGTTGCGCGTCCATCCCAGAAGTTGCCACCTACGAATAAGGGATCCTTTTTATCCACTATCGTGGCATGAAAGATGGGGCTGGGTGTTGCATAAGCTGCACTTGGTGGTTTACGGTTCCCGAAACGATCTGCTATCGAGCCTTCATATACAGCTCCATGATCATTTATTTTCGAATCAGGTCCTGTCCAGCCTACATCAGGTGCGTGGCAGGCCGCACATGCCTGATTTTTATTTATGGAAAGATCTTCGTCAAAAAATATTGACTTCCCCAATTGCTCATTATCTGTCAGGGCTGCTCCCGTTCCTGAAACAGCGATCAGCAGCAACACCGCTGCACATGTCCATATTATTTTACTTAACATATACTCCTCCTTACATTATATATCAGGAAAACAGCAATTATCAGTTAAGATAGAAGCCACAGCTGGGTTTATTAGCGCAAATACCCCCATAGGAATTCTGCACTCATCGTTTTTATAACCCTTTTTCCCGAAAGCACGCTAAAATAGCGGACTATATTAATGAGGTGCATGATGAGATAAAAAGCTTATGGTTAATTGAACTTATTTAGGAAAAACCTATTTTCCCTTAATGTGTTTTATTATATGTCCCATCTCAGGCAACACGAGTTCAAGACCGAGTTTGACAGCGTTTGGCGATCCGGGCAGGCAGAATATCGCCTTTTGACGTGCAACTCCGGCGATAGCCCTTGTCAGCATTACCGCATTCCCAATCTGTTCCGTACTTTTTTGCCTGAACAACTCGCCAAAACCCGGTATCTCCTTTTCAATGTAAGGCGTCACTGATTCAATAGTTACATCCGCAGGAGACAGACCAGTTCCCCCTGTGAATATGATCACGTCAGCATCAGAATACATGCATCTCTTTAGAGCGACCCTTATTATCTCCATATCATCCGGGATAAGCTCGTAATGCACTACTTCACTCCCCTGCACCTGTATCATTCCCCAGATGAGCTTTCCAGATGCGTCCTCTGCACGCTCAGGCCGGTCTACAGACCCGTATTTCCCGTATCTTGATGTGCTGACCGTAAGTATTGCATATTTATAGGTTCCCTGCGTGTTTTCTTTGTGAAGCCCGGGTATGTCCATGATTGTTGTTATACATCAAAAGATATATGAAGTTATTTGTATGATACTTCTGCAATGGATGATGCCCTGGTTAAAAGATGCTTACCTTAATAATATATGAAATTTAAGTATGGGACATGAACAGGGAACTATACAGACCAATAGCAAGGGCGATGACTGCTTTTATTCTTGTCATCGTGATCAAGCTCGCGGCTGTGCTGACGCTTAAGAGTTTAGAATTTTATCATTTCGTGGATATTGCGTTATCTATTGCCGTGATAATAATACTGTTGAAGTTCAGGGTTGAATTCAACAGGGTGATAACAAATGAGGACTCACGGTCCATAGTGACCGGGCTTGTTCTTGTGTTCGTGATAATAACGTTGTACGCTACATTTCGACTTTATTCTGAATTCTTACCTTATGGAATGTACCATATCGTTTTTTTCCTTCTGCTCATGGCGCCGTTATATTTTCTTTGGGAAGTACTGCACAAAAATGCAGACCGCTTTTCAGAACTATTCATCCTGACCGAAAAACGAACATCATGTTCGTGCGGATATGAAAATCCGACATCCAGCAAGTACTGCGGGGGATGCGGTTCGCCTTTGAACGAGAAGAGTGGTTCAGAATAATATTATAACATAATCAATGTCATGGTTCGTAAGGAAAATGCATACCACCTTCAAAATTTCATCAATCGTTCTCATGCCGCCCCCTTCTTACCCGCAGGGCGAAATCTATCAGGTTCATACCTGATCAGCTCTTTTTCAGTTGTTTCTTTCACTTTTTTTCTGAATTCCAATATGTTAAGCTTCTCCGCCACCACTTGCTATTCCTCATTACCCATATTGAAAATTATCCGCTGCACTACATAATCAATGAACTCGAAATACAGTTTCCTGATGCGATGGCATTTTTTTAAGAGTTCACCTTCGAAAAATATCTATCTTTTCGTTCTTCGTTCAATTCCATACATGATTAAAGATGCAATTATAATTTATATCGTCCCATCAAAAATCCTCTCAGCCTGTCCCTCCATAAAGGCAGCACCATCCTTTATGGTGATCACAAGTTCCCCGCCCTTTGTATTTACCTTTACCCTGTCCCCTGTCTTTCCCAGCCTGTACGCAACTGCGGCACATGCCACAGACCCTGTGCCGCAGCTTAAGGTCTCCCCTTCCACACCGCGTTCATAAGTGCGTACAGTGATCTCGTTCTTTGAATCCACACGCGCAAAATTCACATTCGTTCCCCTGGGGAACACAGGGTCGTAGCGGATCTTCGGGGCATCGGCGATCAGCCTGTCATCCAGTGAATCCACAAAAATAACTGCATGAGGAACACCTGTATTGACTGCAGAAACTTCATACCCGTGCATGCTCACCTGAAGGAACTCGCCAGTCCCTTTTGCCGGAAGCTTCTCCCGGGCAAATTCAGATTTACCCATATTTACATTTATCCAGGTGCCTTCCTCCATACGTGAAGTTACGGAAAGCACACCTGCAAGGGTTTCAACCCTGGCTGTATCTTTGATATAGCCCTTATCAAGCGCATACTTTACCAGACAGCGAATCCCGTTCCCGCACATCTCAGCCTCAGTCCCGTCTGCATTGAAGATCTTCATCCCGATATCTGCTTTATAAGAAATTCCAAGATACAGGGCGCCGTCAGCACCTATACCGAAGCGGCGGTCACAGTATTTTACCGCAAAAGCGGATTTTTCAGCAACCACCTCACCATTATATTCGTCAATGAGTATGAAGTCGTTCCCGTTACCGTGAAGTTTAGTGAAATGGAGCATATTATCGGTTCTTTTCCTTCTTAAAGGTTGATGATATAACTTCGCCAGCTGTTTTTACCACCATGTACGCTCCGCCCACGATCAGTACAGCCGGAGCAAATCCTGCCGCTGCCGCGATCCCTGCGCTTGCAAGGAGAGCCATGTCTTTATTCGTCAGAAAACTTGATATTTTTTCGAGGGTTGACGGCTCTATATCCACAGAATCGGTCTCAAGCACTATCTCACCCTTCTGGAAGACCTTTATCCAGCCGCTCTCCTCAGATACCAGCACTGCTGTGGCGTTCTTATCAAAAGATGTTATCCCTTTGGCTGCAGCATGTTTTGTCCCGTAACCTAAAAGTGTTTCGGATTTCAATATCCTTGAACCGTAAGCCAGCAGCTCACCGTCGGGAGTGAATATCACTGCACCGTCAAGTGTAGCGAGTTTCTCAACTACCGAATCCATCCCTTTACTGAGGATATTGCCTGAAAATTGAAGTTGAGGATAATGAGGACGATAGTTTCCGGAGATCTTCTCGCGGTCAGCAATAACAAACAGAGCCCCCAACTTATCTTTTGCCAGGACCTTACTGATATTCAAAATTTCAGCCATTACTTCAGACCTGACATCCTGATGCTCTCTGTTCTCATCCATGCTTCCCTCTATTGTTCAATATTAATTATATGTTTTGGTTCAGTTCATCTGTATACCAGTGACGCTTGATATGTTACTTTCCTGCATCGAC
Source organism: Candidatus Methanoperedens nitratireducens (assembly GCA_965642175.1). Lineage (GTDB taxonomy): Archaea > Halobacteriota > Methanosarcinia > Methanosarcinales > Methanoperedenaceae > Methanoperedens > Methanoperedens nitratireducens_A. The sequence continues at coordinate 9,702 of CBFFLL010000063.1, read as the reverse complement.
ACGCCTATTGTCCTTTTTGCAGCCTCTATCATAGGCTTTCGAAGTGATACCACGATGAACTGCGCATTAGAGGCGGCATTTTGTATGCGTCTTGCCACCTTCTCTGCATTCACGCCATCAAGGAACATGTCTATTTCATCAAACGCATAGAACGGGGCTGGCCTGTATTGCTGGATCGCAAATAATAGCGACAGCGCTGTCAGGCTTTTTTCGCCTCCTGACATCGCCTCAAGTCGCTGCAGCGTCTTCTCCGAGGGCTGCGCCTTTATGCTCATCCCGCCTGAGAAGGGCTCATCTGGATTTTCAAGGAACAGTTCGCCGCTCCCTTCAGATAACTCATGGAAAACCTGTTTGAACTGCTCATTAACCCCATTAAAGCTGCTCATGAACGCCTCTTTTTTCATTTCTTCGCATTTCTTTATCCTGATCATTATTTCCTCTCTCTCGCGGGACAGGATATCGCGGCGTGACCTCAGGTCATTTTGCCTGTTCTCCACCTCACTATATTCATCTATTGCCCTCATGTTCACGGGCTCAAGTTTCTCCATCGCCCGCGTAAGCGCCGAGATCCTTGACGCTATGGACTCTGAAGTTGGCACCTCTTCATCCCGGTTCAATCCACGTTCTGCGATCTCATTATCAAGTGCGATGATCTGCTCTGTGAGGGCTTCTTTTGTAGAATTAAGAGCAAGCAGGTTCCTCTCCATTTCCGTATTCACTCTCAGTACATCCTCCAGCCTTTCCTTTATGGAAGCAAGTTCCTGTTGTTGCTTTGACCTGCTGTTTTGAAGTTCAAGCAGTTCCCCGCCAAGCTCTTTTTCTCTCAGGTTCCTGGCATTGAGTTCGCTGTCAAGCTCTTTTAACTTCTCTTTCAGTTCATTTATTTTTGCACGGTGGTTATCTCTCTTTGTATCAAGTTCTAAAAGCCTGGATTTGAACTCATCTATCCTTGTTCCGGCATATTTAATGTCAAGTGTTACTGCATTGATCCCAGATTCGATATCCCTCTGCCTTCCTTCAAGCCGATC
>CBFFLL010000063.1:0-8664 GCA_965642175.1 Candidatus Methanoperedens nitratireducens | reverse complement strand
CTTGCTGCTTTGCTGCTCAATTCAGGAACTTGAGAACCTTTAAGGAGTAATTCGATCTTCCCGATATTATCTATAAGCACATTGATCTGATCATCTTTTGCACATTTTTTCGATTCAATCTCATCCATGTTCTTTTTTATAACAACACGGGCTTCTTCAAGTCCTGTTATCTGTTTTTTCCTTGCCTCAATAACTTCAGCAAGCCGTGTGCCGCGGTTCTTTATTTCATCCATCTGTATCGTAAACCTTGTGATCTCATTATCAAATTTCGATGATTCCGCCCTGATGGAAGCAATATGATCTTCAACTTTTTCCAGTTTGTTCATAGCGGATTTGCGTCTTCCATCGTATTCTGCTATCTGCTCAGCAACCTTTTTCAGTTTCTCCTCTTCCCCGCTTGCAAAAGAGAGCTTTGATCTTATCGTGCCCCCGGTCATCGCGCCCCCTTTTTCTAACAATTCACCTTCAAGAGTGACAAGCCGTTTGCCACCCATGAGACGCCGTGCGGTCTCCAGATCTTCCATGACCATCGTATCCCTGAAAACATACCAGAACGCAGGCGCCAGCTTATTATCAAAATCAACAAGGTTTATGGCATAATCTACAAACCCTTCATTTTTTCCTTTTTGAAGATGATGCATGGGGTCCATCTTATTAAGAGGAAGAAAAGTCACTCTGCCAGACCTGTGATCTTTCAGATATTTTATCGCCCTGGCAGCATCCTCATCATTTTCCACCACAACTGACTGCATCCTTGCCCCTGCAGCTATCTCAAGCGCCACAGAGTATTTCGTATCCACTTTTCCGAGTTCAGCTATTGTTCCATATATGCCTGGCAGTTCCCTGTTCTTCTTTGCCCGAAGGACAGTTTCTACAGGTTCGCTATAACTCAGTTCAGCAGCTGCTTTTATGCGCGCTTCAGACCTGGCATAATCCTGGTGCAGGCCGCGCAATATATTTTCAAGGTCTGAAACCACACTTTTTATTTCTAACCTGTTCCTCTCAAGGTCAAAAGTATCTTTTGTTTGTTCCTGCTTATTTTTATTGATCTCCTCTATCTGCGCTTTCACATTTTCCGCATCAATATCAGCTGAACTTATCTTTGACACCGATGTCTCTATCTCAATTTCCATGTCGCGCACTTCTGTTGAGTTGCGCCTTATAGCGTCAAGCAGCCTGTCCTCTTCCCGCATAAGCTCGTTCTTTTCATTCCTGAATGTCTCAAGCGTCTGTTTAGCTTCCGTAAGTTTGTCCCGCGTCCCTGCGAATTCCGCATCCACTTCAGCTATCTTGCTGCGTATCATGAGAAGCTGTGTTTTCCGGTCTTCGCATTCTGCTGCAAGCGTTTCATTTCTCTTTGTCTCTTCTTTTAATTTTTCAGAAAATTCCGTAACCTTAACCTGTGTGGCATCAATATCCAGGAAAATTTTCCTTCTTTGCGACTCGATATCAGTTATTTCATTTCCTGAAAGCTCAATAGCGCCGCCGCATCGCGATATCTCACCCTTGATAAATTCCATCTCTTTTTTCAGGGCTATCTGCTCACCTTCCCCTTTCTCAAGTATCTGTGAATTGAGCTCTGTTAGCCTGTCCTCTATCTCCCTGACTTTTTGCCTGCGTTCTTCCAGTTGTTTTTCAAGCTCCTGTTTTTTATTTTCCTTATCCAGCAGTTCATCTGCGAGTTTATCCAGTTCACGTTTCGCATCCTTTAGCCTTGCAAGCAGGACGTATCCTTCATATTTTCGCTTCTCGTCCCGAAGCGCCTGGTATTTCAAAGCCTGATCGCGTTCCTGCTGGAGCCGGGCTAGCTGTTCATCCACTTCACCCAATATGATATCCACCCGTTCCACCCTTTCTCTTACTATTTCAAGTTCATTGTGGGCCAGGTCTTTCTTTTCATCGAATTCAGCCACTCCTGCTATCTCATCGATGATCTTGCGCCTTTCTGTTGACGTCATCTCTATAATGTGAGTGACATCGCCCTGCATCACGACATTGTAGGCTTCAGGGGTTATCCTGGCTCTGGATAGATGATTATGAACTTCGGTTAAACTTGCAGGGTTATCGTTGAAATAATAGTAACTGTAATATCCGGATTCGGTCTGCCTGAGTTTGCGCGTGATAACTATCTCATCAGAATCCACAGGCATCTCGCGGTCTGAGTTATCAAAGCGAACGGTCACCTGTGCAAAATTCTTTCTGCCGCTATCTGAATTAAATATCAGGTCCGTAAGTTTCTCAGCCCTCATGATCCTTGAATTCGAAAGACCAAGGCAGAAGAGGATGCCGTCAATAATATTGGACTTCCCGCTGCCGTTTGGACCTGATATGGTCGTGAAATCATCAAAGAAGGGGATTTTTACTTTTTTACCGAAGGATTTGAAATTCTGGAGCTCAATCTCTTTTATGTGCACTATCTGCCTCTTTTCGGAGTTTCATATATCTCCACTCCTTCACTTTTCCTTTCACTCCTCTTGACCACCGGTTTTATAAACTTTTCATTCTTTTCTGCAATATCGTCAGATACGATCGTTTTTTCATCAGCTTCTATAACGACCTGCTGTTTTCTTTTATCTTTAGGCACATAATTTTCAGCAATTATGTATTCACCTTTGGGTTTAGGCTTCTCATTCACCCCTTCCCCGGGTTTTACATCACCTTTGCGCTTATCCATCGGCTTCGGGGTAAATGGTATGAATTCATCCCTTGATCTTATCTCAACTTTTGCCGATAATTCTTCCCTTCCCGTTTTCCTGGGCTTGAATTCCTGGATTATGGACTTCTGGTCAAGGAGTTCCTTCATGACCCCTTCATAATTGCTGTTAATCTCCACTAGACGCCGTTCAAGCCTGTTCATCCTTTCTTCGGCTTCATTCAGGGCGCCTGATTTAGAGCTTTGTTGTTCAAGCACCGAGTCCCTGAGTGATTTATTCATCTCAAGTATCTCAGTTACTTTTTCAGCAAACCTCGTCTTGATATCATCAATGGTTGATTCCCGAAGTTTCAATTTATCGGCAAACTTTATTTCGATCTCTTCGATAATGGTCTCACGCAGCGACTCCTGCATCTGTTCGAACTCTCTGTCCTTTGCAGCAAGCTTCGCTTCGAGCCTCTCAATAATAATATCCCTTTCAGCGCTCATCTGTATCCCTCGTCCTTTAAATAGCAAAAAAGGTCAAATATGTTTAGGTCTCTCATGACTTTTTGCACATTAGACATATCGTATTAAGTTAAATAATTTATGGGGACAGCCGCTTCCTGTCCCTTGGGAACAGTACCACTTCGCGTATGTTCTCAATACCAAGCATTGTCATGAGGAGTCTCTCGGCACCCACGCCCCATCCTGAATGTGGCGGCATGCCGTACCTGAATGCCTTGAGATAAAATTCAAATCCATCTGGATTGAGGCCCTGATCTTTGATCCTCTGCCGCAGTAGCTCATACGAGTGCACACGCTGCGCCCCTGATGACAATTCCATGCGCGGGTGCATCATATCAAAAGCCCTGCATATCTCTGGTTTGTCCTCGTAGGGCATGGCATAGAATGGTTTTATTTTCGTTGGCCAGTCAGTGATGAAATAGTGCTCCCCGATCGTTTTACCAATAGAGTGCTCGGATTCAGTGGACAGGTCGTCGCCCCATTCTATTTTTTCGCCATTGTCGCGGGCGATACTGATCGCTTCATCGTATGTAATGCGCCGAAATGGAGTTTTGGGAATAGCAAGTTCCACACCCAGCGTTCCAAGGTATTTTGAACCTTTTTCCGCTACAGTTGAATATACATGTTTGATGAGATTCTCAAGTATGACCATTACGTCCTCATTGTCGATGTAACTTGCCTCAATATCAATTGATGTCGCCTCATTAAGGTGTTTTCTGGTATCGTGCTCTTCAGCCCTGAATATCGGGCCGATCTCGAATATGCGGTCAAGTCCGCCTGACATCATCAACTGCTTAAAGAGTTGTGGGCTCTGGTTAAGGAAAGCTTCGCGTTCAAAATATGTTATCGGGAAAAGCGCTGTCCCGCCTTCTGTGGCTGTTGCGACCACTTTTGGCGTGGTTATCTCAACAAAACCTTCCCTGTCCAGGAATTCCCTGATACTTTTCAGCATTATGTGCCTTATCCTGAATATCGCCTGCGTGTACGGGCGCCTGACGTCCATGAACCTGGCATCAAGCCTTGTATCAAGGTCGGCATCCACTTTACCCGTTGTATCCATGGGCAGCGGAGAGTCAGCTTTTCCAAGCACGGTCACTGATGTGGGTACGAGTTCATAACCGTTCGGGGCTTTTGCTTCCTTTTTTATTGCCTTTTTGAAAAGTGTTACCTGTACCATTCCCTCCCTGTCCCTGACCACAAGGAAAGTAATGCCGCCAAGGTCGCGAATCTCGTGTGCCCAGCCGCATATTGTTACGCTGTTCCCGTTCATTTCAGGTGTTATCTGAGTAGAATAATGAGTTCGTATCATGAATATCCCCCTTCTCTAATTAGTAATCATATTAATAACCTGTGTTTCGGTCCATTTATCTCAAGTCTTTACTGAGTTTTTCATCCCTTATCTTCCCGACCATGTCATTTTCACATTTGCGGTTATATTCGTTTTTATCTCTCAATTCCTTTATAAGAGGAACCACAACTGAGTCGCCAATCCTGACAAGGGCATCTGCTGCACCCTCGCGTACGAACTCGTTCCTGTCCTTCAGTGCATGGACAAGAGGCACTACGGCGGGTTCGCCTATCTTTTCAAGAGCTGTTGCAGACTTCCACCTGATATCCCAGTCTTCATCCTTAAGCGTCTGAATGAGGGATTCTACAATGAAATATTGAACCCGAAATGTATTTAACTCATTAAAGAATTGAAGATGCGTTGTGGAGTAAAGATCATGGAATCAAAAGACAGCACCTTTTATCCCCTTATAATATTGTTATTCGTCCTCGGACTCGTAATAGGTTACGTGATCCATCAACCAGAGACTGAAATTAAATACATTAATAACACGATTGAGGTGCCTAAAATAGTCGAAAAGATAGTGGAAGTTACAGCCTCACCTACTTCAACTGCCCAGACACCAGCCCCAACATCCACCCAGGCTCCTGATTTTGATGTTAAGATTTATGACCCGGAAAAAGATAAACCCACAACAACCATAGAAATTATAAACTGGAGAGCAATGCCGGATCAAATATCAATTCACCCAGGGCAGATGGTATTGATCAAAGTAGTTAATTACCCTGACCGGCCAAAACCGGAATTTATCATGGGCTCATATAAGAAAGAACTTGGTACAGCCGGTCAAATCGTTGCTACATTCAATAAAATAGGGAACTACGACTTCAGAGTAGTCATCTCTTCTGACAACCCGGGCACGCTCCCCACAGAATACGCCAAAGGTTCGATAAGAGTATATTAAGATAAAGATATATTAGGAATAATACTTTAATGCACCCAGCGCATTAATGATCTGGGGTTCATCAGGTATGAAGACATCGATGTTCAAAACGTCCATTAAAGCAGCGGCCATGCCTTCATTTTTTACCGTTCCGCCAATTAGAACGACTTTCTGCGCCTGTGGTATCATATAAGAGATCCTGCGCGCAAAAGCATAATGCATGCCTGCGATCACTTCTTCTTTTGAATAACCTCCCACAAGCTGCGATATCATCTCTGAAAGAGCAAAAACCCCACATGTGTTGTTGATATCAGGGATCCGTTTTGCCATCGCATGCATTGAACCAAGTTCATTAAGTTCGATCTTGAAATAATTTGCCACGAATTCAAGAAAAGCGCCAGTTCCAGCGCTGCATTTATCATTTATTAGAAAGTTGTTATTCCTGACATCGATCACCTTTGTATCCTGTCCTCCAATATCCACTATAACCTCGGCATCTGGAAAATAATGCCTGACCCCGTAAATGGCCGCAGTTAATTCTGTGAGCGATGCACGATGTGGAACAGAGTTCCTGAAATATCCGGTTGAGATTATTTCATTACCATCTATCCCTTCAACAAGCTCTTTCCAGTTGTGGGTAGAAGTTATGCGAAATTTTAGACCCCCGCTTTCTATCCAGACCATTTTTGCAGCAGTGCTGCCTACATCCAGTCCGATCATAAACCGATGCCCCGCTTTACCAGGCACATGGGCATTCTGAGCATACCCCTTATATTGAATAAACTTTCGCAAAGTTTAATCATTGTCTATCAAGCATCTCCCTGAAGGCTTCAAGCCTCAATTTTACCTGTTGCGGAGTATTTCCAGGCAGGTCTCCCTGGATCGTGAGCATGGGATAATCGAGTTTTTCTCTTAATACTTCGTCCTCAAGCATATGGTGGCATGCGAACTGCGTATAATGGATCACTCCATCCACCCTTCGTCTTTTGAGTTCCTTTTTAAGGAAGTCTATCCTGAACTCAAGAGGTCTTGCAAAAGTATAACCGCAATAATTCGCCGCAATTTCCTGAATATTACTCCCTCCATGTCTTATGAATTCATACGGGAGTTCATCGAACACGATCTGAAGATCGAGTGATTGTGCAGTCTCATGAAAGTCATGAAATATAGGCGGCACCCCTATCAGCGCAACCCTGTTCCTGACTTCGATATCTTTTTCTTGCAAATCAGATATGATCCTGGAAAAACCTGCAAGGTCGCCTGCAAGGTCACTGAAAGATATCAATATCCTGAACGCTTCACTTGATAAGAGCTTCCCGCTGCATCTTTTTTTATCTAACAATTGCCCCTGCTTTTTCAATTCCCCTATCTCCTTGAATTTTTCAGGGGATTTGATGCCGCCAAGAAATAGAGAAAGCCTCTGCAACTGCGATCCCAAATATTCCGGGTCCCCATCGAAAGGATAGAAGAAAAAGTGTGTGGGAATACCGCTCATTGCCGCTTTCTGACCATCCACAAGGGCATTATGGCAGTCTCCTCCCGCAACTACGACAAGAGAATCTACCTCTATTTCTTTTTTGACAAGCATCTCCTTCCAGATGGCTGTCCATGCGCACAGCTTGTTTCCCGGGTATTTTCTTGATGCAGGTATGACATTATTGACATCAAAGGGCGCCACGCCGCAGGAAAATATCAATTCAGGGGGAACAAGGGCTGTTATCCCGATTTGTTTCACAGGCATCTTATGCTAACAGTAAATTTATGTTTTTGCATGAGTATTTTTCACACAATGTTTATATATTTAAAATTCCTAATTAATTAAATATATGGAACAGTATGTTTACAAAGACCCTGCCCACAATCTGGACTGCCAGAGGCGCTTTACCTGTAAGGCAGTAAAATGCCCTGATTCATACGACATATTAAGAGACCAAGAATGTCATGTGGACAAGTTCAGCCGCTACCAGCCCCCCGGCGATATATGGTATAGTAGGGATTGGGATGATGTTAAGAAAATAACATGGAGGGAGGTATTCAGACTTAAGGAAGCCTGGCTTTATGCGATATATATAATTATTATTGCAGTATTTGTATTTATGGCGCTATTGTTTGTAAAAGTTCTGTTCATTTACCGATATTATTGAGTTCCTGCCTGAGTTCTCCAAGGGTGGACGTGCGTTCTGCAAATGCATTGTGGCGGTGGATGCTTTCCTCGTTGATCTGTTTTATTATGATAATTGAATCATCCGGCAATTCGTGGAACTCCTTCACTACCTTTTGAGCCATGTCTCTTACGCAGTCCTCAACGAATTTAGGATTTTTATGCGCTCGTTCTACAACAGCCGCTTCATCCGTTCTTTTTAACAGTTCGAACATCTGTGAACTCATGGAGTTCTCGATTATACTGATGATCCTGTCAAGTGAGACAAAATTTGTGTCCTGTACCTCAATGGATATAATGCCTCGCCCCCTCTGGTTATGCGTTGGCATGGGTACACGGTTAAGGAACTTTTTTATAATATCTCCCTCAACACCAAGCGCTTTTAATTCCTTTTTGGCTTTATCACGCATTATTTCCTGGGCGCAGGGGCATGCAGTTATGCCAAGCACTTCAGCGCCTATCATCTTTCTAACGATCAGGTCGTTATCCCTTATAGCTCTTGCTTCTGCAAAGATGTTGACAACTTCCTGGCAGCTTATCTTTGATACCGGGGTTTCACGCTTAACAACGTATTCTGCTTTCATCCTGACCTCGGCATTGAGGGCATATTCGTGCCTATCGATAAGCCTTTTTGAGACTTCACCGCACAGGTCTTCTATCTCATATACAGGAGATTTTATCATTTGTTCAAGCACTTCGTCTATCGCTTCAAAGTTCCTTGAAAGGTTGGCGCCTTTCCTGTCAGATGGCAGGTCTACAAAGATATCAAATGTGGATACAAGTACGATGGGGCGTTTGTCTTTTCGCGCTACCTCAACAAGTTTCTTAACATCCGTGACCCCTACTCTTGTTAATGTAATGGGGATGTCAGGCAGGTTTGCCTGTATATCGGGCAAGTGTACAACAGGAAGTTCCATTTTTGCTCTCCAGAAAGTATGAATCTTTAATCGGTATATGATTACTTACAGACTGATGCTGATAATAAGGGATAAGCTTTTCGAAAAGTTGAGATTGTAAAATCTTTTGGTTTTGGACTAAAATATTAGCCATCGAGGCTCAGAGACACAGAGGAAAAAATAAGGAATCTTTCCGAGAATTCAGGGGCAGGCGCT
>CBFFLL010000062.1:4184-13492 GCA_965642175.1 Candidatus Methanoperedens nitratireducens | reverse complement strand
TAATGGAGGTATAACCTTATGGGAAATCCAAAGTGATGCTTTGCAAGAAGTCGGAAGAACTCATAGTAGCGATGAAGGTAAGGCCGATGATACATCGAACCTGTGCCGCAGGGTGCAGAAGGCGACGATGCGAGGAGAAAACCTGGCCCAGCAAAGGAGTTCCAGTCTGGATAGAGTAGAGGTGAACAGCACGATAACACCAATCAGATTAAAAGAAGATACCAGAAAGGTAAGCAAAGCCGAAACGGCAATAAAACGCTCTCTGGTGACAGTATGTGAAGATAATGGAATAACTGCTGGAAACCAAAACCGATGGAGACAATAATGAAAAAGTGGAATCAGCAATACCATGACAAATTCAAGGAGTTTGCTCTGATACATAAGGTATGGAGCGAGAAAAACCTTGTACAAGCATGGAAAAGCGTGAAGGCAAATAAAGGAAGTGCTGGAGTAGATGGAATAACCATTGAACAATTTGAACAAAATCTGCAACAAAACCTAAATGAAATACAGAGACTACTCAAAGAAAAACGCTATGAACCCAGGCCGGTCTTAAGGGTATTAATACCAAAAGACAACGGCAAGATGAGAAAACTTGGGATACCCACAGTAAGGGACAGAGTAGTCCAACAGGCACTAAAGAACGTACTTGAACCAATCTTTGAAGAAATATTCCTGCCACAAAGCCATGGATACAGACCCAACACTGACGCCCATGCGGCAGTCAGGAAGGGCGAAGTTTTCATTAGAAGAGGCTATCACTGGGTAGTGGATGCCGACATAGAGGGATTCTTCGACCATGTTAACCCTTCAAATAATGATGGATCTCGTATGTGAAAAAGTCGCAGATGGCAGAGTTCTTTCTCTCATAGAATCTTTCCTTAAAAGTGGAATAATGAATGATGGTGTATTTGAGGAGAGTATAGAAGGTACTCCCCAGGGCGGAAACCTAAGCCCCTTGCTGTCGAATATATATTTAAATCACTTTGACAGAAGAATGGGTGATCATGGATATCTGCTCCTTCGATATGCCGATGACATCGTTATTTTCTGCAAGTTTGAATCAGATGCACAGAATGCACTCAAACGAGCAAAAGAGATTCTGGAAGGAGAGTTAAAGTTAAAACTCAGTCCAGAAAAGACAAAAATCGTGCGTGCGAGAAGTAAGGGAGTAGAGTTCCTCGGCTTCCATTTCAATGGGCGTTATAGAAGCCCCAGAGATAAGGCAAAGAAGAAGTTCAAGGAAGAGATAAAACGACGGACAAGGCGTCAGCAGCCTGTGAACCTTGAAACTGTAATACGTTTCCTCAATCCTGTAATTCGAGGTTGGGGGAACTATTTCAAAGAAGGTACAGTAAAGACATTGTTCAGAGAATTAGATGGTTATATAAGGGGACGCTTGAGGAGCTTTAAGGCCAAAAAGCGTAACTGGAACACTATCTTATACACGCTTCCTGAGCCTGAATTGAGAAAAATGGGGCTGGTTTCGCTTTCTTCGTTGCTGAATGAACCCATCTCCTGCAAAGGGAAAAGCCAAACGAAAGCTGCATACGGGAAATCTGTACGTGCAGTTTGATGAGGAGAGGGAGGTTGTTAAGACCTCTCTTTTACTCCAGCTTGGGCACGTTCTAGGCTTTATGCAGTCAGAGGAACCGTTATGTGCAACGCATCATAATCAACAAATGGAACTTTCCTGACATGATTTTTTCCTTCCCTAAGCTCAAGGAGACCAATCCCTTCAAGGAAAGTCAAATCATTGTGCACATTCGATTCCTTACGTTTCAGCATCCTTGCAAGTTCGCTTATGGAATCTGGTTTCTTTTCTTTTATAATCTTAAGCAGGCGCAGGCGCTCACGAGTCAAAATCTTTCCAATATCCTCAGCTGTGCGCACAACTATTTTATGGGGGTCTGGCTCATTTATCTCACCGCACTTGACCCTTTCAAATAACTGGTTCAGATGCTCCCCGTATTCTTCATCGCTCATAACTACAATTTCAACGTCTTTTAATTTCATCGATCTTCCTCCGATTATGCTCAATCAACCTCATTAACTCATTAATTAATTCTTTTGGAGTGCCGAATTCTATCTCTTGCACATCATTTTCAAATAAATGCTTGTGGTCTCTTTTGTTGAGTCCTTTAATTATATGGGCATTATCGAAACGTATCAGAGTCCTCCAACCCTCACTCGTTATAACACGGTAATTGAAACTGTATCTTACACCGTGAGGGATTTCAGATGATACCGGTACTTGTGTTACAGAGATGTCAATAATCTCGTCTTCGGCAAGTATTCGGGTTTCTCTAATAGTTCTATCTGGCACAGGATAAATAGGTTTTTTAAACTATAAATAGCTATATGCTGTTGCCATATAACTGTCAAATATCCTATAAATTCGTGCCCTCAATGGGGGTAAAAGCAAGGAAAACAAACAAGCAATAGAAACTCTCATGCACCAGCGCTGGGATGCCTCGGCGCTTCAGCCCGAGGTGGTGACATCAAGTAATCTGAAAATCAGGCTCACGCCTAAAAAACAGTCTTAATGCACAGTGACTTCACTGTTGGTACGGATTATCTTTTCCACATCACGCTCAAGCCTTGAAAAGAGCATCTTATCGACTTTATTACCCCTTAACTGTTCAATGAACATCAGGGATTTAGTATGATCCTCTGGAAGCAGCTTCCATGAAGGTCTCTCCACGAAATAATCTATCCCGCTTGCGTATGCCATCATCTTTGAGCTGACTTCCTCGTTTATCCAGCCTATCTCCATATAATATTCAAGGACATCGAACAGGTTGTTGCGCCCTACTTTTTCCATAAGGAACTCTATCCAGTTAAGCAGGATTATGGATGTTTCTGGTCTATTATTCAGATATTCCAGTCTGACTTCCGAATCCTCATCTATATACTGTGGCTCTTGACGATAATGGCTCTCTTGTTTATACTGGGGCTCTGCTTGCCTTGCGGGTGGTACAGTGGCAGCGGTTGGCTGCTGCATCTGTGGTGTAAATTGTGTCCCTGTATACATGGGCCTGCGCTTATTATGAGGTCTTATGCGCTCGACTACCAATTCGGCGATTTTTTCTACAAGGGCATTCTCATCAATGGCTTTTGATTCGACTGTCTTTTTAAGTTCCTCTATGTTTTTCTCGAAATCTTTGAATTTAGTTTCAAATTCCAGGATCAGAGTAGGGGGTACTTCCGGCGGTTTATTGCTGAGCTCTTCGATCCTCTTCTCGATCTCACTCATTTTTTGATTTACCGGGTTGTTCTTGTCACCGACAAACGGATTCACTGTGCTTGAAACCACTTCGTATAATGACAAAAGTTCAAGAACTGTCTCGTCTATTTTATCCAGCCTATTTTTGATCTCTTCAGTACCCTTTTTTGTTGAGACTACAGACTGGTCTACCTTGCTCACCTGGATCTCAAGGTTTTTGACGGCTTCTGAAGTGGCTCTGATCAGTTCTGTTTTTGTGTTAACTACTTCTTCGATCTTTCTTGAGATCTCTTCAGGTACTCGTCTTAGCTGTTCTATCATTTCAGGGAATAAACCGGCTGAGTCACCCCTTCCATAACCGGTTTGGGAACTCGTTTTTATTCTCTCGATTTTCCTTATCAGCGAGCCCTCCGGCATCTTTAGTTTTCCGAACTTACCTGAGAAATCTTCCAACATACAATTCTCCTTTATGATTATATTTTATAAATATTAATTTATATAATCAGTTTCGATTATTTAGTACCTTATATTATATATTTCTTTGAAGTATATATATTCTCCCTGTTTTTTTGGAATAAAAAAGTTTAAACCAATTGAATTCAATTTAATGTATAATGGATATAAAAATTGTAATATGTTTCATAATAATCTGTTTAATTCCTCCTGCATCTGCAGTTGATACGCTCTGGACAGCAAAGTCATCGGGATTTATCGGTTTGAATGATTCCCTGTCATTTGAGAACTATCTTGTTAAAGCCGCTTCTCTGGATGAAATAACGTCTTCAATAAGCGTTTTTAAGGACAATGTGCTTATAGGATCTGACAACTTTGCGATAAACGATGTAAAAAATTATGATGACATTACAATAACCCTTCTTGGGAAGCGGGGGGAAAACTCGTGGATATCTATAAACAAACTAGAAAATAAAGAATTCTGGAGATTCCTTAATAGAACGCAGATGAAATGGGGCGAATCCTATACAATTGAAAATCATACCTTTGCGATAGATACTTATGGCAGGGATTCAGCAAACATGACCATTTCAAACAAGAGCTGGAGTGAAAAAAAAGAGTTTTTTACAGGGGGAGAAAAATATTTTGAAACATTCAGGATGAATGTAGCAAATATAAACCGTACTGGCTTTATGGATATTGATTTTTTCACGAACAGACTCCCGGATTATAAAACAGAGGTATTTCCTTTTGTTAAGGTTGAGATAAACACAAATAAAGAAGAATACTTTCCCGATGAGCCAATTAAGGTGTCTATAAATGCAACAAGTGATCTTACCCTTAACGTTATAGGCATAACGCTAGAGAGCGACCCGGTTTCAGAGATATTACCTGACAGTTTCGCAATGACCGACGTTTTGGGCAAGAGAACATTTCAATCAATAATCACCCGGCAGCCCATGAATTCTACCTTGAGTATCAACGCAAAGATAGATGTCCGGGATTTTAGCGGTAATTTTCAGATTATCTATGTGAGTAAAGATATTTCCATAACTCCTGAACTGGCCATAATAAAGCGGGTTCCTGCTGACACAGATGATGAGATGGTGACAGTGCAACTATATATATATAATTCTGGGTTGAGCAATAAATCCGTGAGCATACAAGATATGATACCAGATGAATTTACCGCAAAACCGCTGGAATGGAATTTGGATATCGGGCCCAAGAAGTTCAAGATCTTTGAATATAATGTTACGCCACAAAAACCTGGCCTGTATTTCCTCCCATCTGCCACAGCCAGGTGGGACGACGCAGGGGCCGTCTCAAAAAGAGTCAAATTTACAATGCATATGCCTTATCTTTCAATTAACAAATCAATTGAGTACTTTGAAGGCAATACATTAGTTACCCTCACCATATCCAATATCGGCGACAGACCTGCTAATGTTACATTATCGGATAATATTCCTTCAGGGGAAAAGGTGTTAAGCGGTAAAACGACATGGTCGGGGAAGCTTGAAAACGCTGAAAATGCAGAAACTGCTTATTTTTTACAGGGTGAGGTACAAAACCTTCCTGCTGTACAAGTTTCATACAATGATATACGCGGGGTCACAAGGAATGCCACATCCAATTCCATTGAATCAGGAAAGATAGTTGAGAAAAAACAACAGGAGAATAGCGAAACTACAAAACCTTTAAATGTTGCGCCGACTGATTTAGTATTATTTATGATTTTATCATACATAACGATCGCAGGAATAATCTTGAGCGGTGCGTTGATAACATATTCAGTAGCAGAGGTGCTGAGGTAAAAATGGAAACTATTTCATTCCTGCTGTTTTTCATATACGCAATGGTCACTTTGATAATTCTCGTTTACCTGTCACCTATAATCTCTGCCATTTTTATGATAATTATTCCTGTAGCCATAGTTTTTTTATATCCGGAACCCGTGGCACAGTTCTTTTCCATCGAGCAGTTCTCATATCAGGGCGTGTCTGTTAATAATATCCATATTATGCTCATGCTCTGGTCGGCGCTTCTCGGGGTCATAATCTATTCCGAGCTGCTATCCTGGTATTTGCTCAGGGATGTAAGTCGCGTGGAAGATAAAAAAGAGATATCGATTAAAGAACAGCCAGAGCTAGATGAGAATCCAAAGTCCATAAAGAATAAGGCTGAAGATTTCCTTTTAAGCCTTGGAAAAATAATGAGCGGTGGAAAGTGAAACGCTATATTACGCCTTTATCGGTCAGCATGAACCCGCAGTTCGTTCCTTCGCATTTTGACCTGTGTTTTCGAAGCGTTGCTTTGCGTTTTGATGTTCCGGTTTTTTCAAGCAGGATGATGGTCTTTGAGAGGTGTTCCAGCGCATTACCCCCGATCGGGCACAACTCTCCTGTGGATACATCTTTATAGACCTGGTTTGTGATCACAACTGCAATAACGTGTTTCCTGGCTATTCCATGAAGTAGCCCGATCTGGTTCACAAGTTCCCTCCGAAGCGCCACGTTCTCTTCGTTCGAATCGTCCGATGACAGTCCGAGCCTGTAAAAAAGCGCTGCCGAGTCAAGGATTATGAGACCTATCTTTTCGCTCATAATTTTATCAAGTTCGAGTATGGCAGAATATTGTTGGTCAAGGCTGGCAGGTTCGTATATGATTATGTCTCCCGCGACCTTTTTGGCATCATCGCCTGCTATCTGCCTGAACCGCTCGGCAGAGAACCCTTCAGTGTCTATGAATACGACCTTCTTCCCGCTCCTGACTGCGGCCACAGCAAGCTGGATGCAGATATTGGTCTTGCCCGTACCTGACGCCCCGTATATCTGGGTGACTATACCCCTCTCGAATCCACCGCCAAGGAGTTCGTCAATGCATTTGCAATCGCACAGGATCTTTTCGGTTTTTTGAATAATGTTCATTCCTTTACTACCGATACTTTCTCCGAGATAATTTTAATTGCCTCGATTGCGGCTCCGCCCTTATCAATAGGGGCCACGCTTTCCATGTCAGCCTGAACAAGGGCAGTGTCATACGGTATTACGCCTATTACCTCTATACCATAGCCCTTAAGCTTATCTTCGATATCTGATGCATCCTTCCCTGCTTTATTGATGACTGCCCCGAATTTTTGGATATCTATCTGCCGCGCAAGTTCCACTATCCTACCGGCTGTCTCGATCGACCTCGCTCCAGGTTCAACCACAATGAGCATGATATCTATCCCTCTGGTCGTGCCTCGCCCGAGGTGCTCCACACCAGCTTCCATATCAAGTATCACTACGCTATTGATCTTCAATATCACATGGCGCATAAGCGCTTTCAAGAATGAGCTTGCAGGACACATGCAGCCGCTCCCGCCTCGCTCAACCGTGCCAAGGACAAGCAGCTTTACATTATCAGGGCCAGTCACGCCGAATTTTTCGACAATGTCGTCAACCTTTGGATTTAACTTGAAAACCCCGGCAGGTCCGCCTGCTCTTTCATCAATAAGTTCTTTGAATTCTGTAAGCGGCCTGGGGCGTTCTTTTATTCCAAGCGCAGAAGCAAGGTTCATGCTCGGGTCTGCGTCGATAGCAAGGACGTCGTAGCCCGCTCGCGCCATTAGCCGTGCCAGAGTGCCTGATAGCGTTGTCTTTCCAACGCCGCCTTTACCTGAAATCGCAATTTTTAACATTTTGGATCAATAAATCCTTTTTCAAATAATTACGCATCAATAAACTTGACTGTTATCTGATCTTCTATCGTTATCATAGCAGCCTGTCCTTTTGAACCCTCGCCAGGATTCACTACAAGCGTGCCTTTTACCATAACTTCGCCGCGTGCTTCGTGGATGTGCCCGCACAATATGAGGTCGAAGCGCCCCAGGAAACGTTCCAGCGCCTCGCTTCCGACATTCCCCACAGGCAACCTGTCAGTTGTATTCCTGGGGGGAGCATGCGATATTAATATGATCTTTTTATTTGTATTTATGTTGCTTAATAATGTACCTATAGATTCACCGATCTTTTTTTCAGATAATTCAAAAGGCGTATTAAATGGTGTCGGATTCGACCCTCCAAGCCCGACGAAGATAAGGTCTCCAATTGTATGGGATGAATTATGAAGGCTGATCGATTTCTCCTCCAGTATTTTCAATAGTGAAATATTATCGCAATTACCCGGCACTGTCATTATTGGTCCATTGAACATCTCAAGAAGTTTGTACGCATGTTCGTCCGGTCCGAAATTCGTGATGTCCCCTAAAATCGCAAGAGCATCAAAATCCCCTGCTTTTTTACGTATCGCCTCAACATGTGAATAATCACCATGAAGGTCTGACAGTGCGAGAAGTTTCATATGACTTAATATTAGCTTAATAATACATATATTCTTATTGCTGTTGTTCTGAGCTTTGCTTATATATTAGATGATCGTTCCGTTTGCCTGATCCAGTGCTCTCCTTCGCTGTCATGTACGCATATATCTCCCCTGCCGCCTGGTTTGAATCCCCTGAATTTTTCAAGAAGAGCTATTGATTCCCTGATCTCAGCGATATATCGTTCCTTTAGCAGTGCAGCCATCTTCATAGCATCCTCATCACTGATAACGCTGCCAATTCCCTCGCAAACAGATACCATCAGTCGTCCCTCAAGCAAATAAAAAGGATATGTGCTGCAAATATACGGCCTGCATTCGTATATTTTACATAAACCCTTATCCAGGAATGCGCAGTTCCCATTTTTCTTCAATACCCATTCAAAAGTATGGATATTTCCGGCAGGATCCCTGTCTTCTGAAAGGGATGGAACTGCTATGTATTCCCATTTAAGCCCGGTCTTTTCAGATATGCGCCTTATTTCGAACGGAAAGACAGATACAGTATTGTCGCCGTAGTCCTCAATGCAGCATTTTGCGCACTGCATGCATTTATATCCGATTGATATTATTTGATCAGCTATCGCGCTTTCATCTATCATAGCGGCTATGCTGAGCGATTTTTTCAATTGGGTGGTTTTTTCGTTCATTGTTCTATCATTATTATTAAGTAATGAATTATTATTATGCAGTAAAACATTAATAGTATTCAATATATAACCTGATGTGGTGTTCGAATGAGAAAAACTCTATGTCTTATATTATTTTTGGTCGTGCTGGCAGCAGGATGCCTTGAAACAAAAGATGCATGGCCTGCGGTCGTAAGCGAAAACGTCCTGAAGGAAGCTGGTTGGGTCGGTGTTGGTGATGTAAAGAAGCAGAGCCAGACCCAGAATTTAGCAGGTGCGACCGTTAAAGTGAATATGGCGGTCATGAACTACAGGGATGATGCCCTTGCAATGAATATTTCAGACCAGGTACAGAAATTAACCGACCTTACGCCCGGACAGGCATCGGGAGCAACGCAATTCACATCCCAGCTTGCGACTGTCCGCCTTGTGCTCCCGGCAGGCATCTCACTTCCGTCTGAGTTAATGAACAAAATAACCACTTCCCAGATCGATCAGATAGCATCACAGAACAATATCAAGGATTTTCATGAGACCACCTCCAAAAAAACCCCGCTTTCCAATGGCAAAGAAGTTGAAGTGAAAATTTACGAGGGTTTGATCGATTTTGAAGACGGTTCAATGAATATCAGGGG
>CBFFLL010000062.1:0-4174 GCA_965642175.1 Candidatus Methanoperedens nitratireducens | reverse complement strand
ACATGGCCTGATGCGGGCTCCAATATCCTCGTCTTTGGCGTCCATCCGGCAGAGGATATCATAATTACGCCCGGATCCGGAAAGCCAGTGTCAGTAAATGTCAACGGAGAAGAAGAATCCAGAAAAATGATAAAACTGATAAATAACGTTAAGTGATCATCCCATTTTTTTAGCGGCTAATTCAATAGCAGCTATCAGGCTGTCCCTGGGCATAATGGTCGTGACAGGGATGCGCAGCACCTTTTCAACAGTGGGGCTCACGATAGGGGCGCATACTAGCGCTTTTGCGCCGTCCCTTTCAGCCCTGATGGCTGCAACTATGGCGTCTTCCATGGATGTTGCGGAGTATTCCCTGACAGTCAAAAGCCGACCGTGCACCTTTAGTTTCTTTTCAGTTATGTAGTCAAGAACAGGGCGGGCTGCAATAACTGCAATGAACTCGGGTTTTTCGGTTCCTTCTATTTTCCGCAGGGCGCGTACTATCCGTCTTAAAGTTTTTATATTGGGTTCCCGGCTGCCAGATAACAGTTTGTAAATAGTGCTTGCGGGTATGCCTGACTTTTCACTGAATTCAGCGGCTGTCATGCGCATATCTTCTTTGATCGTTCTTCCTAATTCCCTGATGAAAACTTCATCAGAATCAATTGCAGCCTTTATCAGATCATTCGAGGTCATAATTATTCTCTTATCACGATTCTTATCACGACCGTATATATTTCATAGGTTATTAATACATTTGGGTTACAACAGGTATCAATAAGGAAACCATTAAATACCGCTATCGTGAAAAGAACATTATTACCTTTCAGGGGAAATCATGAACACACTCACAAAGATCTTTCTGGTTGTTATTGTTACGGCTCTTGTAGCCGGATGCGTTGACGAAAATAAAACACCTGACCAGCCCATAAATCTTGTTAAGATGGGAGGGCAGGACATGGTACAGAGACTGGGGGCAGGGGAGATCGCCGGGTTCATAGGCTGGGAGCCTTACCCTGCAATAGCGATCACTAAAGGCTATGGAAAGCCGCTTATATATTCTGGCGACATCTGGGATGAACATCCCTGCTGTGTAGTGGCGTACGATCATGACTGGTATAAACAGACAGAGAACGCGGATGAGATATTGAACCGCATGGCTCTTGTGCAGTTAAGATCAGTGGAATACATCAATAATGCAAAGGAGAGCGGCTCACCAGACCATGATGATCTCATAAATTATTCAATGGTTTTTGGCGGGATGACAGATCGCGAAGCAGCGGAACTGAGCCTGGAGGACGTGGCATTCGTTTATTCTCCCAATATTCCGGGAACTGAGACGTTCATATCCAAGATAATGGAGTTCAATATTTTTGACCCTGGAAAATGGAACCAGTCAGGTTATGTGAATGCTTCGGATTATGCCAGCAATCTTATTACTAATAAATATATTAACTGGGCGCTGCAGAACAGGGAGAGTGACCTTAAAAGCGTTGCTTTGAAAGAACCTGCTACAGTCCGCTATGCTTATCTTGTCAATGATGTCCATGAACTTCCGTTCTATGTGGGATGGCAGAAAGGCTGGTTCAATGATGTTGGGATCAATATCACACTGTCCGAAGGCACTCCGTTCCAGAACGGCGCTTTTGAGATGCAGAAAGGGTTCAAGACCAATGCAGTGGATATCGGGAGCCTTGGCATACCTCCGGTAATAATTCACAGGATAAACAGCAATGATTTTGCCATAGATGATGCTCGCGTGGGCGTTATCTCAGGAATGAACAATGAAGGGTCTGTGATCGTTGTGTCGAACAATATTACATCCCTTGCTGACCTTAAAGGTAAGACTGTCGGGTTCCCGGGTCCTGGGACGATCCAGCATGTGCTTTTCCTGATGGCTGCGGAAGAGGCAGGTGTCAAGGTAAGTTATTGATGAAAAATGATAACAAGAGAAATGGATTGATAATAAATATCCTTTCTCTTATAGGTTTAATTATTTTTTGGCATGTTCTGGTGGTGCTTGCAAGGGAACAGATATTCAATATTCCATTCATGAGGCTAAAGGATGTTCCCACGCCCATTGAAACCTGGTACGCGCTTGTTGGCTCGATGTTCACAAGGACATACGGTCCCGGACTTACATACGGCATTATTAACCATATAGAAGCAAGCCTTGTGCGGGTTATTCAGGGTAGTGCGCTTGCTTTTATCATAGGCGTTCCTGTTGGGATCGGGATAGGGTATTCGAGGCTGATACACAATATCCTGAATCCCATCATCGAGATAGTACGCAACATGCCCCCGATGGCATGGATACCACTTGCGATATTCATCCTGGTTTCGGGGGGTTCGATATTTATCGTGTTCATCGGCGTTGTTTTTCCAATTATCCTTAATACCATTTACGGGGTAAGGTCGACAGACTCAAGGCTTATCGATGCCGCAAGGATGCTTGGAGCTTCGCAGGCGCAGATAGTGACAAAAGTTGTAATCCCGTCAGCTTTTCCTTCCATTATCGCGGGTCTACGCATCGGATTTGGAGTTGGATGGATGGCGATCGTTGCAGCCGAGATGGTTATTCGAAGTCCTGTGGGTCTTGGGTATTTTATCTGGAACATGGGCGACCTGGGACGCTATGCTGAAATGGTCGCGGGGATGATAGTTATAGGGGTCATCGGGTATTTCATGAATATCAGCATAGTTCTTTTACAGAAGAGGGTCATAAAATGGGTAGATTGATCTTAAAAGGTGTATCCAGGAAATTCAATGGATTTCTTGCGGTATCTGATGTGAACCTTGAGATCGCGGATGGGGAATTCGTGTGCCTGCTGGGTCCGAGCGGGTGCGGTAAGACCACCATCCTTCGCCTGGCTGCAGGGCTTGATGCGCCCACTGAGGGGGAATTATTTCTTGACAGCAAGAAGATAGAGGGCGTGAATGATGAGTGCGGCTTCGTATTTCAGGAATATGTCCTGTTCCCCTGGCGTACAGTGAAGGGCAACATTGAATTCGGTCCCGAGATGAAAGGAATAAGGAAAGAAGAACGCGAACGTATTGCGCAGCACTATATTGACCTTGTCGGATTGAAAGGATTTGAGAACAATTATCCGCATGAACTCTCAGGCGGCATGAAACAGCGGGTGGGTATAGCGAGGGCGTATGCCAACAGTCCCAAGCTCCTGTTGATGGACGAACCTTTCGGCGCTCTGGATGCTCAGACCAGGAACCTGATGCAGGGCGAACTTCTGAGGATATGGCAGGAAGAACACATCAGCGCCCTGTTCGTTACTCACAGCGTGGATGAGGCTGTGTATCTTGCTGATCGCGTTATGGTGATGTCTGCAAGACCGGGCATGGTAAAGGATATCTTTGAGATCGACATCCCCCGCCCCAGAGTGAGGACAAGCCCGGAGGCGAATGAGCTCAGGGATGCGATACTTAAGTCGCTGGGGACTGAGATAAAACGGGCTGCTATATTAAAATAACAGTTTATAAAATAAGTGCGGGGGGTTATATAAAGAAACCCCATAAAATAAGTGTGGGGGAATGGATTTGAACCCCGGGCAATAGTTTATAAAACCCTGAATCTCATGATCAAATCATAGATGAAAACCTCAGTTCCTTCTCTTTCAGAAAACCTGTCGGCTAAAGTCAGATCCCGATCAATTTCCGAGAAAGCTCCATTCATCACATATGTTTCAACCATTGTTTCATCTTGCATGTTCATAATAAACCTCTTTGATCCTTATTTCCATTAACAGATAGGATATCTGCACAACAGTAAAGATATTGTTGGCAACAAAAGTGTGAAGAAATAAATTCAGGCACGTTCGAGATATTTAAGCAATAAGGGAATAAGGCATTGGACGACTTGGTCGCAATGATATTAGCTGCGATAAGATATCTTGCTGTAAATCCGATCTATGATCGATCAGAAGATAGAGTATATAAAGCCATTATAACTTGACTTTGTTACATTAATACTTAAGTCGTTCGCAAAACCATCTGGAATCCAAATAATCACATAAAAAGATCAATGCCAAAACATAAAAATTGTCTCATATTGAAATTTTGTCATAAAAACACCACAAACCATAACTCAGAGGGATAGTCTACACTCAGCATAACAATCAATATCAACCATCAGGATTTATAATCTAAATCCATTTCTACGGTGATGTGATTTTCTCGCCGA
>CBFFLL010000061.1:12140-13845 GCA_965642175.1 Candidatus Methanoperedens nitratireducens | reverse complement strand
ATGGAGTTCGCGTCGCCAAGAATTATATCAGCTTCAATGTTATTCTGCTCTGCGTTCTTCCTGAACAGGATGCAGGCAGCCGGATTATTATCAAGTCCTATTATCCTGACTTCCTTTTTTTTCCTGATCGGTATCAAGAAAGGTCCTACCCCGCAGAACAGAACAAGGACATCCTCGTCATCATTCACTTTCTGAACTATTCTGTTCCTCTCAAAATACATCTTCCCGGAAAAGTAGGTTGTAGCGATATCCACATGGAAAACGCATCCGTTCTCCCTGTGCAGAGTTGTTGTCCTGTCACCAATCAGTATTTCAAATTCCGCAATGCGTTTCTCTCCAGCAAGCTTGTTCTTTTTAAGGAGAACTACTTTTACCTTCTTGCTGTGGGATACAAGAGCCTGGGCAATAAGATGTTTTTCATCATAAAGCGGTAGTGGAAGATTTATTATAGCGATATCTCCTATGACTTCAAAACCCTTTGGCAAAAGTGAGAGTTTTTCTTCTCGCATTTTATCTTTTAAAAGTTCTCGAAGCGACATCTTGAATTAAATTCTATTTCACAAGCGCGCTGGCAAGCATGATAGCCCTTGCTGCATCTTCTTTCACGCGCGATGTATCTACGAATACTTTACCCATCAGAACCGCAGCGCCGTATCCGTGTCCGCCCCCAAGGAACACAAGAGTCCTGAATATGAGATTTCCCGATATACCGTCAGGCGCGATGATAAAATTCGCCTCTTTTATCGCATCTTCTATCAGGATGGAATAATTCTTTGCATTGATCCGCATATCAATCGATTTTTTCGTAACGATTTCAGCATCATCAAGCATCATGTCCACGATTTTATCCCTTCCTCTATCCTCGAACCGTCCTCCTGAGAGGATGCCGACCCTTACTTCGATACCAAGACGGCTAATGTGCTCAACTCCCTTTTTTATAAGTTCGATCTTTTCTTCAACCGAATTTCCCTCATCTATCCCGACAGGCGCAAGGAAAAAAGGAGTCCCGTCTGCTGTTTCCATCAAAGCTATCCTGTATAATTTCTTCATGCCGAGTGAACTTTTGAGAGCGGAAAGTGTTTTAGTGGCGCTAAGTGTGCCCCTTACTGCCCCGTCTATCTCTCCTTTATCCAGCAGTTCAACCAGTTTTTTTGAAGGATCAGATGAATGAATGATCTCAAGTTCAGTACCAAAAGATCGTATCTGTTTTTCATCTCCCACAAGCACAACTTGGGCGTACTCGCGCGCATTTTCAGCGCTCTGGATAAGTTTTTCTGAAACTTTCCCTATACCAAGCCCTATCCTTGCATGGTTCGCTCTTGCTTTTCTTTCGATCTTAGAAAGTATGTTCATAAATGACGCATATTATTTCTTTTTGCCCAGTTCCTTTGACCGCTCGCAAGCTTCGATCACTGCATCCATCATGGCTATACGGACGCCGTGATCCTCAAGAACCCTGATGCCTCGTATTGTCGTTCCACCAGGTGAGGTGACCATATCCCGCAACTCCCCAGTATGCACACCATCTTCAAGAACCATTTTTGCAGCACCCAGGACGGTCTGGGCAGCAAGTATCCTTGCAGTTTTCCTGTCAAGCCCTTCAAATACACCGCCGTCAGCCAGAGCCTCGATTATCAGGAATATGTATGCAGGACCGCTTCCTGACAGCCCTGTGACAGCATCAAGGAGATGTTCTGGCAGTATT
>CBFFLL010000061.1:0-12130 GCA_965642175.1 Candidatus Methanoperedens nitratireducens | reverse complement strand
TACAGTCTTCCCTATCGAATTAAATATCCCTGTTGCAAGGGCTTCATCCTCTACAGTTACAGCGCTTCCTGAACAGATTGCCGATGCAGCCTCAAGCACGGTTGCTGCAATGTTAGGCATCACTCTCACAACTTTTGTGCCTTTTGGAAGGCCGTTTTCATAAGTTTCTATTGGAACGCCGGCTGCTATCGATATAATGACCTGCTCCTTTATTGACCCCTTAATTTCCTCCAGAACCTTTGGGACTGTCTGGGGTTTTACCGCAATAATTATTATGTCCGAATTCAGCACTGCCTCGCAGTTACCACTGCAGGTTTTTATTTTATAGGACTTTTCAAGCAACATCAATTTTGCTGTGTCAGCATCGCTTGCGTATACTTTATCCGGTGTAACCAGCTTCGCATGCAATATGCCTTTGATAAGGGCTTCACCCATCTTTCCTGTGCCTATAAATCCGATCCTTTTACCTGCTATTGTCATTGTTTAGTGAGTTTCATGATCGCCGCCGCTATATCCCCTTTATTTTCAACAAGCGCACTCCTTGCATCAGCTTCGTTTGATTTCGTCTGCTCCATAACAAGTTTGACGTCATCTTCGGGGATTTTCGCCTCCCGCGGGAATTCCTGGGGCGTACCTACCACCTGATAAGTCTTCATACCCCTGGCATCCATGATCGAAACTTCAGCGTCCTTAAAGATAATGTCCTTTTCAGGGGTGCGGATGATCACTTCCTCTACATTCTCCACTTCATTGATATCAATCCCCATCTGCTTCATCATCGACGCCATCTTTCTGGGATTTAACCCCTTACCAAGACCCGGGAACATCTATATCACTCGCAGCTTCCGCATCCTGGACCACATTCCATACCTGGATTATTAATGACAAAACCCTTTCCGTGATCATTATCAATAAAATCGATCTTCAACTCTTCAATATCTTCCTGAAGGTCTTTGCTGAAGATTATCTTGATACCATTGCTTTCAATGACATCGTCCTCTTTTCCTGGTGATTTTTCAAGCGAGAGACCATACTGCACTCCCCTGCAGCCGAGCCCGGCTGAAAAAATGCGCAATCCGTGGTCTGTTTTATTTTGCTCTTCAAGCAGTTGTTTTAATTCTGACATAGCAGCATCTGTAATCTCGATCATGGATATTCTCCTAATTTTCCTCTTACGTTTTGGGAATATATAAATAGTATGTAAAATATGGACAAGCGAAAAGGAAAGTTCTTTACATCAAAGCTTAGTAATACTACAATTATGAGCTAATTGTAAACTCAAAAATATTATTGGTAATTAATAATAAATCAGTAAAGTATATATATTATGAAAGAAAGTTTTATATAAGGTGATACGATGGAGCCACTTAAAATTAGAATAAAGAGGCGTCTTGAGTTATACCTCGAACTCGACATAGATGGAATAAGGAAACTTGTATTGAACTTGTTGCTTAAACTAAAGAAGGTTACAGTAGAATTGTTATATAATGAACTCAATAAGAAGTTCAGAGTATCATACAGCGCAGTAGCTTCGACTTTAGGTTATATCCATTCAAAACTTGGAATTCTGCATGTCTTCAAGGAGTCATATAAGACACCTAGTGTGTACTCGTTAAAAGAAGAATATGTAGATATGATAAATAGTGCATTGACTAAAAATATCGCAACCAGTTAACATATCATGGCGCATATTTCATTGTTCAATCCGATAATGCGCTGAATTATTTTTTCATCAAGATTTTTTTCCCTAAATCTTGCGACCTGTTCATTGAGGCTTACCACCCTTGTTCCTGACACGAGGTTATCAGCATGCGCGACGATTTTTTCTTCAAGTGTTAAAGGCATGTAATCCTTTACCGGAAGACCCAGATCGGCAGCTTCCTCCTCCGGAATTCCTGCGCCGATGTGCCGTTCTATAATATTAACAAGTTTTTTATCAAGACCATTATCAACCGCTATCCTGGCGCCATCAACTGCATGGAATATCCCATGAGTCTTTGACCTGCCAATATCATGAAGGAGCCCTCCGTTAAAAACCAGATCAATATCGATCTTTACCTCGGCCCCTCTTTTAAGAACGCAATTCCTGATATCAAGCGCAATTTCTCTTGCGTATGAAGCCACTGTCTTACAGTGCTCAACAACTCCATCTGAGCATCCGGATTTTTGGAGCAGTTCTATCGCTTCTATTTCATTCAAACCGATGCGCTCGAAGTCAGTTCTTCTATTTTATTTATCCTCTTGTTCAGCGCCTTTACCACAGATTCGTTATCCTGGAATTCCAGATCCTCACCGCATACCGGGCATATGAATAAGAGGTCAGATGCTGTTTCAAACAGGAAACGGCTACACTCTGCCTTGCATGTATAGAATACCTTGCCATCCTCGAACTGAAGTTTTGATTTGAGGTTCTTTAAAATCTTCTTTGATTCAATGAGAAGCTGAGATTCCAGGTTGCTAAGGTCAAGCCTCCACAGATATGTAAGCCAGCCGCTGTCAGTGTCCCTGACCCTGCGGTAAACAGCAAGCCTGTTCTCGTATAATATGAAAAGCGTCCTGCGTACTATATTCAAGAGGACACCTGTAGCTTCTGCTATCTTTTCATCAGTTACCTCACTCTCAGGCATTTTATCAACGACCTTGAAACCTTCCTCGCCTACAAGGTTTATGAAATACCCTTTAATAACAGGATCATTTAAATCAACCAAAAAATATCACCTATCTTATTTACATTTAATAGAACATTAAACTTCCGTCATCCTTTTAATATACAGTGCAGATCTTTCAACTTTTTCTAATGCTATTTCTCGTGTCCTGCCGGTTTCAAGAAGGGTGGTGATCGGTTCATCTTCCCTTATGGTCCATCCATTTTCCGGGATATCTGCAGCCCGTTCCATCTTCATGCACCTTATCAGTCTCTTATTCAAACGTTCATCGACAACCGTACTTTTACCGGAATACAACATGTTCTTGGCCGCAAAACGAACATGTTTCATGGGCCGGGGGAGTTCTCCAGAAAACGATCGTACATGCGCGTCAAAGATATTCATCCCGTATGAAAGCTCCATCGTATCCTGGCTTCCCTGGAAGCGCGGATTTACCTCGATGACCACTAACCCTTTTTCAGTCTGGATGAAATCAACGCCATTCGAGCCCATAAGACCGAACTCAAGCGCTATCTGTTCAGAATACTGTACAATCTCGCGTTTCCAGTCAGTAACAAAAGGAGTGACATTACCGCAATAGGCAAAAGGCAGTCTGGTCAGGTAGGGGATGCCTATCAATTGCTCGTTCAGACCTATCACACAGGCATTATCTACAGTCCCTATCAGCGACGCACTGCACGAGATCCCCTCGACGAATTCCTGGGCTATGAACTCTCTGGCTTTGCTTATTGATTGAATTGCTGCAAGTTCATCTTCATCCTTAACAACATAGTTCATTATTCCACCTGATCCGCATCTTGGTTTTATCATGAGGGGAAACTTGAGTCCTGACGCTTTAGAAAGTGGTTCGGTTTCAGGATGAGGTATGCCAAGTGAGTTGAGCTTTTTTGCGACATCCAATTTATCATTAACTTTTTCTGCAACATCTGGACGATTTCCAAGAACGTTCTTAAAATTCAATCTCTCAAAACCAGGGCCAAGGATCACTCCGTCCATTTCCCCAAATGTTTGAGCAAGTTCGTATATTTTTTTCTCGGACGAATTTCCAAGAAGTAAGGCAGAATCGGCGCAGTAACGCAAATCCACATCGCAGAAATTATCGAGAGAGTATACAGTATATCCAGCTCTTTTTGCCGAGCAGACTATGCTCCGGGCACTGTTGCCTATCACCAGGACCTTCATTTTTCCCTTACCTCTTTTCCCCTGCTTTTCGGGACGATCTCAACCTCACCACCGCCAAACTGCGTTTTCAGAGGGTCAATGCCTGAAGATGCCGCAAGCCTGTCAAGAACTATTGCAAGGGCTGCGACCTCTGAGTGCGGCTGGTTCCCCACACCCGAATTCCAGTCAGCAAGCTCATAGAGTTCTGGCGGGACTTTTTCCGCGCCCACAACGATCAGGAGATTTTCAGTAACAATATCATTTATCAAATCAGGGAAATTGACGCCGTACATGGTAAGATGAAGCACTTTTCCGCCCGACGCTTTCCATTTTTTTATCTCGTTCTTCCAGTTCGCGATCCTTCTTACATAGAATGAACCCCCCCACCGGCCTGTAACTTCACTGATACTTTTTTCGATGCCGCTGTCGTCAGAATCAAGCAGCATTCCCTCTGCCCCCAGAGCGCGGGCTGTAAGTCCCACGTGCGTTGTTATCCGCTGGTCTCTCTGGACGCGGTGTCCGAGTCTTAATATTACTGTTCGCATAATTCAAATATATATCGTTTCCCCATTTACAGGGGCGGTCGATTTTACGCCTATTTCTTCTTTTATCCAGTTTGCAAAGCCCTGCGTATTATCCCCATGAACAGGGAAAACGGATTCCGTGCCGTTATCGCAGAATTTTTTCACCAGTTCTTTTAACTGTGCGTCCCCACAATGCGCTGAGAAATCATATAGTTCGAGCCTGCAGTTCAGGTGTATTATTTCGCCGCGGTCTTCAATATATCTGCTCCCCATCGCTTTTCGTCCGTTCGTGTCCTCTGCCTGGTAACCGGTCAAGTGGATCTTCGATTTCGGGTCGTCATATATCTCGCTAATATAATACAGCGCAGGACCGCCATTTAGCATGCCTGCGCTTGTTACGATGATGCAGGGTTCCCGGATGATAGCCCTGCGCTGTTTTGGCTCCACTATATTCGATGACGTGAACACGCTCTTCAATCTGTCTATGTCCCTGACATATTTGGGCTCTCTTTTCATGATGCTGAAAACTTCTGTGCCCATGCCGTCAACATATGCTTGAAGTCCGTGCTTTTTCAGGATCAGCATTATTTCCTGCGTCCTGCCTATGCTAAAAGCCGGTATTATCGCCTTTCCGCCGCATTCAACGGTTTCTCTTACGGATTCGATAAAACGCTTCTCAAGGATAGCTCTGGGTGTATGGTTCCTCCCGAAATATGTACTCTCAGTAAGAAGAATATCGCTTTCGGGATACTTTGTGTCCGCCCCATTTAAGAGTTCAGTCTGTGTCGTGTTTATATCCCCTGTGTAAAAGAGGCTCTGCTTATCCTTTTCAAGATAAACTGAAGATGAACCGGGTATATGGCCTGCATCATAGAAACATACATTGAAGCCCGATGTCTCAAACTCCTCCCTGTAATTCATATGTCTTGCCATTCTTTCAAAATCCTGTATCTCTTCGTTATAATATGGTATGTTGTGCCCCCTTTTCTCAGAAATTTTAAGCGTGTCCCTTGCAAGCAGCCCCGAAAGCCGGGCAGTGATGCTGGTTGAGTATATTTCAGGTTCAAGGTCCATGAGGTTGGGCACAAGCCCGCAGTGGTCAAGGTGGCCGTGAGAGATAATTAGTGTCTTTGGACGAAGCCCGTTTTTGGGATATGACGGTGGTTCGGTGGGCTTTATGCCGTAATCGAGAAGAAGCTCTTCATTAATGATAAAAGCAGACCTCCCCACTTCGCCTGCCCCGCCTAAAAATCGTATGTTTATGTTATCGCCTCATTTTCACTTATTCACTCCAGAGTTTATTAATTTTTATGCAACTTAATAAATGGCAGAACAATTTCAAAACCCTTATAAATAAACCGAGTTATTCTCACCATGTGATTAAAATATGGTCGTTAAAGTAGGTTTTATAAAACTAGGAAATCTGGGAACCTCACAGGTAATAGACCTATTACTTGATGAGATAGCAGCGAGAGAGGGAATTGCAGTGCGCGCATTCGGAACAGGCGCAAAGATGGGAAAAGACGAAGCTGCGGAAACGGTATCGTTCAAATTGTGGAAGCCTGACTTTGTTGTCATGATAAGTCCCAATTCAAGCGCTCCGGGACCAACAGCGATGCGCGATGCCTGGAAGGACACGCCATCGATAGTGGTATCTGACGGTCCGACAAAGAAAGAGGAGAGGGAAAAATTGGAACAAGCAGGCTTTGGATATATTATCTTACCGGTTGATCCCCTTATCGGAGCCAAGAGAGAATTCCTTGACAGCGTTGAGATGTCAATCTTCAATACCGATGCATTAAAGGTATTGGCAGTATGCGGCGCAATAAGGCTGGTACAGACCGAAATAGATAAGGTGATTGACCAGGTCGCAGCCGGCACAAAACCCCTTGCTCTTCCAAAGATTCTTGCAAAACCGGAGAAATGCGTGGAAAGCGCTGGATTCACTAACCCGTACGCAAAGGCAAAGGCTCTTGCGGCACTCCATATCGCGACAAAGGTAGCAGAGATCGACTTCCCAGCATGCTTCGTGCTGAAAGAGGTTGACCAGGTCGCAACCACAGCAGCGGCAGGACATGAAGCCATGCGCGCGGCAGCCAGACTTGCGGATGAGGCGCGGGAAATGGAGAAGGCGAATGATTCGGTCCTCAGGAAACCCCATGCAAAAGATGGAAGACTGCTGACCAAGACTAAATTGCTGGAGAAACCCCAGTAACTTTTTTTTAAAGGAAGTGTTTTTCACTTCCTTTCTGATTTTTTAAAAAGTTAATTCAGATTTAAACTGAATTTATATTTTAATTTGTTCAGAAGTGAAACCCTTTTTGATAAGAACTTCTTTCATCCTGCTCTTATGGTTTCCCTGAAGTTCGATGACATTATCTTTTATCGTCCCACCGCATGCGAATTTTGACTTCAGGTAACTCGTCAATTCCTGCAGGTTGATCTCACCGGGGTTTAGTCCCTCTATCACGGTGACTTCTTTCTTGTATTTTCTCGTATCCACTTTGATCACGATTCGCTGCTGTTCCTTTGCCACTTCTTCGCAAATGCAAAGCTCACTGGGCAATCCACATACGGTGCACATTTCTGAACTCATTTGTTAGGTTAATCCTCCAATCTTATATTACTCAAGAGTATTATATAGCTTCTTAATGCTTCAGAGATTAAGATATAATAGTTTAGAGATAGCGAAAAATATCGAAGTATGCAGGACACTAACTAGCCAGATGATGGGTTTGATGTTTCGCGACCATATACCTACTGATTACGCAATGGTATTCGTGATGAAAAAACCTGCATCTTTAGGCATACACATGCTCTTCGTGCGCTTCCCCATAGACGTTATCTTTTTAAATGAGGAAAAAATAATTGTCGCAATGGCGCCTCTTTTGCCGTGGACAGGGCATAAAGCCATGAAGAACATTAAATATATAATTGAAACCAATCCGTGCGCGATAGAGAAATATAAACTTTCCATTGGTGGGCAGATGGAATTTGAGGGTATTTAAAGAGGATAATATGATGTTATCAGGCGAATTGACAGAAAATATCGTGATTACAGGAAAGGAGGGTTTAGAGGAATTACATAGAACGAGTTTTTATGGACGGCCTAAGGGTGATTCACTTGAGCTATCTCTTACTGAGAGCGCCTATCTCATCTATATGAAAAAGATCACAGTGAAATGTGCTGGAGAAGAACTTGATTTTGAACAGTTCTTTATCAGGGCATCAAACATTGTTAAGAATTTCGAGCTATTCTATATTGTTTACAAAGACCTCAGAGGGCGCGGATATTATGTCCAGCCCTCAGATATAGGTTTCAGGGTATATCCCCGCGGAGGACATCCGGGAAAGACTCCTGCGCAATATCTGGTATTCGTGACTTCAGAGAGGATCCCGCTTTTAGTTTCAACCCTGAATAAGCATCTTAACAATTCAGATAATAAAAAGAAGCGCCTTATCCTTGCAATAGTTGATGAAGAAAGCGATATTACCCACTACGAAGTAAAAAAGCTCATCCCGTCAGGCAGTTCGGTTTTAAAACCGAAAACACTGCATTCGGTTGTCACACTGCTTGAGGACAGGTGTATGGTCTGGGAGCCGGATGAATCAAATCTGCTTCATAAAGAGGGTTTTTTCGGAAAACCCATGGATGAAGGTCATTTGCAGCTATCGCTTGTTGAATCCTGTTATCTTTTGAACAACGGGATCATGAAAATCGAAAAGCGAAACCATGAAAAACTGGGTTTTGTCGAGTTTTCTGACATTGCGACCAGTATCGAATCAGATTTCATGATAAAATACAAAGTGTATGAAAAACTGAGAAAAAGCGGGCTTGTCCCCAAGACCGGGTTCAAGTTCGGGACGCACTTTCGGGTTTACAGGAGTTTTGATTCTATCACACATTCAGATTATCTGGTACATGCAATTTCCCATGACCACATTTTTTCACTTCAGCAGGTTTCCCGCGCGGTGCGGCTGGCAAATAGCGTTAAAAAAGAAATGATATATGCTGTTGTAAGTGACAGGATAGATTTTATTGTATTAGGAAGAGTGCGGTTGTAATGATGAAACTTCATCAAAACAGCCGGCATCGACACTGCGATTTTATTCTTCGTCTTCTTTTCTTTTGCGTTTGACCACTTTCTCAAGCTTCTTTGCCCACATGTCCTCAACCTGAGTATATTCGCACTCAAGGTAATGAGTCACTGCTTTTGCTAGAGCATCCTTTGTGCTGATCTCCCCTGTCTTCTCTTTCAGCGCATCGATATCAGCGACTGTAAGAACCGTCTGAGCATGCATTATTTTAGCCATTTTTACCTCCTATATAAACAAAGCGACGCCGTAAAAATACGGTCACACTTTATCATTCACATCTCATCATCATAGGATAGTATTTAAACGTTACGGAAAAGAAATCTAAACTAGTGTCACGTCAAGAAGAAATCCAAATAGCCCTTCGACTTAAAAAGCTATCTCCTTTTTTGGTATGACCCGATTTCACAATACAGTAGGTCATCACTAAATTAACTTCGTAATAGAATTCTCGATCCCTCTCCAACATCCACACAATTCCAATATTCTTTCACCGACAGATTTAAATACTTTATTAAGTCTGCCCCATGAAGGAAGTTTCAAGAGTGTATAAAGGAATACCTGTAACAGACTCACTGAAAAACTATTTGACAGCAACAAATGTATACTTATGTCAATTATTATTTTTTCTGGACATATCGGATATAGCGAAAATCGTAGAAAAAGAATTCTACAGCGATAAAGAGTGGCTCTTCAAATATGATGTTGCTGCGATGATAAAATTTGCTATTTTAAAATTTTTCAGACAGCAACCCTATAAGAAAATATTTTTGTCGGATGATGAAACATGGCTACTTGGTTTTCAGAATAAAGAGGGTAAAACAATGATACCATCTGGCGGCACACTCCATCATTTTGTGAAATATCGACTTTCAGTTGAAGGAATTGATAAAATTATGATGATGGTTGGTGAAAAGATCATCAAAAAGATAGACTCTAAAGATGCCAAATTGGATTCAACCCATCTTGAAGCCTCACGGTATGATTTTTTTTGTGATTTCGATCCGCATTATGGGTGCAAAATGGATAAAGCACACATTACTATGATCGGAACATTTCCTATCTACATGAATTATACTGATGGGCTTGTAGGAGACTCACCTCAACTTCCAACACATATAACCGCTTTAATAAAAATGAATGCTAAAATAAGTGAATACTGCCTGGATGGAGGATATGATTCTTTTGAAAACCATGCCGATATTTGGTATAAATTGAAAGCTAAACCGTTAATTTCGTTACCTTTTGATGCAGTCATAAATGGAGACGGCGAAGACGAACGATTGGATCATTGGGCAAATAAAATGTGGAAGCTGGGCGGTTCAAAATACAGTGAAATTTGATGTCAGGAAAGTAATGGAGGGGAGTAAAGAGCTTTATGCAAAATTTTACTTTGTTGCTTATCAATTATTGCTGTTGACTAATTTACAGAATAAAGTCAAATCGACTCATAGTTTCGAGATTTATATTTAATCTGTTTAAAATAAATATAAGCCTGATTTTTGATTATGTTCCTTATGTTCATCAAAGTAGAAATGCGGTTTTCAAAGTTAGTTGGATTTCTTCTGTTACCCCATTTGGGAAATCCAGAAGGCATATATAATATTAAACACTTGTTGAATAATTGGTTAAGTGTAAAATAGCGTTCAATCATTACAAGGAGATTTTATTTATTAGATCAATGTTTGCACTAATATTATTTACAGTATTGATGTTACTGACCGCAAATCCATCTTTTGCGGCGGAACAAACAGGGGCTGGCACATTATCTTCCGATCAGTTCGAAAAGGATAGTATATGCGCTAGATGTCATGGCATAATACATTCACAGTGGGAAGGCGGAATGCATTCATTTGCCGAGATCGATCCGTTCTACAAGAAAGAGTCAGAGATGGCAAGTAACGATACCGATGGTTTGACTGATACATACTGTGCCCGTTGTCATACCCCTATTGGTGTGGTTTCAGGTGAAATCCCTCCTGTTGATGGTTCAGGTTTGAGCGATATCGCAAAACGAGGCGTTCAGTGTGACTTTTGCCACACAGTATCTGGGAGTGCTGGAATCAGTAATGCGCCATTTATCGTTACACCAGGTAACATCAAGTGGGGACCGTTTGCGGATTCAAGATCACCTTATCACGGGTCAGAGTTTTCAGACCTTCACACAAAAGCAGAATTCTGCGGCATGTGTCATGATGTAAATCACCCCATAAACGACTTGCCGCTTGAAGCAACTTATTCGGAATGGAAAGCGGGACCATATTCTAAAGAAGGTGTCCAGTGTCAGGACTGCCACATGACACCAGGGGTTACTCAATTTAAGAAAAACCCCGGGAAAGCGGCATCAATGGGTCCGGACAGGGATCATATTTACACACATTATGCAGTTGGTGGTAATGCGTTCATAACAGATGTTCTTGGTGATAAGACCCACAGGGACATGGCCATTCAGCGACTTCAGAGTGCTGCAACATTAGTTGTGGATGTTCCGAATTCCGCTGAAATGGGGAAGACTGTGACTATTAATGTGTCAATTACAAATTCCGGAGCAGGACACATGTTGCCGACAGGTCTTACAGATATGCGAGAAATGTGGTTAGATGTAGCCGCAACAGATGCTGATGGAAATCGGTTCTACCAATCAGGTGCCCTTGATGAAGATGGTAATATTGACCCTGATGCTGTAGTGTATCACACGGTTTTAGGTGATGCTGATGGAAATCCAACGGAAAAGGTATGGTTTGCAGAGAGTGTTCTTTCGGATAATAGGATATTGCCGAGAGAAAAAGCTGTCGAGGAACACACGTTTACAATTCCACAAGATGCGAAAAATCCTATAACCATTAGTGCTAAACTGCAATACCGGTCAGCACCACAGGCAATCATTGACTATTTGTTTGATAAAGGCAAATATGTTGTGCCAGTCATTAACATGGCAGAAGCATCTGGTTCGATCAATTCCGGTTCAAATGACGGTATTCAGCCACAGGATACAACCGAGTCCACACCCGGATTTGGGGCACTTGGATTTGCAGGTATGTTGGTGGTCAGTGCATTGATCATTCAAAGAAAAGGTACAAATGGCAGAAAGAAAGTCTGACGTTGCAACATCACACCCAACCGCAGCAGAGCTGCGGGGTATAGTAATCAAAGATTAATATTATCCGTCGAGAAATGATAATCGAGAACTGTTGGTTCAAAGTTTTTTTCTTTCCAGATACCTCTCACAAACAGCAAGGTCATCCAGTGTATTGACATTCAGCGCAAGCTCTTCATCATCCAGGATAAGATTATAATCCTCCTGCTCTTCCCGTATCCTCACTGCATCAAGTATGTTTATCCCGCACGGAACGATAAAACCATCATTCTTATGGAAAACAGTATCAGGGCGAAGACCAAGCCTGGTGCAAACCTCAAGCTTCATATGAACCGAAAGGGCAGGAGTCTCCTCCATACTGTATTTTTCGATTGTCCTGTCTATCAAGGCAGTTGTAATAAGAGGAAGGTCTGCCATAATAATTAACACACTTCCTGTTATCCCCGCTTCCTCGACTGCCGAAGCCATATCGTTCACGAAACCATCGCCATTTGTCTTGATGATCATTACATTCTTATGCTGTTTTATGAAATCAATCAGCCAGAGGTTCGTTTTATTGACCCGTGGTGATGTAGCGATAAATATAC
>CBFFLL010000060.1:8253-14084 GCA_965642175.1 Candidatus Methanoperedens nitratireducens | reverse complement strand
GTATCTCATCGTTGCTTATGAGATTGGGAAACGAACAAAAAAAACCTGTGAAAAAATATATACCTGAACCCTCCTGATTTTATACATAATTATGAAATATCTACACTCAGCCATTCTGGCAAGCATCCTGTTGGCGGCAATAATATCTGGATGCTTAAGCAGCACAACGCCGCCTGAAAAAGCAAAATATATTGACCTGAGCGTCCAGCAGGGCAAAGAAATGATAGACAGAGGTGAAGTCTTCATCCTGGATGTGAGGACACGGGAAGAATACAATGAAAGTCATATCATAGGTTCGACATTGATCCCTGTGCAGGAGCTTGACATCAGGTTCAAAGAACTTCCACTGGATAAGAAGATACTGGTATATTGCAGGACAGGCGGTCGCAGCGTAACTGCAAGTGAGATACTGGTAAAAAACGGGTTCGATCAGATATATAACATGCAGGGCGGGATAACAGGGTGGAAGAACGCAGGATATGAAATAGTAAAATAATCTCCAGTAAATACAATAAATTAAATGGGCCCGCGGAGATTCGAACTCCGGATCTCCGCCATGTCAAGGCGACGTCATAGCCAACTAGACCACGAGCCCGGCTCTACTCTCTAGTGGATTATTGTTATTAAATCTATCGATTGATGCAATGTTTGTAGAGTCCGAATGTTTTATTATTCAAAACGCCAATACATACATGATGGTATCTGTAAGTGCAAAGAAAAGAATTGAATCCATAGAACGTGATGTTATTCCATCCATGTTCGTGGGAGTGCTTTCCAAGGACGACAAATGGCTTAAACATACACTTGAAGAAACCCTTCCAAAGCTGGAAGCTCGTGCTCTTCATCTGGCCCGGGAATGCAAAAAATCAGGGGAATGCAAAGAGGACGATACCCTGTGCAATGAAGAAAGGATTTCAGCAATGTTCAAAGAAGCCGGTAATAAACTTAAAAAGGAGAATCTGGTACGGAAGGCTCACTCAAGGTATCATCACTGATCCCTGTAAATCTTAATGGATCTTCTTTTTTCTCATAGCGCGTTTATTATCCATTTTATATATCCAATCGTTACGTAAGTACTTGTCCAGAAGGACAGATGCCATCTCGTTCTCGCTTCCGGTCAACTCACCATCACAGGAGTTTATCCCCAGCGCTTCCTCAAAACCATGTCTTAGCGCCTTTTTTACTGTGTCCAGATCCGTGATCCCAATCTGCCTGAGTGTGATCATGCCTTCATTTGCAGAAGCCACAGGACGGAGGTTCTTTGTTGGATTCTTAAGTACCCTGTCCATCATCTCAAAATCAAAATCCAGCAGGAGACTGCCATTGACCAGTACAGCGCCGTCAAGCCGCCCCTGTGCGTTCCCTGATATCTTCCTTCCCTGAGTATATACAGCGTTGCGGGTTGGCTCAATCTCAACCTCGCTTGCGCCAAGCTCGGTAAGCGCGTTCACCACACCGCCCAGGACTTTACTGTACGCATCCTGGATATCACGGGGTATAATGCCTTCCTCCCTGCCGATGATAGAATACAATATCTGGTCTTTGTCGCAGAAACCGCACCCTCCTCCCAGGATGCGCCGCACTATTCCTATATTATTTTCTGCGCAATGATCCGCATTAACCTCATCCTCCACGCACTGGTGATAGCCAAGATACACGACGGGTGAGCGCACGCGCCAGAAAAGGACAGTCTCAGGTGCTCTTGCCGGACCAACGTGCCTGGCTATGGATTCAAAAACCGCCGCGCTTCTGAAGCCGTCTATAGTTTCAAGGTAAATGAAGCGCCACATTTCGATTTTCCTGAGAATATTTTCTCACTTTTCTCATCTGATATTTCGTTCTTTCCTTAAGGCCTTCGAAACACCCTTATGTATTAGCCTGAGAAAAATCCTTTTGACCGGGCATTGCCAAAAACATGTTCCAGTTTAATATCGCGTAGAAGAACGCCATCACAAAAATGAACTGTGTCATCTCAAGCAGATAGTATTCGTGAATAATGTTTATTACTGGCAGGTACAGCCCTGCCAGCTTGAGCATGGTATTGAGTGTAAAAGCCGCTCCAGAAATCGATAATGATGTCCATACCTGATGTAAAACCGTATCGTTGAGAAAAAGTCTTGCTTTGACCATACTCCTGTCCAGTTTATTCATCTTTAAAATGATATGTGCGCATAGAAAAAAGATTACAAAGGCTGCATTTACGTTAAATAATTCCAAAAAAGTCTTAAAGAACTCCAATTCTTGTGCCATATTACATTAATTACATACTATATAATAATATATATCTTTATTGGCTATGTTCAGGGTCAGTCTACCTGCCATAAATTACATCAATATTTATAACTGGCGTTATCAGTTCAATAATTTCATCTAAAGATCTATCTGAATCACCGGATTCATCTTCAATAAGATAATAAATCCCCTGTCTTTGCATTTCTTTGGTGATATCTTTTTTATCATCATAAGTATTAACGATGTCTAAGAATTGAACAAGTTCAGAGGATTTTTCTATACTTGCGGATTCATTGAATTTACCGTAAAGCATTTCATATAGAATAAGCTGTCGCAGTTCATCTTCCTTAATGTTCAGATTTAATAAATGATTGTGTTCAACAAGATCATCAATATCTGTTAGAGTCGGTTGCGGATATGTTATTAGAAAATTCTTTATTTCGGTTCTTATCGCATTTATGATCAATTTATTCCTTACAGAAATCTTGATTTTTTCAATAATTTCCTTTTTAACTTTTTCTACATCTTCGCAGAATTTCAAAGCGATATTTATTGCATATATATCTATAACACCTTCAATCGGAATAGTATACTTCATTAAAAAACCATCAATTTCATTGGTAACAGGTAATTTAAAAGATGTTTGTTTATCTTTTATATCCATTGTACAGAAATTGGATACATCCGATATATTGAGCTTTTTTAAAAACTCGCTGATACTGAGTTCTGAGGGTTCAGTCTTGAGAGAATCGTGTATGTCCTTTGCCTGCTTGCTGAAATTGAGTTCTATCGCTTTGCTACTGATAGTATTGCATATATTCTTCGCATTATTTTTTCCCAAAATCACACGGATGTTTAGTTCTATCAGATCAATGAACTCCTCAAAATCATGGATATTTGACCTGTCATTTAGATTTTTCTTTGACCTTACCTTATCAAGGATCCTTTTAGACCGTTTGCCAATATTAGCCTCAAGTATCTGAGTGCTGCTTTCCATGAACTCATCAATTGAAGACATATCGTAAATAATATGATAATAGTATTAGTATAAAATAATATCTTACGCTATAGTTCGCGCTCTATCCTGGTAAATATCCATGGCGCAACGAAGGTGGATGTGAAGCCCAATGCTGCATACTTAATTCCATCGATAAACTCGATGCCTGGTAAAGGATAGAACATCAAATATACGAGCGCGACAACTGGCAGCCCTGTGAATGCCCTCTTGATCCTCTGCCTGTTGTTTTTTGCGTCCTCAAGCCCGATGCATTCTTCTTCCAGAAGGTAACCCAGACCTATAGAGACCATGATCAGCCACAGCTCGACCAGTTGTTCCAGGCTATTACCCAAAAATGCTGCAATGATGATCAAAACAGCAGGGAGCATAACTGCAACGAAATATTTTGTGATCCTGCTCATTTTCCAGTTAAAGAGCCAGGATTCAGCATTTAAAGATATCAGTGCGATCACGAGCCCGAACAATATACCACCCATCACATCCCCAACAAAGTGAACCCCAAGATAAACACGTGATAAAGATACCAATATCAATGCCGAAGCGCAGATGAGAGTAATCTTTTTATTTCTGGCCACTCCTCCCAGATATCCCCAGAAACCCGCAGAGACCTGAGCATGAGCGCTTGGGAACCCGAATCCTTCTACCTCCATCTTATGAAGATACTCAGGCGGTCTTGGCATAACCATGATGTTCTTTGCAAAGATCGCAAGAAATGCCGAAAAAAGAATAACATACATCGCTCTTATCCCTGTTTTTTTACTAAAGCACCAGAAAATGATAGATGCGAGAATAAAATAAACAGCGTGGTTGCCCGAATTAGTTATTGCAACAAATAACTTATCAACAAGAGGATTTCCAAAACTTTGAAGAAATATATTTATGTTTTCGCTGAACAGAAGCTGAACTGGCCCTGACATCATACTAAAATCAGAATGGACAGACGCCTTTCGGCGGTCCGTCTAAAAAAATTACCCTTTAACTTGGGCTTTTGGTGAGCGGGCTATCTTCTTGCGTTTTGCGCCTGAAGAAGTGTATCGCTGATTCGGGCCCGGGCGTTTATAGGCGAGCTCGGATTCCGGCACCATTATTATTGTTCCTTTGCGGTGCTTTATCCTGCCCCATTTTGTTGTGCCTGTTTTTCCCATGTGGTTTTCCTCCAGTGAGTTTGTCTGGCTTCTCAATAATACCAGATGTTCATAAACCTTTCCCCGTTTCAAAACGTTTTTTTATCATGTACATCTGCGCTTTCTTTGCTTTTGCCAGATGAAGCACCTTATCAAGAGCCTCCCTTTCAAGAGGTTCTATCTTGATATATCCCCTGTCTTCGGCATCTTTGAAAAGCTCAAGACCAAGACCTGTTCTGGCAAGAACTGTAGTGTACCCCTCTTTTGATCCCACGCCCCCGAAAGAAAGGTCTGATCTCTCTGCTGTCAGGTCAGTACAGACCGTGCATGATCCGTTTCGATATTTGTCAATATCATTTAAAGGAAATGTGTGCTCCGAGTCCGCAATAACGCTGAATTTACCTTTGCGTATTTTCATCGCCTGTACTGTAGAAAGCGGAATGCTTTTTGACTCAAGAAAATCTTTCAGGCCTTCATAATTGAACGTGTCCATACAGAAAAGTCCCATTTTCAGTATATTGGCGCGCATGAACATATGCAGTAATCCGTATGGGGATGTCTGCATCTTATATACTGCTTCGATGTTGCATGAAGGCCCGACAAAACCTATGGAACGCGACCCTCTTTTTATTGCGCTCATCAATGTCTCCATGGTCATTGAATGCACGTATATTGAGCCGACAGAACGCAATATGTCCTCTCTTGTCTGAGCCACAATAGGCACAGGTTTCCATGGTTCTTCCTCGCTTTTCACCGTTACCACAGCGCTGTCTATCAGTCCTTCATCCAGGGCGTAAAGAAGCATGGACGTGACCACACCTCCATCCTGTCCTTTCAAATCAGAAATCACGGTCTTTGCAGTAAAGACGTCACGGACGTTCCCTATGAGGCTTGATTCCGTGGTTATGGTCCTGGGGCACTGGTTATAACAGACGCCGCAGGCAGTGCAGCGTCCCGTCAGGGCGGGTTTTCCTCCCACAAGGTTCAATACTTCACAGCTTGCAACACAGGCTCCGCACATAGTACAGATTCCCGGATCGATTATTTCGCGTTTTAGCTTTCCAAAGGAAATTCTCTCCCTGTCGCTAAGTGATCGCCGTACCCTGATCACGCTTTTATCAAGCTCATCGAATTTATTTTTGCAGTTCTGTGAGCAGAAAAAATGCTCTTTGTTCTTATAAACGGATTTAAACCCTGTTTTTTCATCAACCGTCTTTTTGCATATTGGATCAATTGGCATTAAAGGTTAAAGATACACTTAACAATAAAATGTTTTCCTAACTCTTATTACAAAAATATTGCATTTAGTCCAATAGAAGTGACCGACCACCTATTCCGATTCATAATCCACAGTTACCGAAGATTCCCTTACTGATGTCATGTATTTTAAGACATCGACATGAACCGGATGCGCCTGATATGCCTTCAGATCCTCCATCGAATCAAATTTCGTCACA
>CBFFLL010000060.1:2317-8243 GCA_965642175.1 Candidatus Methanoperedens nitratireducens | reverse complement strand
TCGATGCCAGCTTCAATATTTCGTAGCTGCGGGATCCTGCCTTTCATGCCCAGCAGGAAATCACTTGCTTTTTGTGCATTGAAGCGATCGATTAGTTTGAAAAGAACTATGTGCGTGATCATTTTTCCACCATCAGCTTCCGCACCGGCTCAAGTATCTGGTTCATGTAGTCCGCAGCCGCTGTTTTCAGGTCCATCGGATGGAGTTTCTTCTCTGCAAAATCAGCTTCCAGCGCCTCGTAGCTCTCATAATGTAGGTCGCCGCCATACTTTTCAGGGCGCTTCACAACTATTTCAGGATAGCGCGGAGTGATATGGTATTTGAAAAGAGCAAGCACCGGATTATCCTTTACCTCGCCTTCAACGCAGAACGCCCCTTTCATCTTCTTTTTCATATCTTCAGGGGTGTCGTCCACAGAGATGTAATTGCCCTTGCTGGATGACATCTTCTTGCCGTCAAGACCAAGGAGGATGGGGGTGTGTATGCATACCGGAGCCCTGTATCCAAGCTCAGGCAGCCCTTCCCGTGCAAGCATGTGTATCTTACGCTGGTCTATCCCGCCCACTGCCACGTCAACG
This sequence comes from Candidatus Methanoperedens nitratireducens, assembly GCA_965642175.1. Taxonomy (GTDB): domain Archaea; phylum Halobacteriota; class Methanosarcinia; order Methanosarcinales; family Methanoperedenaceae; genus Methanoperedens; species Methanoperedens nitratireducens_A. Next base: position 7,665 of record CBFFLL010000060.1, on the reverse strand, counting down.
CCAAGGTGGGCGATATCAAGCGCCTGCATCAGTGGATATATCATCTGCGATACCTTGGGGTTCTCAGCGTCCCTGCTAACCTCGTCCATACTCCGCTTTGCCCGGTTAAGCGTGGTGCTGCGCGCAAGTTTCAGCACGTCCAGCATATAATCATGATCTAACTGGTACGATGAGCCCAGTACAAATTTAGTCTTCTTCTCGTCAAGACCTAGCGCGATAAAGCATCTCTTGTTGTAGTCGGCAATATTTCTCACTTCATCCATTGTGCCTTTTTCATTAAGATAGGCATGGACATCTGCAAGCAGCACAGTTATCTCAAAACCTGCCTGCTGGAGGTCAAGGAGCTTATTAACGGTAAGAACGTGACCCATGTGGATCTTGCCGCTTGGTTCGTAGCCCACATAGGCAGAGGGCTGTTTTTTTGGATCATTGATAAGTGCTTCAAGTTCCTCTTTTGTAACTACCTCTTCCGTATTTCTGGTGATAAGCGCTAATTTGTCCATGATCGAAGACTCCTGCTGCCTCAAAACCTGCGGTTCTATGTCAGGTAAGCACATAAACTCTGCGCATCGAAACGTTTAAAGGTATAATTGATATTATCATCATGGACTACAGTTTGATAATGAGGGATTTAGAGTATGTGGTATTTAGGTAAAACTGTGCAAAATGTTTTTTCTGCTATTTCATATTATTCTAAAATCTCAGAAAAAGATATCATATGGCAGTCAATATACTGAAAAATAAACAAAAGGAGGAGTCAGAAAATGACCAAGGGAAAGATAAATTCAATGTTAAGAATAATAATACTGACATTCGCCGGATTTCTATTTCCGGCATCGAGTGCAATCGCTGTCCATGAGACAGTATTTGAAATGCCAGATATGGATGTCGACAGAACATATACATACAATACAACTCTTGACGTATTTGTACCGGGAAGGGATGGAAATGAGGCAGTATTGCACTGGGGTGAAAAAGCAGCAAAATTTGGAGAATAATTATGCAAACCCAAAAAATAATTACGACAGTAATTTTATTATTTTTTTTGACAACCCTGGATGCAGCAGCTGCGATGGAAAGTGGAAGCCTCATAGATAAATTGTCAGAAATAGATGCCTTCCATCCGCCAGCAAGCGGTGATCCTGGAATATCGATGTACAAAGAATGGCACTACTTCAATATCATTGATGATGAGCAAAACATTTCATTCATAACAACTTTAACCCTGAATGGAAATATTTCAGACCCCGAACAGAGCGTAGCAATAGTCCTGATGAGTTACCTGACTCCGGTCAAAAAGGATCTTACCGTAAATGTATATCCAGTTACGGTTGCCGAATGGTCGAACAGGACGCCTGATCTCAGGATAGCCGGCAGCAGCGTCATACTCACTGAAAACGGGTACAAACTGCATGTTGAATCAGCTGATGCCAATACGGTTTTTGATGCCACTTTCAAACCAGAAACTGAGCATCCTTCTGTTTTTAGTGTTCCTATGGGCGAAGGCAGGATAATGAACTGGCTTTCAGCATCGCCAAAGATGAAAGTGAGCGGTACATTCACCGTCAATAAAGGAACTGCAGAAGAAAAGACATACTCATTCAAGAATGTAAGGGGCTATCATGACCATAACTGGGGATACTGGCTCTGGAAGGATGACATGGGCTGGGACTGGGGACAGGCGACCCAGGTGAAAGCAGGCGATGAAACCGGAACTTACACGTTCTCCTTTGGTAATATAACCAATAAGAACCACACTGCAACCTTTAGTACAGTCCTTGAATTCTGGAAGAACAAAAAAATAGTGGCCGGATTCAATGATAACGAAATACAGATCAGACAGGAAATAATGAGCACATTACCCATGATGCCTGATGCCTCGTTCCCGCTGGTCACGGTTCTGAATGCAAATTCCGGAGAAAACCGGCTGAACATTGTTTTTACCACCGAAAGGTTTACCCCGATTCCTATTGGTCTTGAAAGCGGCGGCTACCGGATCATCTGGGAATTAACCGGGGTGTATGAAGTCAGCGGTATAGTTGATAGGAAACCAGTTTCTTATATAACAACGGGATATCTGGAATATGTGGCCTGAATTTGTTAGATTAAGGGGCAAGATCACGATTTATGTGATTTTAACCCTTTAACAACTTTTTTTCCAATCTCTTATTCTTTCTCTGATCTCACGGATTCCCCTATCCATTTAAGATAATCCTCTGAACCAGAGTCCAACTTAAAAGAGATAATGCACGGCACTTCGTAGCTATGGAGTTGTTTTACCCTTTTTTCGATATCCTTCACTTTATCTGCCACTGTCTTTACGAGCATCACGAATTCACCTGCTTCCTCAATGTTATCCTTCCACCTGTAAATCGAAGTAATAGGGAATATATTCACACATGCGGCTAGCCGCTCCTCAACAAGTACTCTCCCGATGCTCTTTGCCTCATCCATACTGCCAGCGGTTATATATACAATTGAAAACATAACAGACATAAAAATGCGTAACTTATTAAATAGTTTACCGTGGGAGACAGCTTTTTGAGTTTAATCGATGCTTTATCAGGATTCCTTATCAACAATTCGCTTTTCGTGTCGGTTTTCATTACCTATGCACTGCTTGTCTTGTTACTGGACAGGCGTGGAACGCTCAGTAAATATAATATAACGGTTCATTATTTTTTATTCATACCTGTTCTTATGATAAGGACCCAGAAAGGCCAATTGTTTCTTGACCGTCTGGCTGTTCATAAGAAATTCTGGCGGATGTTCGCAAACATAGGTCTTCCCGCAATGCTCACCGGCATGGTCGTAATGTTCCTGCTCTTACTGTTAATTGATTATATCATGATACAGTCCTTCCAGACCCAGACCGTACCAATTCCTGGTAAGATGAATGAGGCAAGGAATCTGTTCCTTATTCCTGGCATTAATGAATACATACCTCTCTGGTGGGGTATTATCGCACTTGTTGTAACGCTTGTTGTGCATGAATTCTCACATGCCATCCTGTGCAAGGTTGAAGGCATAAAAGTTAAATCAATGGGGTTACTGGTAGCTCTTTTTCCAATAGGTGGGTTTGCAGAACCGGATGAAGAGCAGCTTCTCGGAAAAAAGGAAGAGCCTGGAAAAGAAACCATAGAATCACAGGATCAACCTGGAAAAGAAACGATAGGGGCCCAGGAACCCAAGAAACTTGCAACAAGAAGTGAACGTGTAAGGGTGCTCACGGCAGGCGTTATGGCAAACTTTGTCACGGCGCTGATAGCATTTATCCTGTTCTTTTCATTTTTGGGCTCGATCTCGCCAGTCGGGGAAGTGATGGTAACGGATGTTGTAATGGGCTCCCCGGCTGAACTTGCTGGAGTAGAACCCAACATGATCCTTGTGGGGATAAATGACAAACAGATAAATAACGGCAATGATTTCCTGTCTTATGCAGAGGGGCTGGAACCTGGAACCAACATAACGCTTCAATTAATTGACAGCAAAGTGGGAAAATCAATAAGCCTCGTAACAAAAGCAGGCAATCAGACCTCACCTGGCGTCAGGATATCCAATGTTATAGCCGGCTCCCCTGCAGAAGCTGCAGGATTGAAACCGGAAATGATCCTCATAAAGGTCAATAACGCCGAGGTCAAAGGACTTGAGGATTTCGTCAGTTTCATGAATTCCACAAAGCCAGGACAGAAAATAGACATTCATGTACGCAGTAACAGTTCATTAAATGCTTCTACTGTTGTTTTTAGCAATATTGAACTGGCAAAGCACCCACATGACTCTGAAATTACAAAAGGCTTCATGGGGATAACGTATTCCTCAGAAGGCGGAGCAGTAAGCCATTCTATCGGCATCGGGATCGGTCAGTTCCCATCTAAAGTCTTCCTTGGCATGTTGCAGAGCATACCTTCACTATTGACCGGGGTCACAGGCTGGATACTACTGTTCAGCCTGCCCATCTACGGTTTTGCAGGAGAAGGTTTTCCGGGCTTTAGCGGTATTATTACTAATTTCTATGAACCAGTTGGTATGGCTGCGGGTCTTGGGGACGGAGTATTCTGGATACTGAACGCCATGCTGTGGATTGGCTGGATGAATTTTTACGTTGGGCTCTTTAACTGCCTGCCTGCGCTTCCTCTTGACGGCGGGCATGTATTCCGTGATGTCGTTGCAACATCGCTCTCAAGGTTGTTCGGGAACGGAGAAAAAATAGAGCGGATTTCCAATTCGATAGCAGTTATTTTCGCATTCATGATACTTGGGTCGTTTTTGCTTGTGATCTTTGGCCCATACGCAGCGTATGGGTTTTAGTTATTTATTTGCCGGTAACTTTCATCACAATAAGGCTTATCTCATACAGGATAACAAAAGGCACCATTAGCATGATCTGGCTGAACATGGTGGGGTCAGGGGTGACAAATGCTGCGATTATAAGCATGACGACATACGCGTGCCTTCTGTAATGGGCAAGGGTCTGCCTTGAAGCAATGCCGAGCTTTGACATCATTGTTAAAAGCAGGGGCAGTTCAAAGGAAAAACCGAATATTACCGTTGTTACCACGATAAAATAGATGAACTCATGCACTGAGAAAGTAGCATTTATTCCCATGTTCGCAGCGTCCTGATATATGTAATCCAGGAAAGTTGGCAGCAGGAAATAATACGAATAACTCGCACCCAGCAAGAATAGTATTGCGGCTGCGAACAACACGAACATCAACATAGTAACGCTGACAGGCAGAACGGTCCTGACCCTTCCCCTGACACCTCTGTATGCATAATATAAAACAAGTGGTAATGTGATGACCAAACCGCATATCAGTGAGAGCTTGAACTCAAGCATCAGCACTTCCATCGGGGTGAGGTAAACGATCGCGGGCGTTTGGGGGGTCAGGTTACGTGAAATAGTCAATAGTTCCCCGGACATCATGGTCAGGTTCTGCGCGATTGCAGAACTATTCGAGGCCAGTTTATCTGAAATGAGTGAGAGATTATTCGAGATATCAACTAACTGCCCTGCAGCGTCCGGCTTGCCGGAAAGAGAAAGACCCCAGAACATATCGTATTGTATCTTCTTAATTAATTCCCCCATGAAGGAAAAAGAAACTAATGTTCCGAAGCCAAAGAGAGCAGCGATGTAAATAAGTTTTCTCCTTAATTCAGTAACTATCCCGGCGAGTTCCTCCATCGGCATTATTCATGTCCCTATCTGAAGCGGTTCTGTGATCTTCTTTAATGTTGCTATTGCAGAGAGCGCGGCAAGGTAGGATGTCCTTGGATTACCTGGCGAAGGGACGTTTTCAACCCTGCATGTGAAATTCCCGAACTCCCCCTCAACTGAGACCTCG
>CBFFLL010000060.1:1291-2307 GCA_965642175.1 Candidatus Methanoperedens nitratireducens | reverse complement strand
ATATCCTGACATGCGTATTCTCTATGCCAATACCTGCAAGGCTCAATGAAACCGCCACGTTCACGTTTGCTGGAAAAGCCGCTATTGCCTCATCTGCGTTTCCTTCAAAGAGCAGCGTCTTTTCACGGTATGAATCAATATCAATATTGTTAATTTCGATAAACGGTGCGCCCTTCAATCCTTCCGGATTCTTGGTCGTGGTAAGCGTTACTTTATTTATTCCGGCAACTGCTGCGGATTTTAAGCCGTCAATGCCTGCAATGGCTCCTGATGGTATGTATATCCTGCAGTGATGTGCTCTTGCTGTATCAGTAAGCCTCTCAAGAAGCTCACTATCCCTGAAAGCTCCGGCGCTCAAGACCATAAGATCCTTCCCCATCTCCAGAATATTTACCCCGAATTCGCGAACTGCCTGCGCCGAGGCGCACTCAACGATTATGTCCGCATTTGAGATCATCTCATTTGGAGGTAAGACCAATGGCTTTTTACCAAGCGATGCCAGAAGCCTCTCACAGTTCTCAATGCTTCTGTCATGAACGGCTACAAGGTGTGCTTTTACATTACCCCGGTCTATTGCCCTGCAGATCTCATTACCAATGGCGCCGCAACCGATTACTCCGACTTTTAACATAATGTTTCCTAATTGTTCGATAGCAGTATATAAGTAATTGAAGACAAGTATTTATTATAATTGAAGACTACTATTAATTATAGGGATAATAATGTTATTGACCGAGCTTGAACGTTTTATTGAAGAGGATACAGGCTATAACGATGTCTCAAACAGCATAGTTCCTGACTGCAAGGCGCAGGCTGAAATTGTGGCAAAGGAGGACGGCGTCGTCGCAGGGCTTGCTGAAGCCACACAGGTCTTTGAGTATTTCGATGTGCTATCAGCAACTGACTTTACTGATGGCTCTCCAATAAAAAAAAATGACGTGCTGCTAACGCTTGATGGTGGGGCAAGTTCTCTCCTCAGGGCTGAGCGGCTGGCTCTGAACTTCCTTGGAAGGATG
>CBFFLL010000060.1:0-1281 GCA_965642175.1 Candidatus Methanoperedens nitratireducens | reverse complement strand
ATAGCTACACTGACACGCAAATATGTAGAACTGGCGGGCGGGGTGAGGATAGCGTGCACGAGGAAAACTACCCCAGGATTCCGTAAGTTTGAAAAGAAAGCAGTTATTGCTGGCGGGGGCGACCCGCACAGGTTCAATCTCTCTGATGCTGTCATGATCAAGGATAACCATCTTGCCGTGCTTGGACTTGAGAAAGCCGTGAAGGCCGCACAGAGGATGGCAAGTTTCACCACGAAAATAGAAGTCGAAGTTGAAAAAGTGGATGATGCAGTCCACGCGGCTGTTCTGGGTGTGGATATAATAATGTTCGATAACATGACAACGGATAAAATCGAACAAAGTATAGTATCGATCACTGAAAAAGGGCTGCGAAAAGGTATTATTCTTGAAGCGTCAGGTGGAATATCACTTGAAAATCTCGCTGAATACGCAAGCACAGGCGTTAATGTTATTTCCATAGGGGCTCTTACACATTCATCCAGATGGCTTGACATGAGCATGAAGATCATATAATCGTAACTTTATCGTGATGTTTATACCGATCGGCATACTCAGAAGGTATATATAGCATTGCATATTATTTATTACTCGCATGGGCAAAACGGAGCAAACCAGATGAGAATAGCTCATTTTATAATTCTAATTTTATTCTTGATGCCAGTTGTACATGCTTCCGAACAGACGTATTCTTTCACGATTCCAAACAACACTGGATTGAACTTTGAGAATGGAGCATTTCTCATTGAGATCATTGAGATTAACTCACCTTATTATGTAAAGGTAAATATGACCTCAGGCAGTGTATCAAGATACCCAAACCTGTTCGACGGTGAACCCGCTGTAGCATTCAACCAGATCAAAGTCAATTCTTCTTTTATCACTCTAAAGGATGCACGGCTCACAATAGATTTTCCATCTTCATGGGAGCACCCCAAATCTTACAATATAGAACCTAAAGTGATCCCTGTCGGGATCCCCAATCTTGTAATAACGAAATCGGCTGACAAAACCAGCGTCAATCCGGGCGATGTCGTATCCTTCACTATGAAAGTGGAAAATATCGGAAATGCGACTGCATATAACCTTTCACTTACGGAACGGCTCCCAGCAGGATTTTCCGCTGCCCCAGGCTCCAGATTCCCTCCGACTATTCAGGATAGGATCGAAGCGGGAGCGTCTCTGGACCTGGATTATGCATTGAAGGCGATAGATTCAGGTACATATACCATAGAACCAACTGAAATAAAGTATGGGGCAAAAACAACCAAGTCTGAACAAATA